>CAXTTN010000099.1:0-20079 GCA_964247105.1 uncultured Pseudonocardia sp.
GTTGCGCTGTTCGCCCTGGCCCCGCTGGCCGCGGCGCAGACACCCACCCTGCCCGCGCCGCCGGCGATCGCGCAGCTGTGCGCCGCCACCGGCATCGCCGAGGTCGACGACCTCCTCGACGGCGTCGCCCGCTCCCAGCTCGTCGGGGAGCTGTCCCCGCTGGCGACCCTGGTCGTGCCCACCAGCGACACCGTCGAGTTCGACGCGGCGGTGAGCCTGGACGACGTGCGCAAGAAGCTCAACTGCGCCCCCACCGGAACCCCGACGCCCACCGCGACGCCCACCGCGACGCCCACCCCGTCCGCCACGGCGACGGCGCCACCGACGCCGACGGTCATCCCGACCCCCGCGGTGCCCACGGTCCGGGGCGGCGGTTTCACCCAGGTCGACCAGGTGCCGGTCGGGTCGGTCGAGACCGGCAGCGCATGATCGCTCGCCGCGCCGCCGCGGCGCTGGCCATGACGCTGGCCGTGGCGGCGCTGCTCACCGGATGCGGAGCTGCCGCACCGGACGCGCCGGCATCGTCGCCGGGCACCGCCCCGGCTGCGGTCACCTCGGTGGCCGCTGCGCCGGTGGCCGCGCCGACCGCGGTCAGCATCCCCGCGATCGCCGCCCGCTCGACGCTGATCCGCACCGGGCTCAACTCGGACGGCACCGCCGCCGTCCCGGACGTCCACCAGCCGCAGCAGGCGTCATGGGCGGACTTCACCCCTGAACCGGGAGCACCGGGCCCGGCGGTGCTGTTCGGTCACGTCAACGGCGGCGGGCGGGCGGGCGTCTTCGCCCGCCTGGCCGAGCTCCGGCCCGGCGACGAGGTCCTCGTCGACCGCGCCGACGGCTCCACCGCCCGGTTCGTCATCGACCGCGTCGACGTCGTCGACAAGACCCGGTTCCCGACGGCGGCCGTGTACGGAGACACCCCTGACCCGCAGTTACGTGTCATAACGTGCGGCGGCGAGCTCGACCGGACCGCGCACCGCTACCTCGGGCAGGTCATCGCCTACGCGCACCTCGCGCCGTAGCCGACCGCCCTCATCCAAGGGGACCCGCGTGAGCTTCTTCGACCGCATCTGGCCGCGCACGGCCATCACCAGCATCCAGCTCGACGTGGCGGAAGCCCTCCGCGTCGTGCTGGAGATCAAGAACCGACTACGCACCTGGGAGCAGACCATGGCCGCTGACCGCGACCTCGCCACCACCATCCTCGCGGCCCTGCCCGCGATCGCCGAGGGCATCGCCGCCCGCGACAGCAAGATCGCCGAACTGCAGCAGCAGCTCGACGCCGCCGGAGTGGCCGCGGCCGCCGACGAGGCCGAGGACACCGCCGCGTTCACCCCGGTCAAGGAGGCCGTCGACGCCATCGTCGCCGCGCTGACGGCCAGCCCGGCCACTCCGGACACCGCCCCGGACCCGATCCCGGTCGAGGACATCCCCGCCGCCGTCGACCAGGCCGCCCAGACCGAGGCCGGCGACCCCGGCCCCGTCCCGGACGACGCCGGCGCCTGATCCGCGACACGAGCGGGTCGCGGCCGGCTTCCCCGCGGCCGCGGCCCGCTCACCCGCTGACCACGAACGGAGGCCCGTGATGCTCGTCCGTGCGTGCCCGCGCTGCCGCCCACCCCGGGAACGGCCACCGATCCGCGACGTTCTGCGCACCTGCGCGCAGACCGCGTCCCTGCTCGTCCACGCGGTCCTGCTGGGCGCGTCACTGCTGCGCCCAACGCCACAGCGCCCCGCCGGCTGCCCGACCTCGTGCACCGCGTGGCACACCCGGACAGGAGACCGCCCATGGCGCCCGTGACGAACTTCCGGACCTGGCCCGACATGGTGCAGCGCGGCTGGGGCACCATGCGCCGCACCGGCACCCGCTGGGAGTTCGTGCCCCGGCTCGACGAGATGGTCACCGTCCCGAAGATCACCGGGAAGGTCAACCGTCGCGTCGCCCCGCTGGTCGTGCACCTCGTGGGATGGCTCGAGCAGCACCGCGGGCGACCCCTCGACGCCGCCGGCAACTGGGGGCTGTCGGTCCGCCCCATCCGCGGCCGCGAGGACGAGGCGTACGCCGGCACCGTCGACGCCTGGTCGATCCACTCCTGCGGCGGCGCCGCCGACTTCGAGGCCCCCCGCAACCCGCTCGGCGCTCCCGGGCCCGGTGACTTCCCCGACGGCTGGCACGAGGAATGCCACCGCTGGGGGTTCGTGTGGGGCGCCGGAGCACCTCACGGCGACTACGTCAGCCGCCCCGACCGCATGCACATCGAGTTCATCGGCACCCCCGCCCAGGCCGACGAGTACGTCGCACAGCTCGCGGCGGCGGGCGGCGGCATCACCCCCGCACCACCTGCCTCAGGAAAGGACGACCCCGTGGCCCCCATCCCCATCACTCCGACCGCCGACGGCGCGTTCCGCGCCGCGCTCATGGTCGAGACCGACGCCGGGCTGGTCGTGGCCCAGGCCTGGATCACCTACGGCAGCACCTGGGGCACGACGGAGTTCCTGGTCACCGCCCTCGACGGCGCCGGACGTGTGCTCGCCCAGTCCAAGCGCGAGACCGTCGCGAACAACGCGACCCGCGTGTTCGACGTCCCGAAGGGGACCGTCCTGGCCACGGTCGAAGGCCGAGCCGCCGGATCCGTCCCGGCCGCCGCGCTTGTGTCGAAGCCGAAGTGAACGACCGCGACGGCCGCCCCGACCCACTCCGGGCCGCGCTGGCCAACCACGGCCCCATCCCCGCCGCGGTCGGCGCGCTGGCCTCTGCCCTGGTCGCTGCAGGGATCCTCTCCACCACCGGTGTCACGGTCGCCGGTGTCGTACTCGCCAGCGTGTCCGCCCTCGTCACGGCCGGGACGAGCGTGGCCACGGCGTGGAAGGTCATCACCGCCGCCCGCGCAGGGGTGACGCCGACCGCGGATCCCCGGACGAACGCCGGCGACGAGCTGGTGCCCCGCACCGGGCAGCTGCTCGCCGAGGTCCTGCAGCAGATCCTCGACGCCGGGCAGGCGGCGACAGCGGCCGCCTCGACGCCCGCGACGCCCAGCACGCCGCGCACGACACCGCTGATGTTCGTACCGGTGCCCGACGAGCCCGGACGCCGCGCCGCGACCCGCGCCGTCCCGCCGGCGGACGAGCGTGGCGAGACACGACCGACGGACCCGGCGACAACCCGCCTCGGCATGGCCCAGGGCCGACACCAGCGTGTGGAGGTGAACAGTGGCCGACGGCGATCTTCCTGACTACCCGCTGACGATTCCGCGGGGCGCCACCTGGCCGGCGCACGCGTGGGTGCTGCTCGACGCCACCGGACAACCGCTGCGCGAACCACCCCCGGACCCCACGGTGGTCGCGAAGATCCGCGGCCGGCGCAGCGACTCCGACGTGCTGCACACCTTCACCGGGCAGATCGTGATGCTGACCATCCCCGGCCAGTACGGCGGGCAACCGGTCGTCGCCGCGCAGCTGGCCGCGATCCCACACACCGTGACGGCGGTGTGGACCTGGGACACCGGTGAGTGGGACATGCTGATCGGCTGGGAACCAGTCCTGGGCGGCACCGTGTCAGCGCCGCTGCTCGTGAGCCGATGACCTCCGTCGGCGAGGTCGTCGTCCCCGGCCCGGTGGTCCGCGTCAGCGGCACAGCGCAGGTCCGCGGCATCAACGCCGGCGCCGGCGTCATCGTCTCACCCGCACCGGGCCCCGGAGCCGGCGCGGGCGCCACCCACCAGCAGGACGAGCCCGCCGACGTGTGGATCGTCGACCACAACCTTGGCCGCCGGCCCGTGGCCTGGACCCTCTACGACTCCGACGACCACCTGCGCGACGAGTACCTCGTCGAGCACCCCACCGTCAACCGCGCCGTCGTGCGCATGGACGTGCCGACCGCCGGCACCATCCGGATGATCTAGGAGAACCCTGTCATGGCTGGTCCCGCAGCACTTTCCGCGAAGGACTTCGGCAACCTCAAGGGCGTGAACGTGGGCGCGGCGAGCGCCGCGACCGACGTCCCGCAGTACGGCCAGGTGCAGTCGCTCGCGACCGCGGCGCAGAACAACGCCCAGGCCTACACCGACAACGCCCTGGCCAGCCTGGCCTCCGGGCAGACCCTCAAGGGCACCGTCCGCGCCTACACCGCCACCAATGTCGCGATCGCCGCTCCGGGCTCCACCATCGACGGGCTCACCCCGGCCATCGACGACATCTTCTGGCTCGGCGGCCAGACCACCGGCTCCCAGGGCGGCCCGTGGGCGTGGAAGGGCGCCAGCACACCGATGGTCCGCCCGGCGAACTGGGACACCGCCGCCGAGGCCGTCGTCGGCTCCTACTGGATCGTGCGCGAGGGCACCTCGGCCGACAGCTTCGTGCTGCTGACCAACGACAGCTTCGTCCTGGGCACCACCACACCGGTAGCCAAGCTCATCGGCATCGCGCAGGCCGCCACCCCGGACGGCTACAGCGAGGTCTGCCCGGCGACGGCGGCAGGCAGCAACTGGACGATCACCCACGGGTTGACCCTCACCGCGCCACCGACCGTGCAGGTGTTCCGGGTGGCCGCACCGGGCGACCTGATGGACGTCGCGGTGCGCTGCGTCTCGCCCTACAGCCAGGTCATCATCGCCCCCGACGTCGCACTCGCCGCGGGCGAGTTCCGCGCCGTGGTCAAGAAGGTCGTCTGATCGGTGGCCACTCGAGGCTCTCTGTCGCGCACCAGCTCGGCGGCCGCCGCGGCCGCCCCGGCCGACGTGATCCGCCTCGACGACCCCGCACGGCTCCCGCTCGGCGTCACACCCGGCTCGATCCTGAACATCGGGCCGGTGGTGGCCGGCCAGCGCACCGGGCAGAACCACTTCGCCGTGCAGGTCGCCCCTGACGGCGCCGCGGTGGCCACCCACACGCAGCTGGAGATCGCCACCGGCTACGAGGAGCTGCCCTACTTCACCGCGGCCGCGGCGGACACGGCGGTGCAGCTACGGGCCAGCGTCGCCGGCCCGACCACGTCGGGCAGCAGCTACGCCCGCTGTGAGCTCCGCGAGCAGGATCTCGCCGGCACCGACATGGCGTTCGACGCCAAGGACAGCGGCACCCACACCCTGCACGGCCGCAGCCGGATCACACACCTCATGGCGGTCAAGCCCGAGGTCGTGATCGCGCAGCTGCACAACGGGTCATCCGACCGCGTGGCCATCCGCACCCAGCTCGTCAGCGGCACCCTGCGGATGCGGATTCGGATCAACGGCTCGACCGCGACCCTCGACGCCACATCGCCGGTGAACCCCGGTGGCACCGACCTCGTCAACGCCGGGGCGAGCCCGTGGGCAGCCATCGTCGGGGTCGAGTTCGAGTGGAAGATCGAGGTGATCAACGGCACGGTCCGGGTGTACTGGGTCGACATGGTCACCCCGGTCCTGACCTCGACCGCGCTCGTGTCCACCGGCACGGCCAGCTGGTACTTCAAGACCGGCTGCTACCTGCAGTCCCAGAACGGTGTTGACGGCGACTCCCCGACCGACTTCGGGTCGGTGGAACTCCGAGACCTCAGCCACTGGCACACCGGGTGGCCGACCAACGCGACCTTCTACGCGGTGCCGCAGCACGCCGCCACGCACGCACCGGCCGCGTCCGACGGCCTCAACGCCTACTACCCGTCGTGGCAGAACATCGGCGCCGCCAACGGCGTCGCCGGCCTCGACAGCGGCGCGAAGGTGCCTGTGGCGCAGCTGCCCGTCGGCACACCATCCGGTGTAGCCGGGCTTGACGCCGGCGGGAAGGTCCCGCAAGCACAGCTGCCCGCGGTCGCGATCGTCGACTACCTCGGCGTGGCCGCCTCCCAGGCCGCGATGCTCGCGCTGACCGGACAACGCGGCGACTGGTGCACCCGCACCGATCAGGCGATGGACTACCAGCTCATCGCCGACGACCCGACCCAGCTCGCCAGCTGGCGAGCGATGACCTACCCATCCGCACCGGTTTCCAGCGTCAACGGCCGCACCGGCGCCGTCACCGGTGTGCAGGACACCTCAGGCAAGGACGCCGCCGGCGGCTACGCCGGGCTCGACGCCAACGGCCGGATCTCGCCGGCGGAGATGGCGCTGGTCGCCAACCCGATCCGCACCGGATCGGTGTCGACCTCACTGGTCTCCGATGCCAGCACCGCAGCCGGAAACCTGATCAACCTGACGTTGACCGGCAACGCCACGCTCGGGCTGTCCAACCCAACCGACCACCAGGTGGTCACCTACCACCTGCTGGCCAGCGGCGCAGCCCGCACCGTCACCTGGGACTCCTCGGTCATCGTCCCGACCGGGCTCAAGACGACCTCCACGATCCCGTCCGGTGCCGTCCTGGTGGTCACCCTGGAGTACGTCGGGAACCGCGGCACACCGAAGTGGTTGCTCACCCGACAATCCCTGTCCGACGGGTCGTTCGCGCCGTTCGGTCTGGGGATCATCGCCCGCAACTCCCGGCTCACCGCCGCGGCGAGCGCGGCTGCAGCCACCCTGCGGATGACCCTCCCGGCGGCGCTGCTCGCTGGGCGGCTCTACCGCATCCGCGGCGTGGCGTCCGGGATCCTGTGCACCACCGCCAGCCTGTACGGCCGCCTCAGCCTCGTCTACACCACCGACGGCTCCACACCGACCACGGCGTCAACAGGGCTCAACCAGACCACCGTGTCCTGCCCGACCGCCAGCCAGGGCTACGCAGCGCTCGTCGAGGGTCTCTACGTGCCCGCGTCGAACATGACCTTCACTGCAGGCCTGGTCACCTCCGGCAACGGAACCGCCCCCGTCGGGCTCCAAGGCAGTTCAGGAGCTCCGCCCTACGGCACCGACTTCACGATCGAGGACCTCGGCATCGACCCCGGCTCGACCGGCACCAACCCGGCGTAGGCCCGCGCCTCCCGAACGCCCACCGGACCGCCCCCGGACCCGGTGGGCTGCAAGAAGCCCCGCCCACCAGCTGCACGATGCGCGCCCGCAACCCCCCGACCGGGTGCGCGCAGCTGGTGGGCGGGGCCCTTCTCTGCGTTCAACGAGACGATGCCGTCGACGTCACGGCGGAGACGGCATCCTCTCCGAGCCGTACGCGTTGAGCACGTCGTGGACACCGAGACGCAGACCGTGTGGGACCGGATGATGGCGATGGGCCTGTCGGAGGACCGGGCCCGTAGTCATCTCGCTGAGGGGCGGGTTCAGGTCGACGGCCAAGTCATCACCGATCCAGACCACCCGGCCGCACCCCCGGCGCGGGTTGTGTTCAGCCAGCTCTGACGCTGCGAGGTCCCGTCTGCACCGTCGGCTGGATCTACCGCGGTGGGTTGGGCCAGATCCCCCACGCGCCGCGAAGGTCTCGGGCCGCAGCGGGCGCGAGCTCGTCGAGCAGACCGAGTACCTGCTCGAGACGCTCGTTGCCCTGCTCCCACAGCTGTACCGCGCTGTCCAGGCGGGCGTCGACGTCCGCCCGTTCTCGTCGCAGCTCACTAGCCTCCAGCAGCGCAGGCCTGGTGCGCGCGATCTCACGGCTCTGGTCGGCATGGGCGATTCGCAGCGCGACGAGCGCGCCGACGAGGTCACCGTGGTCGTACTCGGCTGGTCGGAGCGCGATCTCCAGCGCCTGGTCCGATCTCATCGCAGGGTTCCCCTTTGCTGCAGCGTGGTTCGAGAGCGTGCAGCCGCGGGGGAAGCGCGACCAGGTGCGAGGCTACGTCAGGCCGCAGCCGCTGCGCGACGCCTTGCGACCAGCATCGGCCTGCGTTCCTGTGCCGACAGTCCGCCCCACACACCTGCCACGTAGCCGGCGGCGAGGGCCTCCTCGAGGCACTCCGCTCGGACCGGGCAGCGGGCGCAGATCGACTTCGCCGGGCGGGTCGGCTTGCCCTTCTCTGGGAAGAACACTTCCGGGTCGGTTCTCCTGCACCGGGCCGACTGCCACCAGTGCCCGGCCTCGTGGATCGCGATCAGCGCCCGCTCCTCATCGGCAGCCGTCACGACACAGCCTCCACTGCCGACGTCGCCGGCGGGGTCTCCTCGTCCTCGGGCGCCGAGCCGCCCGCGAACACTCCCCACGCGATGTCGTGTGCGAGCCCCAGTGACACCAGGCGGCCTTTGGCCTTAGACAGGTCCGACCTCGACCACCCGGTCTCCTCGATCACCCATGACACCTTGCACGGGCCCGGGTGGGCCAGCAGAAGCTCGTGCAGCTGCGCCGCCTTGGAACCCGGGGTGAGCACGACCTGCTGCTCCGGGGTCGGCTCTGACTTCGGAGCCGCAGCGGGCGGACGGAATGGCAGCAGCTTGCCCGTGAGCGGCTCCGGCACCGACACCCCCTCCAGCTCCATCTCCGGGGCGCCCGTGGCCGGGGCTGCGTCGGCGGCGGGGAGCTCCCCGGCCCGGGCGCTTGCCCGCCACCGCTCCATCTCCGCCTGCTGCTCGGCCAGCGACAGCTCGACGTCGGGGCCGTTGACCGTCACGTACGGGGCGAGCGCCAGCACGGCGTCCGGGTCCTCCCCGCACGCCGGCAGGGCGGGCACCCACAGGTGCAGGTCAGGCTGCCAGTAGGTTTTCATTGGGGCGACCCGGCCGCGGTTCGCGATCAGCCCGTGCCCGCCGCCCTTCGGCAGCAGGCCGGGGCTGACCGTGAGCCCGTTGACGATGAACTGCTCGTTCGCGTTCGTCGTGCGCATCATGAACGCGTTGCTCATGCCCAGGAACGCGCGCAGCGTCGCGGAGCTGCCGAAGTCGGCGCCGAGCGCGGACTGGGTGTCGACCGCCGCGCCGAGCCCGAACTTCCGCGCGCGCCGTAGCGCCGTCTCCAGGCGCAGCACGAAGTTCGCGGCCTGCAGAGTGGGGTCCTGGCAGATCGTGAAGAACTCCGGCATCAGCCACATGTAGGCGGGGAACTCGGGGCACGGCGGGATCTCCCGCAGGCCCGGCTGGCTCTGGCTGGTGCGCAGCACGGGCAGCCCGGTGACCGGGTGCAGGGTCAGTAGCCGCTTCAGCCGGGAGCGGGACTCCAACAGCGCCTCGAACGCGGCCAGCTGCTTGAGCAGCCCCTCAGGACCCGTCTGCTTCCAGTGCGCGATGTTCGTGTCCATCATCAGCGGGCTGGACGAGCCCTGGGGGTCGCCGTCGCCCCACCACACCCGCCACACCCCGGACTTCCGCAATCCCAGCGCCACGAGCTCCAGCAGCGCGGTCTTGCCCGATCCCATGTCGCCGGTGGCCATGCCGTTGCGCACGCCCTGGCCGGCCTCGCACGCCAACCACTCGGCCTCGTGCTCCCCGTCGGCCTCCAGCCCGACGGGCACCACGCCGTCGCCGTTGTCCTTGACGCGGTACTCGGGGCCGCGATACCCGAGGTCACCGAGGAGCGCCTGGCCCTCGGTGACGGTGATGTAGCCGATGTCTTCCCGTTCCCCGACCTCCAGGATGAGGTCAGTGATGCTGACCTGCAGGGCCAGCGCGAGCGCGTCGCCGCGCCCCGCCAGCGTGGTCGCACCCACGCCGCGGCCGGGGTCGAGGTCGACCCGCCAGCGCACACCGTTGGTGAGGATGGTGCGCTCCTTGAGCTCGCTCTCGCGCGCGATCGGCGACTCGCCGTGAGCGACCCGGGTCCGCCACGCCTCTTCGATCCGCACGGCCAGCCCGGACTCGATCTCCACCGGCGCCGGGCGCGGGCGCGGTACCGGGAGCGCAGGGGCCGGCTCGGGGTACACGACCTGGCTCGGGTTGGGCACCTCGTGCTCGGCCGCCCACCGCGACCCCAGCAGCCACGTTCCGATAACCAGCGCGGCGGTCATCGGAACCGACATCGGGCCGACCGTCGCCGCGCAGTCCACCCAGCCCGCGCCCGCGAACGCGGCCAGCCACCACCGCGACCGCCACGCCTCGGGGATGCGGTGCTGCCACACCGTGCGCAGCAGCGGCAGCGCGGCCGCTGTTACCAGGAACGTGCCGGCGCCGAAGTTGGCGCCCACCTCGGGGCCATCCATCGCGGTGGCCAACTCGACGACGCCCCACGCCGCGTACCCCGTGGCGGCGACCCCGGCCGCGGCCAGGTACGGCAGCCGCCGCGCTCGCACCCCGGCGTCGATGTCCTCGCGCTCGGCGACCTCGTCGGGGTCGAGGCCGTCGCCGATCACCATCTCCTCGTCGTAGCCGTCGTCGGAGTCGGGCCCCCATGGGCGCGGCTCGAGGTCAGGGTCCGCGCCCATGGGGGTCCGTCCTTTCTGGTCGTGCGAGGTCAGGAGGCTGCGTGCTGCTACTTCTTCGTCGGGTCCACCCAGCCCCCCTTCTGGGTGCCGGGCAGGCTTCCGCTCTGGCCGACGGTGGCGTTGATGAGGTCGATCTGGCGCTGGAACTCGGTCGCGGCCACGGTGGCGACCTGCGACATCGCCACGGCGGAATCGACCATGCTCTGCAGGTAGGCCAGCGGCGCCCCGGTCATGCCGAAGCCGATCTGCTCGTCCCGGGTCGCGGTGGCCGACTTGACCAGCTTCTGGTAGACGCCTCGCACGACGAGCATCACGGCGAGCGCATCGTCGGGGGTGCGAACGTCGGCTCCGCAGAGCCTCACGGGGGTGGCGGTAGTCATGGGGTGTGGGTTCTCCTTCTGCGATCGGGTTGGGGCTGGTCAGACGGTTGCGGAGTCGAGGTAGCCGATCGCGGTGTCGCGCAAGGCGTGGTCCCCGGCGAGTTCGGCCTGGATCCGGACGTGCTCCGCGTACTCGGTGATCGCACCGTTCACTCCGATCTTGAAGCCGTCCCCGGCCGCCATCACGCGGCCGACCAGCGCGATGCAGGTCGGCGACAGCCCTGCCTTGCGCATCGCCGCGATCATCTGCTCGAGCTGGGTGTCGATGCCGGCGTTGGTGGCCCGGCAGTTCGTGCCGTACTCCAGCAGCCCTCGGGGGGTCAGCACGTTGCCGTCGACCACGACTGTGTCGGCGGGCACGCCGTTGTTGGTGGACATGGGAGATGGGTCCTCTCGGTCGGTTTCCCGAGCCGGATCCGGCTCGGTGGTTTCGGGGTCGACGTCGGGGTCGATGTCGTCGTCGTAGAACGGGCCGTCGACGACCTCGGCGTCCACGGCGTCGTCGTAGTAGGCCGGCGCCGATGCCTGCGCGGGCCGTGGTGCGTCGTCGATGGGCGGGCGGCGCTTGGCCACCTGTCGGGCGTGCCAGCGGCGGACCTCAGTCCACGAGTCCGCCCACAGCTCGGACAGGTACAGCCGGGCCGGTCCCCGCTCTCGGTCGGGATCCCGGCCCTGGGCGATGAACCGGGCCAGGCGCACGCCGAGCGCCTCGACGACCGTGAGGCGGTTCTCGGCGCGACGCATCTTGAGGCGGGTCACGCGGGGTGACTCGTTGCCGGTGGCGATCGACGCGACGTCCTCGGCGCCGCGGCGGATCATCCACAGCACGGCCAGGCCGAACAGCATGATGGTGACGGGGTCCATGGGTCTCCTATCGGGGCTTGCAGGTCGTAGGGGTGGCGGTGAGCACCGCGGCGGCCGGCCCGGCCCACTTGGCGTAGGCGTCGGGGAACGCGGAGCGCTGCACCGTCTGCGCGGCCACGGTCACCGGCAGCGCGGACCAGCCGGGGATGGCCTGCAGCCGCGAGACGAACGTGCGGGTTGCGTAGATCGGGTCCCTGACCTGCGCGGGTGACCCCCACCCCTGCGACGGGCGTTACTGGAACAGGCCGAGCGAGTCGCGGTCGCCGTAGGTCAGGTTCCGCAGGGTCGACTCCTGCATCGCGGTGGCCAGCGCGACGAGCGCCGCGCGGGGCGGGGCGCCCATGCTGCGGGTGGTGGCGATGATGCTGGCCGCGTTCGTCAGCTGCTCGCCGGTGAACCCGGCGACCGTGCCGGTCGCCGGGGTCGCGGTGCAGTTCTGGGCCACCACCGTGGCGGGCGCGGCTGCCTGCTTCGCGGCCGCCACCACCGTCGTGCCGGTCCCGGCCAGCACGATCGCCACCATCGCGACGATGAAGTAGGACTTCCAGTCGGTCTTGCCGCCAGCGGCGCGCGCCGGGCCGAGCCGTAGGGCCCAGCGCACCCAGCGGGCCCAGCGGGGCCCACGGGGGCGGTTGGGGCCCGCGCTGGGGCGCGTACGGCTGGGCGGGCTGGTGCTGGACGGGGGTTCTACGACGACGGTCAGGGCCACGGCCTACTCACCCGTCCCGGACGTCCAGCAGCCGCCGAGGTCGTCGGGTGCGAACCAGTGCGCGATCGCGGCCGGCCATGTCGTGAAGTCGAGACCGTCGGGAATGAGCCACGCCGTGACGGGCAATTGGTTCAGCGCCCACAGCACGCACAGCCCGACGATTGTCGATGTTGCCGCGCGGGTCAGCCGGGTGAAGAATGCCCACGCGATGAGGTAGCAGAACGACAGCCCGACGAAAGCGATCGAGCGGGCGTACCAGATATTCAGGGTTCGCCACCAGCCGTCGGGGCTGCCGGTGGTGTAGGCGCCTTCCTCGGCGAATTCGATTTGGTCGCGGAGGCTACCCGGGGACTCCCCGAAAAACCGGAACAGGCTGAGCCCGTCCAGTGCTCGTTCCCGCGCGGTGGGCCTGTCCTGTTGGTCGTCGGCGGCGAGCTGGTCGCTGTCGGCCTTCGCCAGGTCCACCAGTCCGCCGCCTGGCTTGACGATGCGGTGGGTCACCCGCGCAGGCGCTGTTGGTCCTGCCGGTGCGGCGCTGCCGGTCCCGCTGTCGGTCCCGCTGTCGGTGGCGCTGTCAGTTCGGCTGTCGGTCCGGCTGCCGGTGCTGTTGGCCCGGACCCGGGGCCGAGCAGGCTGCCACCTCGACTCCTCTACCGGGCCGCTGTCGGCCTCCCCGTCCCAGAAGTCGGTGGTGCTCACTGGTCGCCCCTCCCCGCCTGCTCGAGCGCGGCCGTCAGCTCGTCCCCGGCAGACATCAGGGCGACCGTGAGGGACCCGAGCACCTGCCCCGCTCCCCCGATCCCGGCTCGCAGGCACGCCGCCGCGGCGGACCGGGCGTAGTCGTGCGCCACCGCGAGCTTCCGCAGCGGGGTCTTCGCGACCGCGTACCTGCCCCGGGCGCTGTCGCGGATGTCGCGCGCCCGATCGACCAGCGCCGCAGAAGCGAAGCGCCCGCCGGGGCCTCGACCGCCGGCCATGCACGTCTCCTTCCTCGGGGAAATTTCCCCTCTCGTCGGGGCTGTCGGGTCGCCTGCCGGTCCTTTCGCGCGCGCACGCGCGCGCGTAGCGGTTCCGACCTGCACTTGCCAAGCCGAGCGGGGAAATTTCCGGGGTCGGCCGGAAATTTCCGGGCACGTTGGAGTGATCACGACGCCGCCTCCAGCAGCTTGTGCTTGGCGATGTGAGCCAGGAGTGCGTCGGCCTTGTGGCGGGTCATCTTCTGGCCCAGGCCGTCCTGCGGGTGCTCGGTCTTCAGTCGGGGAGCGCCGTAGGTTTCCCCGGCTGCGCGGGCGGCGCGCATGGCGTCGACGACGCGGTCGAGGAGGTCGGTGGTCATCCACGCCGGCCGCAGGCTCGGCGCCATGCGTAGCGGCGGGCGGCCCGACCCGCCGCGCTCCGAGGTGCGGCGCGCGGCGGACGGGTGGGGGGCGGGCTCTGCGACCGGCTTGCGCGGCTGGGTGCCGGTGCCGGTGCCGGTGCCGGCGCTGTCGGTCCGCGCTGTCGGTGCTCCTGTCGGTGCTGTCGGACCAACAGCGAGGGCGGGCTGTTGGTCCCGACCGACAGCGCTGTCGGTCGGGCGCTGCTGGTCGAGCTGCCGGTTCGGCGCGGGCGGTGTGACGATCACGTGGGTGGCCTGCCGGTCGGGCGCGGAGCCGACAGCGGTCTGCTGTTGGTCGGCGGCCTGTCGGGCTGACCGGCGCTTCGCGGACGTCACCAAACCGACGAGATGGAACAGCACCAGCGTCAGCGCGATCGGTTCACCGCCGACCATGTACGCCAACTTCTGCGGCAGCTGGGGGTAGTGCATTTGCCCGTCGGCGCCCATCACGGCGTCGGCCGACACGTGCCAGATGTTGAGGGTGGCGCCCATGCCGGCGGCCAACACAATCGCGAACCAGGCCCATTTACGAATGGAGGACTTGGGCTCCGCGGAGAATAGTGCGTCCACCGCGATGATGGCACCGACGTCGTTCGCCACCGCGAACACGTATGCGAAGAACCCCATCCGCGACTCGGTGGATTCGACCTGCCCCTTGATCGACACAGCCATCATGGCGATAGCCACGCCGTACAGCGCAATCTTGCGCCAGTCGCGGGGCTCGGGCGCGGTCGAGGTGCTCACCTGACGCGCCTCCGGCGGCGAACGATTGCCACGACGGCCGCGACGGTGGCCACGACGCAGAGGGCGACCGCGAGGTAGATGGCTTCCGCCCCGACCACCCCGAGGTCGGCAAACGTGGTGCCGATCCACCCGCCAACAGCCACCGCGATCACAGAGGCGATCACGAAGGCGGCGGCGGCCATGGCGCCCAACCGGCCGGCGCGGCGGGGTCGGCGGGCCCCTCTGGTCGCGCTCACTGGTGCTGGCCAGGGTTGCGGGGGTCGAAGAACGCGATCGTGGTGTCGCCGATGATCACGTCGGTTCGCTCGGTTTCGACGTGGCGCGGCAGGGCGGGTCGGGGCGCGACCGGCCGCGGTGCGGGGCAGGTGGCCGGGGCGGCAGGGGCCGCGCGACCCGCCCGGCGGCACCGCACCATCACGATCACGCCGGTGAGGACCACAACGGCTGCGCTCACCCAGCCGGTGGGTGACCCGAACAGCAGGTGGAAGATCAGACCGACGAGCAGGGCCGGGGCCAGTAGCAAGAGCACGCGGGCCGGGACCGACGTCGGCCGGAGGTCCGGCAGGTCGAACTCGGGCTCGTCTGCGCCGCACGGCTTGCATCCCACGGCGCCGTGCTCGTGGCACCGCCAGCCGGGGGTCCCCGGTTGTGCGCCGTGGCCCATGATGGTGACGTTGCGGCGGCCCCTGGCGATGGCGAGGGCATCGTCGATGCTCAGGCAGCCGCGGTCGACGAGGCCCCACTTCACCCGGAAGACCTCGATCTGGGCGTTGACGACGTCCTCGATGTAGCTCACTTGCCGGCCGCCTTCCCGTTGCCGAGGGACGCGAGGTAGCCCACGACGGCGCCGACGATGAAGAAGGCGGCCCAGCCGGCCGGCTGGCCGTACTTCGCGTTGCAGAACAGGGCGGCGACCAGTGGGAGGAGTACAACGAGGAGCACGCGGAGCCACGCGAGCCGGGTGTTCTTCTTGGTTTCGGGCATGACCTTGCCTTCCTGGGGGTGGTCTTGGAGCGGGCACGTGCGGGACGGGCAGCTGGTGCCGCACGCCGACCAGAACTCGTCCCAGGTCTCCGGGTCGGGCTCGGTCTTGCGGCCGAACAGGACGCTCATCGCCGCCTCCCGTTGATCGCGACCAGCGCGGATCCGACAAGGACGAACCCCAGCGCCGACCCGACACCGATCAGGCCCCGGGTCTCGACGTCGACGCGGTACACCAGCAAGAACTGGCCGGCGACGAAGCCTGCGATCAGGACCGCGGCGACCGCGGCGAGCACGAACATCCCGCGCAGGGCACGACCGTGAGGCGTGCGACGCGTGCGGGTCCGGGCTGGGCGACGAGCAACTGCGCGGACGGGCCGGGCGGGGCGCCGCGCTGGCGGGCGGGGGTGGCGGCGCGCGGGGGGTCGGGTGCGGGTGGCCATGGTCAGACCAGCCCGAGGACGATCGCGATCACGGCGGCGATGAGCGCGATCCCCGCCAGGACGAGGAGTGTCTGCTTGATCGGGCTGCGGCAGCAGGTCCGGCACTCGGGGTTCTTAGCCATTCGGTTCTCCCTGGTCAGCGCTTCAATGAGACGTGAGGGGCAGGTTCAGCGATCACGACCGTGAAGGCGCCGTCACGGCGGGCACAGGTCGGTGGGGCGGCCTTGCGGCAGCGGCCCTTGCGGGCGTCGACCGGGCCCTGAGACGACGACCACCCGGCGCCGACGGTGACGGTGGCTTCGCATGCCGTGCAGCTACCGAGCAGGAAGTACACGCAACCGCGCCGGTTGGCGTTCTCGCCGAACGTCCAGCGCAGGGTGTGGCCGCGCGCGGCGGCTGACCGGTCGTGGTCGAGCCGTGCGAGCTCGACGTCGTGCTTCTCGTCGCGAGATGCGCTCATCGGGCTGGGCCTCCTCAGACCTTGAAGCTGATGTGGACGTGGTCGAAGTGGCCGCCGGTCGCGGACGCGGCGTTGTACACACCACCGCCCTCATAGGAGCGCCCCCAGGCGCCGGGGTCGTCACCGGTGCGCTCGACGCTGTCCCAGATCCGGCCCTGCCAGATCACGTAGTGCACCCCGAGCGCGGCCGCGTTCGCGCGGGCCCAGTTCGCCAGCGCCCACCCGTTCGCGAGCCCCGCGCCGGCCGCGAACTTCCCGACGCTGGCTCCGGTGGGGAAGAAGTCGCAGGCCTTGCCCAGCGGGTGGTCGGAGGTGGGGTTCCACTGGTGCTTGTCCCAGCAGCCCACCGACCCGATGACCGGCCCTCGGCGGTAGCCGCCGAAGATGCGGCCGATCTCCGCGAGCGCGTGCGCCGTGGTCGGCGTGAGGCATCCGCTGGTCGTGGGGTCCTTCACGGTGCACCCGTGAGGCCCGGAGAACGGCGTCGGCGCGGCGAGGTTCCCCACCGCAGCGGGCGCCGGTGCTGCCGCCGCAGCCGCGGCGGTGGCGGCCGGCTTGGCGACGGTGCCGGTGGCGCCCAGGAACACGGCGATCAGTGCGACGGCGACCAAGACCTGCCGGTCGTTCGCTAACGACGGTGCGCCGATCCGTCCGGGTCTGCGGACGCGCGGAGACGGGCGGCGAGGCGGTGACCGTCGACGTGGCGGGGGAGACGTCGTCGAAGGCCGGGCCGTGGTGGTCCCGGGCTCCACCACGACGGTCAACCCGGAACCCATTAGCAAGGCACCCTGATCTCGTCGTGCCACTCCTCGGCTCGGCCGATGGCCGCGTCGAGTTGTTCAGGGTCGGCGTCGCACAGCAGCGAGCACCTGTAGCCGGGCTGGCAGGTGCCGCACCCCGGGCAGTGGAGGTCGTCGGGTCGGCCGCAGCACCGGCAGGCGTCGACGAGGCGAGGGCGGGCGCGCTGGATCTGGACGACAGCGCCGAGCTGGGCGAGCTGCCACGCGAGTCGAGCTGCGGGTGTTGCGCCGGTGACGGCGACCCGGCCTGGCAGGAGTGCGCGGTTGTCGACCTCCACCCGGTGCTGCACGGTCCAGCGGGCGGCCTCGTCGACGGTCAGCATGACGCGGTCGCCTGGGCCCGGACCGCGACATCGGCCCGCTCTGCGGCGGCGATGAGCGCGGCGGCGAGCAGGCGGGCATCGGTGGGGCTGAGGTGGCTCTCGGTCGGGTCGTCGTGGATGACCGTGGCGTGCATGGCGAGGTGGACTCGCACGTGTCCGATGCCATCGGTCGAGCCGAGCTCGTCGAACCGGGACAGGCCGACCGCGACCGTCACGTCGTCCGCATCCGTCTTCCAGCTGATCGGCTCGGCACGGTGGTCGACGTTCCATGCGTCCGCCGTGCAGGTACGGGGGTCGCACCAGGACGGGTGGGGGGCAGCGACGGTCGGTGCCATGCGAGCTCCTGGTGATTGATGCCGCCCGCCCGCAGGTGTGACACCGCGAGCAGGCGGAAGACGGTGGGTCCGCCGCCCGCGATGTGGAGGCACCGCGGGGGCGGACTGCTCTCTCGCGAAGTGTCATCGTGAGCGGTACGTGTGTCATCATGCGCAGTATCGAGCGCGAGTGCAAGTACGACGCCTTGACCAGGAGGAGGAACACCGTGAGCATGAGAGGGCACAACGCGGGTCATGCCGCGGACACGAGCGCGTCTGGAGGGACCGCCCATGGACTCCGACTTCGAGGTCATCGCCCACCTGGAAGACTGCCGCAATGGCAACTGCTCCACCGTCTGGCGGAAGCGCTCGACCGGTGCGGTGCGGTTCCGCGGCACCGACCCGGACAACCCGGGCCAGGAGGTCGACGTGGAGTGGACAGCCGCCGAGTTCGCCGTGCTCGCCCCTCAGATCGCGGCCGCACTTCACCAGTGACGGACGACGAATTCGACGCGCTGTTCGACACGGTCACCCGCTCGGCGTTCCGCTACGAGGGCCTGTCCGTCTACGCGGTGGACGAGGAGGACGCCGACCTCGTTGCGTGGAGGGAAGGGCGCGCGATGGCCGAACGCTCGGTGCGCACCGACCCGTGGCTGGCGCGGATCGCGCGCCAGACCATCGTCGACGGGATCGACTGGTGCCGAGTCCGGCACGCCACCTCTCCGCCGTCCTGGTACCTGACGTGGGAGATCGCGGGTTACATCGAGTCCCAGGCAGTCGGGGAGCGCATCCTGCTCACCGGCGAACCGGTGTGGCTCGGGTCGGACTTCTGGCTGTTCGACGCCGGAACGCCGACCGCGCGCGGCATCCTCCAGCACTTCGACGAGCTCGGCGCGCCGATCCAGCAGGAACTGGTCACCGACCGCACGCTGGTGGCCGAACTGGAGCAGGCCGCCGAACGCCTCGTGGCCGCAGCGACACCTCTCAACACCTGGATCGTCGAGCATCAGGACGAGCTGCACGGGACGGGAGCACGTGGGTGACCGTGCCCGGAAAGCGGCGGCAACTCGCTGACGAACTGGTCAGGGTGCGGGTCCGGGCAGGGATGACCGGGCGCGCGATGGCGAAGGCGCTCAGCCTGTCTCAGGCTCAGCTGTACCGCTACGACCACGCCGTGACCACACCAACCCTGCCCACGGTCCGGACATGGCTCGACACCTGCCGCGCCGAAGCACCTGAGGCGCTCGACGATGCCGAGCGTGCCCGCATCCTCGAGCTGGCCGAAGCGGCCCACGCAGAGCCGAAGACATGGAAGGCCCACCGGGACGCCGGCACAGTGTCGGCGCAGGAGGCTGCGGCCGATCAGGACGCCGACGCGGTGGAGCTGTTCGAGGCGGAGCGGATCGTCCTACCGGGGCTGCTGCAGACACCGGAGTACGCGGCGGCGGCCGTGCGCCAGGCCGACCTGCACGGCCAGTTCGACCACCGCGCCCAGGTCGCCGGCCGCATCGCACGCCAGCCGCTGCTGTTCGAGCCCGGGCGTCGGTGGCGGTTCCTCATCGCCGAGTCCCTGCTGTCGTGGTCACCGGGTTCTCCCGCCCTGATGCCTCCGCAGCGGAGCCGGCTCCTGTCGCTCGCCGAGGCGGACGGGGTGGAGATCGCGGTACTACCCAGCGGGGCGCGCATCGAGCCGTCGGGGCTGTGGTGGGCGCCGTTCACGATCATCCAGCCGCGGGAGGGCGACAGGTACGTCATCGCCGAGCTGCCTCACGGCGAGGAGAGCTACGTCGCGCCGGACCAGGTCGCGTCGTACGAGCTCCTCTGGGAGCGGCTCTGGAAGGCAGCGGCGACGGGTGACGACGCAGTGGAGCTGATCCTGAAGGCCGGGGCGTAGAGCCGGTTCACAGGCCGCTGCGGTGGCCGCATCCGCGGAGGGGAGCGGCCCGCGGCCACCGCAGTGAGAAAGTCGCCCGGGCGCCGGAGGCTGTTACGTAACGGCGTCGCGACGGAGGGCGAGTTGTCCTCGGGTGGGGGACTGGCAGTCACTCGTCCGCCCGTGTTGCGTTGGGCTGGACAAGGCGCACACTGGCCAACGAGCAAGCATTGGGGAGGCACACCATCGGCGCCGAGTACAGCGCGATGACCATCGCGAAGTGGTTCATCGCGTGGGCAGAGGCTGAGGAAGCCGACCTGTCCAACCTGAAGCTGCAGAAGCTCCTCTACTACGCGCAGGGCCACCACATCGCGTCCCGCGGTGTGCCGCTGTTCACTGAGACCCTGCGGGCGTGGTCGCACGGTCCGGTCGTCCCGACCGTCTACCACCAGTACAAGGACGCGGGATCCTCTGACGTCCACCTCGAGCCCGGCGACCCGTTCGACTGGAGCGACGTCGACGAGGACACCACCCAGTTCCTGATCAGGGTGTGGGACACCTACGGCGGGTTCGGCGCTTGGCGACTGCGCAACATGACGCACGAAG
>CAXTTN010000100.1:0-20052 GCA_964247105.1 uncultured Pseudonocardia sp.
TTGTTCGGCCAGGGTGGGCACCTCGGGCAGCGCGGGCGCCCGGGTGGTGGTGGAGACCGGCCATGGGTGGTTCAGCTCCGCGTGTCGTCCGGTGGGGTCGCTGCACACGAGTCAATCCGCTGGTCGGGCCGCGGCACAGGGTTCCGAACGCGAGACGGGCCGCCGGCGTTGCCCACCCTGGCAACGCCGGCGGCCCGCCCGCTACCGCCCGCGCAGCTGGGCGATGAGCTGGGCGTAGCGCCGCGCCCCGGTTCCGCCCGCGACGTTGCTGATGCGGAGCACGGTCAGGCCGCTGTAGTAGCGCGTCCCGATGGCGTCGGTGATGTTGTCCCAGCCCTCGTCGTGGTCGACCCCGCCGGCCAGCGCGTTCTCGCCCTTGAGCGCCACGCCCGACCGGTGGGCGTACGAGCCGAACCAGTAGACGAGCGACTTGGCCATCGAGTACTGGGGCGGCCGGTTGTCGTCGCTCATCTCCAGCGCCGTGAAGTGCAGCACGATGTGCCGCCCCGTGCCCCCGAAGCGCTTGGCGAGGTCGATGATCCGCTGGTAGCCGTGGCCGGTGGTGTCGCTGTCGGTGTCGAGGCTGGTCTGGATCAGGCCGGTGGTGACCTCGGTGGCCCGCGGCATCGAGGGGTTGCCGATGTTCCAGTGGATGCCGGGGACCTTGTAGCCGATGGGGACGCCCGGGAAGTGGTTGCCGAGCGCCGTGATCACGGTGTGGAGCACGCGATCACCGTGGTCGACGAGCGACTGGTTGTACCAGTCGACGAAGTCCTGCCCGTACGGCGAGGCCCGGTAGGAGTTGGTGGAGAAGAAGTTGTCGGCGTTGCGGGGTGGGGCGATCTGGCCGGCGGTGTTGTACGAGGTGTGCCACGCGGCGTTGACGCCCTTCAGCCCGCCGTCCTTCGCGTACTTCGCGAGGGCCCACTCCTGGAAGCTCTTCCGCGCGAGCGGGGAGTAGGCCTGGAGCGCGCCGCGGCTCGGGTAGTCGGTTCCCGTGTCGTGGGAGTTGTAAGCGGGGTAGCGGAGCTCGCCGGACGGCCCGACCGAGATGTTGAACTCTCCGAAGCTGCCCGCGTAGTCCGGCTCGAAGTGCTCGACGAACGCGGTCGTGAAGTTCGCGTACTCGTTCATGACGAACCGGTCGGCCCAGCCCTGGATGTACTCGCTCGAGTAGTTGCCCTGCTCGCTCCGGAACTTCAGCCCGTCGGGGCCGACCACGTTCGCGTACTTGGCCCACAGCCACTTCGGGAGCCGGCTCGTGTAGTCGTCGCCGACGTTGCCGCCGCACTGGTGGAACGCGAAGATCGGTACGATCTTGAGCCCGGCCGCCTTGATCATGGCGAAGACGTCGTCGTAGTACTTCCAGTCCCACTGGTTGTCACCGCGGCCCTCGACGTCGCCCCACCAGACGTCGACGCTGACACAGCACACGCCGTAGGACTCGACCGTGGCCAGCTGCTGCTGGAACGTGGCGTAGTCCCTGATCTTGAGCGGGGCCATCACGGCGGCGCTGAAGTTGCTGTTGCCGTCCACGATCTCGCCGGCGAGGAGGGGCGCCGTCAGGCCCTTGATGTCGACGCTGTAGGGAGCCGGAGTCGTGGTCTGGATGCGGAAGGCGCCGTTGCCGTCGCTGTGGACCTGGACGGTCAGCTTGTAGGTGACTCCGTACTGGTCCTTCAGATCCGAGCAGGTGATCACCCGCGTCGTGTCGCGGGTGGCCACCGGGCAGTTCCACGAGCCGTGACGGAGTTCGATCGCCCTGCGCGGGTGGCCCACGCCGCTGACGTCGGCGACCCCGGGAAACACCATCGAGTCGAGTTTCGCCGTCGCGCCGTTCGACTCGAACGTGATCCGGCCGACCGCGTTGTTGTAGCTCAGCTTCAGTCGCAGGCAGTTCTGTTTGCACGTGTCCGGCGACCGGGAGGGGGTCGCGGCCGCGACGCCGGCCAGTGTGACGGCGACCGTCGCGATCAGAGCGCCGAGCACGACGCGCCATCGTCGGGGCATCGTTGCCCGTACACGAAGTTTCATGGGTTCCCTGCCTGTTCTCGTGGGTGTGCTGGGTGTGGTGCGGTGCGGTAAGCGGTGGGGTCAGCGCGCGGCGGCGACGGCCGCGCGGACGCTGCGGTCGACCGTGTCGCGGGAGGCCGGCCATCCCGCCCGGCCGCCGGTGGCGGTCATGACCGCGAGCGCGTACGCCCGTCCGGCCACGACGACGACGCCGGAGCTGTGCAGGTAGCGCTCGCCGGTGGCCGAGGGGGCCATCCAGCCCTGCTTGCCCAGGGCCTCGTTCGGCCCGCGCACCTGCGGGGAGAGCAGGCCGAAGCCCTGGTCGAACCCGTCCGCCGCGATCGCCGGGGCGGCGCGCGCGTCGTTCACCAGCAGGTCGCGGTCGGGTGCGGGGAGCTCCCGGAGCACGTGGCGCCACAGCCGCGCCATGTCCAGCGGGCACACCTCCATGTCGCCCCACTTGCCGGGCTGGGAGGGGTCGTCGAGCTTGGAGAGGGCGAGCCGGTCCCGGACCCGCCCGGCGGCGTGCGCGCCGTCGAACCGGTTCCAGAACTCGTTCATCGCCGCGTCGTCGCTGGGGCCGAGCATGCGCGCGAGGAGCTCGAGATCGTGGTCGTCGACGCGGAGGCCGTCGAGCCGGCGGCGGTCGAGGACGTCGATCGCCACCACGAGCTTCGCCAGCGACGCGGCGGGGAACGCGACGGCGCCCGCGGCTCCGGCCGCCTCGTCCCCCGTGCCCAGGTCGATCGCCGCGACGGCGACGTCGGCGCTGCCGGCTGCGGACCCGGCTGCGGACTCGGCCGCGGCGACGGCCCGGGCCACCCTCGTCCCGGGCGCGGCGGCAGGTCCGTGGCTCCACACGGCCGGCGGGGTCGACAGCTGCGTCAGGACTGTGCCGTCGATCACGGCGAGGAGCGGTCGGGCGATGGCCGAACCGCCCGCGACGACCACCACTGCCAGCAGAATGGCGGAACCCCGTCGCCGGAACGCCCTGCCGGTCCATCGAATGCCGGAGCGACCTCGGGGGGTCGGGCGGGGGAGGATCACGGGGTGCGAGGACGTGTGCTGACGGTCAACGTCGCGGCCGGGCCGACCGTGGGGCGAAGGGGGCCGACGGGGATCGACAAACGGCCGGCCGACGGTCCGGTGGCGGTACGAGCGGAGGGTCTGGCCGGCGACACGATCATCGACCTCGCCCATCACGGCGGTGTCGACCAGGCCGTCTACGCCTACGCGGCGGAGGACCTGGGTTTCTGGGCCGCCGAGCTGGCCATGCCCGTCACGGGCGTGGGCGAGAACCTCACGCTGTCGGGCGTCGAGTGCTCGCACGCCGTGCTGGGGGAGCGCTGGCTGGTCGGTTCGGCCGTACTCGTCGTCCGCAGCCCCCGCATCCCGTGCCGGACCTTCGCCGAGCACCTCGGCGTGCCCGACCTGGTGCGCCGGTTCGCCGCCGCGCGGCGGCCGGGCTGCTACATGGCCGTCGAACGGACGGGCGTGGTGGCGGCCGGTGACGTCGTCGAGCTGATGACGCGGCCGGCGCACGGGGTGACCGTGGCCGACGCGATGGACGCCCTGCTCGGTGACCGGGCCGCGCGGCAGCGGGTGCTCGTGGTGCAGCGGCACCTGGGCGTCCGCGCCCGCGACATGCTTGCCGGGCGCGGGCCGGACCTGTCCCACATCGTCTCGCGCAGCGGCCCGGCGGCGGTCTGACGCTCCGGAGGCCGGACCGATCGTCATGTCCACCCTCCTCGCCGTCGAGACCGGAGGCGGCCCGCGATCAGCGCCCCAGAGGGACGTTAGGCAGCGGGGGACCGCACGCGAGGCGACCGGTTGAGCGGTCTGGCGGCGGTCGTTGCCGCAACGGGCTGCCGCGGGTCAGCCCAGTGCCGTCGACCCGCCGGTCAGAACGCGACCGACACGCACGCGGCGCGATCTCCGGCCGTGCCGGCCTTGCCCGGCTCGGAGCTGGTGCCCATCGCGTGGATCACGACCGAGCCCGGCCGCCGGTCGGCCGCGTAGGCCCACTCGACGGTCGCGGTCGCGGTGCCGTTGCCACGGTCGTCGGTGCTGAGGTCGAGCCAGATCTCGTTGCGCGGGTTGGCGTACGCCGGATCGACACTGGGCTGCACGGGATCGACCTGGTTCTGGTAGTGCGGGCCGGCGTCCTTCCCGGTCGCGCCGCACGCCTTCGCGTGCACGTGGGCGCCGTACCGGGCTTTCGGTCGCAGCCCGGCCACGGTGAGCGTGACCGTGGTTCCGGTGCCGGCGGACCGGCCGTCGACGGTCGCCCGGGCTCCGGCCGGGACCAGCGCCGGATCGTAGGTCCGCGCGTTGCCGGTGCCCTTGGCGAAGATGTCGGCGACCCGGACGGACCGCTCCGCAGCCGGTGGCGCTGGCGCGGGTGACGGCGTGGTCGATCCGGACGGGGCGGCCGTGCCGGTCGCGCAGCCGGCGACCGCCGCGGTGAGGAGCGCGCCGGCGAGCATGCGGGAAACGAGTGCCATGAAATCCTCCGGTGTCTGGGGTGATCCAGGAGCAGATCAGCGCCGGCCGCCGGCGAGAGGTTCAGGATGGGCGGCTTGAACGGCCCGCTCGCCCATCCGCGCACCGGAGGTCTTCGGGCACGGGATGACGCGGCCGCACGCTCAGCCGAGGACGTTGCAGAGGGCGGTGGCGTACGCGGCGGACTTCGTGTCGGTCTTGACGACCCGGCCGTCGGTGTCGCGGATCGTGCACGACACGGTCGTGTCGCCCTTGGGCGAGGTCGACTGCACCCTGATGGCGGCATTCGCGTCCGGTCCCCAGCTCTGCGTGGAGACGGTCTTCGTCCACGGCAACGACGGGAGGAGCATGCTGACGCTGTCGCCGTTCTCGTCGGTGAAGTCGATATCCGCCCCGTACGACCCGCTCACGGAGTAGGTGTACCGGCTCGACCTCCGGGTCGGGACGTTCGCGGCCTGCGCCGGGCGGGCTGATGCGGTGGTCCCGCCGGTCGGGCTCCCCGAACCGGCTCCGCCGCCCGAGCCGGCCGCCACGCCGACCGCGTAGCCGCCGACGAGGGCGACCAGGACGAGCGCCAGCGCGGCCCCCACGAGGAGCATCGGCCTCCGTGACCGTGCCGGCCGCGGCCGGTCCGCGCCACCGGCGGGCCGGACGGCGCGTGCGGCCGCCACCTCCTCTCCCTGCGCCGCCCGCCGGGCAGCGGCCCCCAGCTCGTGCGTGCTCTGCCACCGCTGGTCGGGGTCCTTCTCCATCCCGCGTGCCACGACCGCGTCGATCGCGGCGGGCAGGCCGGGCCGCAGCGTGCTCGGGCGGGGCGGGGGAGCGACCAGGTGCGAGCGCATCACCGCGGGGAAGCTGGTGGCGTCGAACGGCGGGTGCCCGATCAGGCACTCCGCGAGGACGCAGGCCAGCGCGTACACGTCGGAACGCCGGTCGGGCTGGCCCCCCTCGAAGCGCTCCGGGGCCATGTAGGCCAGCGTGCCGACGGCCCGTCCGGTGTCGGTGAGCTGCGTCTGGGCCTCCCCGAGCGAGCGGGCGATCCCGAAGTCGGCGAGGTAGGCGAACCCGGAGCGCGTCACCAGGATGTTCGACGGCTTCACGTCCCGGTGCACGATGCCCATCTCGTGCGCCGCGGTCAGGGCCTCGCCGACCTGCTCGACGATGCGCACGGCCCGCTCGACGTCGAGCGGCCCCGACCGCAGCACGTCGTCGAGGCCCGTGCCGTCGACGAGGCGCATGTCGATGAACAGGTGTCCCTCGATCTCGCCGAAGTCGTGGATGGGCACCACGTGCGGGTCCTGCAACCGGGCGGCGCTGTCGGACTCGCGGCGGAACCGGGCGCGGTAGTGCGCGTCCCGCGCGTACTCGGCGGCGAGGACCTTGAGCGCTACCTGGCGGCCACGCCGCGTGTCGAAGGCGCGGTAGACCTCACCCATGCCGCCGCGCCCGATCAGCCCCTCGATGCGGTACGGCCCGAGCATCTTCTGGACAGGGGGACTGGCGGTCATCGACTTCCTCGGCCTGGCGTGGCGGGTACACCGAGATCGTCGCGGCGGACCCGGGCTCGTGGCACTCCCCTGAGCCGAGCGGCCGGATGCGTGCGGTGACGTGGGACGACCACGGGGTGACCGGCTGCCGTGGTGGGCAGTGAACCGGCTCCGACGTCTCGACGGGAACCCAACGGAAGCGTGCGTGCGCATTGCGGCAGTGGTGATCGAGATCCCGCCCCGGTGGTTACCGAAAGGGACCGGGCGGCGCTCCTACGGTTCGCGTCAAGTACCACCGACCGGCCCTGCCGCCGTCGACAGGAAGGACCTCCCATGGCTCCGACAGCTCGGCGCGACCGAGGCGCCTGCGCCTTCGGCGACGCGGATCCGCTCGCCAACCCTTACACAGCGGCGCAGCTCCCGCAGTACCGCGCGGGGCGCCGGCTCGTGCGCGCCGGGGTGGTCGTGGCCGGGTCCGTCGTGGCCATCGCGGGTGGCGCGGCCCTGGCGTCGGGCGCCTACGCGGACGACTTCGGCGGTGACTTCGGGAGCAGCGATTTCGGGAGCGATTTCGGGAGCAGCGACTTCGGGAGTGCCTCCCTCGGGAGCACCGACTTCGGGAGTGCCTCCCTCGGGAGCACCGACTTCGGGAGTGCCTCCCTCGGGAGCAGCGACTCCGGCTCCGCCGGTCTCGGCTCCTCGCTCCCGAGCAGTTCGGGTTCCGACACGGTGATCGACTTCGGCGGCGACCCGGTGCCGGTCTTTCAGACCTCGTCTTCGGCCCCGTCGGGCGCTGTCGACCTCAGCGGCGGCACGTCCACGTTCAACGCCGGCGATGCGACCGCGTTCACCACCGCCTCCGGCGGCACGGACACGACGGTCTCGCTGCAGCCCGGTCCGACGGGGTCCTCACCGGTGTCCACCCCGGTGTCGACCGTCGTCAGCAGCGCGGACAACGGTGTGACGACGCAGCCGGTGTTGCAGCAGGTGGTGGCGTCGTCGGCCACGACGCCGGTGGTGCAGGATCAGGTGATCCAGCAGCCGGTGACGCTGTCGTCCGCGACGCAGCAGGCCCTGGGGCTCACCAACGGCACCTCCACCAACGGCACCTCCACCAACGCCACCTCCACCAACGCCACCTCCACCGGCGTCGCCGCCACGGGTGGCGGGGACTCGTCGGTCTCGGTGCAGCCCGGTGCGGTGCTTCCCGCGGCGAACACCGTGGTGTCGTCCGTCGTCGGCAGCGGGGACGGCACGGCCGTCTCGCCGCAGCCGGTGACGCTGTCGTCCGCGACGCAGCAGGCGCTCGGGCTCAGCCCGTCGGGGTCGCGGTCGGGCGGGTCGGCGACGAGCAGTGGGTCGGGCTCGCTCGCCGACCTGCTCCGGCAGGGTGCCGGCCTGATCGTCGCCAGTGATACGCCGTCGCAGCGCGGCACGACGCAGGCGCCGGTGTCCACTCCGGGCACGTCGACCCTGATCGGCCAGAACGGTGTCGCGGGCCAGCCGTCCGCGTACGTCGACACGACGGTGCCGGGCGTGGTGCCGTCGCAGCCCGGTTCCCTCACCGCGCCCACGTCGACACCGACCGGCACCGTCTCGTCGGACAACCGGGTGTCGTACAGCCTGCCGGCCCTCGACACGTCGTCGGTGAGACTGAACGCGAACGCCCTCGGGGTCGACGGTGTGCAGGCCAACGCGGGGCGAATCGCGGGGCAGTTCCAGGGCGGGAACTCGGCGCTGGCCTACAACGTCACGGGGGACGCCACGCTGCTGCCGACGACCGTCAATGCCTCCCTCAACCACGGCCTGTCGTTCCAGCCGAACCTGGCCACCGCCGGGGCCAACATCAGCCTCGGGGGCGGGCTCGGCACCGACCCGGCCGACAAGACCATCATCGGCAATTACGCCGGTGTCCGGTACGGGGCTCAGGCCCAGCCCGGTGTGGTCGTGGGACTCAACGGGTCGGGCGGGTTGCAGCTGCCCTACCAGGTGGGCGTCAACGGCAGCCTGGGCACGCGCAACGCGGACGGCACGGGCCTCGGCGTGAACGCCGAGGCCAAGCTGACGCAGGAGGGCCCCGCGGTGGCGGCCAACGTCGACTACAACACGAAGATCGGCCCCGTCGCCCTCGGCGCCAACGGTTTCGTCGGGACGTCACGGGCGGGCAGCAGCACCGACCTGGCCGTGAAGGCGGACATCCCGATCGGGAACGTCAGCATCAGCCCGGGCTACAGCCTCAGCCACGGACTCAGCATCGGTGCGTCGATCCCGGTCAACCTCCCGATCCTCGGGAACGTCGTCCTCAAGCCGAGCGTGAGCGGCGACGGCTTCAGCTTCAGCTTCGGCGCTCCGGAGTCCACCCCCGTGCAGCAGCAGTCGACCCCTTCACCCGTGATCGCCACGCAGCCGACGACCGGCCAGGTGAACCAGGCGACCGGCCAGGTGAACCAGGCGTCCGGCCAGCTCAACCAGGCCTCCGTGCTGAACGATCCGACGAACCCCCTGGGCGCCCTCAACTCCATCGTCCCGTCCACCGCCGGTCGGGGCTCGCAGCAGGCCAACGCCACCGGGGCCGGTGCGCTGGGGGGACCGCAGAGCGTCGGCTACCAGCTCGTCCCGGCCACCGGCAACCGGTGAGGGAGACGATCCCATGACCCTGTCCCAGGCGCTCCGCACCGTGGTGCTGGAGAAGTACGCCCGGTTCGACGGCCGGGCGCGGCGAGCCGAGTACTGGTACTTCGTCCTCGCCGCCGCGCTGCTCGGGATCGGGGCCGGCTTCGTCGACGGCATCGTCGGCACCCGCACGGGCTTCGGTCTCGGGCTCGTGTCGACGATCCTCTCGGTCGCGTTCCTGCTGCCCAACCTGTCGGTCGGCGCTCGGCGGCTGCACGACACCGACCGGTTGGGCTGGTGGCTGCTGATCGCGGCCGTCCCGGTCGTCGGTGCGATCGTGCTGATCGTGTTCCTGGCCCAGGACGGCACCCCCGGTGAGAACCGGTACGGCCGTTCCGTCGCGCTCACGCCCGTCGGCTGACGGGGAGGGGTGCGCCGTGTGCGCTGTCGCGGGGCGCCCCTTCCCCTCCGAGCCCGGCTCGCCCCGATGACGGGGCGCCGCCGGGCCCGTCGCGCCGAGCCGGCGTCCGAGGAGTGGACGCGGCTGGTCGCGACCGTCGCCACCATGCCGACCCTCATCGCGGGCCTTGCCCGCGCGCACGTCACCGACGGTCACGGGCGGTGCCGCGCGTGTACCGTCCCGGGCCTGGGCACCCCGGGAGCGCGCTGGCCGTGCGTGCTCGCCCTGCTCGCCCTCGATGCGGCGAGGAAGTAGGAGTGGCCGGCCCGCGGCTCACGGCAGGAGGCCGGACCTGCTGATCCCGCCGAGCAGGCGACGCCCGCTCAGCACGTGGGTGAACTCCCACCGCGTCGAGTCGCCCCCGTCGCCTTCCACCCACAGGTCCAGCGAGACCTGACCGGCGAGGGAGCGGTACAGGCAGTGGACGGTCCGGCTCGCCTCGCCGGTCGGCGTCCAGGCGCACGCGATCAGCGTGACGCCGATCGGGGGCAGGACCCTGATCTTCGAGTACAGGGTGAACCGCTGACCGTTGATGACGTCGACCGCCAGCCATCCGGACGGTTCGCTCAGTTCTCGCGCCGGCGGGTCCTCGGTGAGGACACCGGAGAAGGCGATGATCCCCTCCGGGGACTGTTGCATAGGGACCGACAACCGGGGCCCGAAACCGACCGCGCCGGCCGCCGGTCCCGTGGCGATGCCCAGCACGGCCGTGCACACCACGGCCCCGAGGCCGACGGCGGCTCGCCGTCCCCGGCTCCCGCGCTTTCTCGTCACGGCGACCAGTATCCCGGCGGCACGTCAGCAGCGGCGGGCTGCAGATGTGCCGGGCCTGCGGGCACGCGGCTCATCCCGGCACGCTCCGTTGACTCGGTGTCCGGTTCGGCCGCTCCAGGGGATCGCCTGATCCGGCGGATGACGCCCGGAGCCGGACCAGGTGTGCAGTGCCGTCCCGCGAACCGCGCGCTTCCGCCCGACCGGCCACGCCGGGCCCGCGTCACGATGCTCGCGCGGTCGCCGACCGTCCAGGAAGGAACACTGCCGTGACAGCTCCCGCATCGACGTTCCCCGCCCCCGACCTCCCGAACCCCTACGCGGCGGGCCGACCGGCCGCCCGCGAACTCCGTTTCGGCATCGCATCGGCGTGGGCCGTGGTCGGCCTGGCCGTGGCGGGATCCTGCGCGGCCCTGACCGGCGTGGCCTCGGCCGATCCGGCCGACGGGTTCCAGTCGCCGGCGGACGACGGGTCGCCGTTCACGAGCACGAGCCCGTCCACGGACCCCGACTACTACATGGACTTCCTTCAGGACGAGCCCCAGCTGAGCCCGGTGCTGGACGCGTCGACGGCCGCGGCCGCGAGCGTGGCCACGGTGCCGACCGCGGAGACGCTGGTCGCCTTCGGAACGGTCGAGCCCGCCGCGACATCGGCCGCGTCGTCGTCGGTCGCGGTGCTGCCGTACAACTCCCTGCCGGCGCCCGCCGTCGAGGTCGCCGCCACCCGCCCGGCGCCGTCGACGCCGACCTCGTCGTCGGCGACCGGCTCCGTTGCGTACGTCGACACCACGACCCCGTACGACGGCAGCCGGTCACCTCGCCAGATCGTGCGCTACGGCCGATCGGACGACGGGATCGTCACCATCTCGGCGCGGAGCCCGCAACCCGGGTCGTTCGACCAGGTCGGCGTGGACTACACGCGCTACTCCGACGCCGAAGGTCCCGACCCGAAACTCCGGCTCGGGGTCCAGCAGGTCTCCTACGACGGCAAGACCGTGTCGGACGCGCAGGAGCCGGTCTTCGGCCCCGTCGGTACGCGCCTGCGGCCACGGGACAGCCAGGCGTACGCGCCGGCGGGCGGGTTCGGGAACGGGACAACGACGTCGTGCGTGCGGGGTGTGGTCGAGACCGTGCCCCCCACCACACCCATCTACTCCGACCCCGTGTGCAACGATCCCGCGCAGGACAGGGCCGACCGGCTGAGCCGGGAGGCGAGCCCGGTCCTGGGTTCCGAAGCGACCCGGCGAGGGCTCCTCGTGCAGCAGCTGCGGACCGCCCTCCACCAGCCGGGCTACTGACCCGCCGCCACGCCGGCACGTTGCTCAGTTGGGCATATCGACGCAGCTCAGAGCCGGTGTGAGCAATGGTCCCGGGGACCCGCGACGTGCTCGGATGAGCGCGTCCGATCAAGATCGTGGCCGTTCGAGCCGCGACGTCGGACAGGGAACGAGAGGAACCCCATGTCCAGCATGAACCGGTCGGGACGCATCGTGGCACTGATCATCGGTCTCGGCCTCGGCGGTGTCGCCTGCGGTGGGGGCGGCGCGTCCTTCGACTCGACGGGCGCGATGCGCTCGGCCCTGGCCGACAAGGGGGTCGTCTGCGACACGTTCGAGGACGCCAAGCCCTCCGAGGTGCCGCCGGGGGCGAGCGCGGCGGCGACGTGTATCTCCCAGGGACAGGGGATCGGGCTGTTCCTCTACAAGGACGACAGCGGGAGCGAGGTCTTCATGAACCAGGCGCAGCAGGAGATCTCCTCGAAGGGCGACGGCACCCAGCTGGTCGTCGGGTCCAACTGGATCGCGTTCGCCGACGCCGCGGAGCCGGCCACGAGGGTCCAGGCCGCAATCGGCGGCAAGGTGGTGACGGGGTAGATCGGTTCTCGCCGACCACCCTCGCTCGTGGTCCTGCCCCGGCAACGAGCCTGATCACCGGTTGTTCTGGATCATCCCCTGGGCGGCTCCGGAGGCCCGGGGCAGGTACATGTCGTCCGTCGGGTAGAGCGTGTACCGGCCGATGAAGATGTCGTACAACTCAGGGATGAAGCGCGGGAACCAGCGGTGCGCCCAGCCCCCGATCGGGTCCCTGTGCACCTCGCCGAAGATCGACAGTTCGTAGGGCGCGCCGCGCTGGTCGACGTACATGAGGTTGACGAGCACGTCGTCTCCCAGCAGGTGCTGCCAGGTTCCGGACGTCCAGGAGAGGACCGCATCCTGCGGGCCCGGCACGAGCCACAGTCCCTCGAAGGTCGCGGGATGTGCCTCGTGGTTCCGGCTCAGCTCGATGGATCCGGTCGCGCCGCCCGTGGATCCGGGCGGGGCGACCTCGAAGCTGGCGAGCACGACGTTGAAGATGCGACCGTCGCCGGAGTCGGGCATCTCTCCGGCGTGGCCGACCGACGGGACGACCACCATGGTCAACGCCACCACCCCGGCCACGACCAGGGCGACCAACCGGCTCACGCCATCCGACCGGCCGCGATGACCCGGCCGAGGAACTGCCGGGTCCGGGGCTCGTCGGGGTCGCCCAGCACCTGGGCGGGCGATCCGACCTCCACGACCCGGCCGCCGTCGAGGAAGCACACGCGGTCGCTCACCTGCTTGGCGAAGCCCATCTCGTGGGTGGCCATCACGATCGTCATCCCGCCCCCGACCAGCTCCCGCACGATGTCGAGCACCTCGCCGACCAGTTCGGGGTCGAGGGCGGAGGTGATCTCGTCGAGCAACAGCACCTCGGGTTCGAGGGCGAGCGCCCGTGCGATCGCCACCCGCTGTTGCTGCCCGCCCGAGAGCCGCTCGGGGTAGCTGGAGCCGAAGGCCTCGAGCCCCACGCGACGCAGCAGGGCCCGCGCGTTCTCGACGGCCTCGGCCTCGGGCACCCCGCGCACGTGGCGCGGGGCGAGGGCGATGTTCTGCACGGCCGTCAGGTGCGGGAACAGGTTGTAGGACTGGAAGACGATGGCCATGCGGCGGCGCGCCGCGGCGGTGTCGGCGCGCGGGTCGGCGAGGTCCTCGCCGTGCAACAGGATCTGCCCGTCGTCGACGTCCTCCAGGAGCGCGAGGCACCGCAGGAGCGTGGACTTGCCCGATCCCGACGGCCCGACCAGCGTCAGGACCTCGTGCTCGGCGACGTCGAGGTCGATGCCGTCCAGCACCGCCGTCGCGCCGTAGCGCTTGGCCAGGCCACGGATGGTGATCATGTCGCTCCCGAGCGTCGGGTGACCCGGGCGGCCAGTGCGTCGGCAGCCCGGCCGCTGATGGTGGCCAGCAGGACGAACAGCAGCCCCGCCACCACGTAGGGGGTGAAGGTGAACGTGCGCGCCGACTCGATCTGCGCGGCCCGGATCGCGTCGACCGCACCGAGCACCGACACGAGCCCGACGTCCTTCTGCAGCGACACGAAGTCGTTGAGCAGCGGCGGCAGCACCCGCCGTACGGCCTGCGGGAGGACGACGAGGCGCAGCGACTGCCGGTGGGTGAGCCCCAGGGAGCGCGCCGCGGCGCGCTGTGCGGGATGCACCGAGTCGATCCCCGCGCGGAGGACCTCGGCCACGTAGGCGGAGTACACGACCACCAGCGCCACCGTGCCCAGCACCGCCGTGTCGGTCGGCACCCCCGGCAGGCGGAGCGCCGGCACCCCGAAGCCGACCAGGTAGAGCGCGATCAGCAGCGGCGTCCCGCGCAGGACGTCGACGTAGCCCGCGGCGAGCACCCGGATCGGGAGGAACACCGGCCCGCGCACGGTCCGCAGAGCCGCGACGAGCAGCCCCAGCAGCAGCGTCGCGACGGCCGCGACGCAGAGGATCCGCAGGTTCAGCCACAGGCCGCGGAGGATCGCCGGTGCCGAGGACCAGGCCACCGCCGGATCGAGGAACGTCTGCGCGAACGCCGGCCAGCCCGGCGCGGACAGCGTCGCCGCGGTGAGCCCGGCCAGGCACACCGCGGTGGACAGGAGCGCCGTGGCCGTCGACCGCCGGGCCTGCCGGCGCCGGTGCGCGGCGCGGCGCTGCGCGAGCGTGCTCAGTGCAGTCACTACAGTTCGGGTGCGCCGGCGGTCGCGGTCAGCAGGCCCCCGAGTTCGCGCAGCTTGCCGCTCGTCCGCAGCCGTTCGATCGCCGCCGAGACGCACGGGGTCAACGGGCTGCCCTTGTCCAGCACGGCTCCGAACTGCTCGACCGCGCCGGGGGCGGCGGGCAGCTGCCCGACGATCCGGCTGTCCTTGATCTCCGAGGCGGTGAGGTAGAACGCCGTCGGCAGGTCGACGACGATCGCGTCCACCTGCCCGTTCTTCAGGGCCTGCTTGGCGTCGTCGTTGCTGTTGAACACCGCCGGTGCCGTGGCGGGCGCGATCTGCTTGGTGATCGCGTCGTAGCTCGTGGTGCCGACCTGCGCGCCCAACCGCACCTTCTTCAGGTCGGCCAGGTTCGCCCGGGAGGCCGGGTTCGCCGTGAGCGCCACGACGGCCTGCCGGACGTCGTAGTAGGGCGCGGAGAAGTCGACCGCAGCGGACCGCTCGGGGGTGATCGAGAACTCGTTGAGGTCGAGGTCGAAGGTCTTGGGGCCGGGCTGGATGGCGGCGTTGAACGGCACCCGCACCCAGGTCACCCGATCGCGCGGGTACCCGAGCTCCCCGGCCACGGCGTAGGCCACCGCGCTCTCGAAGCCCTGGCCCGACTCCGGGGCGTCGGCGACGTACCACGGGGGATAGGCCGGTTGGTCGGTGCCGAAGGTGAGCCGCTGCCCGTCGAGGGTCGGGAGCGCTCCCGGGGCGCACGTCGGCGCGTCGGGGTTCTTCGCCGGGGTGGCCGGGGCGCTGCACGCCGTCAGGGCGGCGAGCGATCCGACGGTCAGGAGGCAGCCGATGGTGCGGAGGACGTTCACCCGGAGAATCGTGCCGACCGGAACCCGGGTAACCCGGTCGGTTTGAGGACCGCCTGATCCTGTGGCTGCCCACTCCGGATGCCCGCGGAGGATCGTCGTTCGCCGGTTCCCGGTATCGACGAGCGTGCACCGGCTCGACCATCGGGCGGAACGGCACCGTCGAGTACGGCCCCGGGGAAATGGGCGCGCTCGATGCTCGCGCCCGTGAAGTCGGCACCTGCGCAGTTGGCTCGCTCCAGCGACGCACCGGCCAGGTCGGCACCGATGAATCGGGCGTTCCTGAGATCGGATCCCGACAGGTCGACACCGCGCAACGACGCATGGGAGAAGTCGGCACCGGCGAAGATCGAGTCGATGGCCATGCTGCCGTCGAGCCTGCTGCCGGTGAAGTCCACGCCTTCCGCGAGGCACGCCGACAGGTCGGCCCACGAAAGGTCGCGTCCGCGCAACTGGTGAGCGCCGCGCATGATCTGGGCGTGCCGCAGCACGAGTTGCGCTCCATCGGAGGCGTCGCTCCAGTACAGACACAAGGGCAGCAGCCCGGCGACGTTCGTCAGTTCCCATTCGCCTCCACCCCCACCGCAGGCGAGGAACGTGTGGTGTTCGGCGACCATTTCGGCGAGGGCCTCGTCCGCGATCGGATCGCTGGATGACGTCAGGCACCAGATCACCGCCGGATCGACCTCGCGGGGTGTTCCGGGCGCGTCGGAACCCGGGAAGTGGTGCTGCATGGAGCGACTCCGATCACTCGGGTGTGAGATGGTGGTCAGACGATGTGCAGCCGCGCCCGGAGATCGGTCGCCGCCTGTCGGGCCTTGGCGGACAGGCTGGTGACGGGGGACAACCGCTCACGTGTGCGCGCGGCCAACCGGGAGCCGGAGAGCGTCCGGAGCCGCCCGACCGCCGGGCCCGCCCACTCCGCGTCCTGCTCGAGCGCGAACTCGCACACTGCCTCGAACAGGTCGGCATCCCGCAGGAACGCCCAGCCGGCGCGGCGGACCGCTTGTCGCGCCAGCGAGGTGCGCGCCACGCGCATGAGATCGTCTCGGTCGGCGACCCGGCCCTCCGCCGCGGCGTGCCAGCCGTCGAACGCGGCGCGGCGCACGCGGAGCTCGCGCAGCGGGTCCAGGTAGATCTCGCGCGACATGCTCTGCCCGCTGACGCGGTAGAACGCCGCGATCGGCCCGCTCATCCGGAGGACGTCGCCGATCGAGGCGAGTCGCAGCCACATCTCCATGTCGGAGCTGTACGGCAGAGCGGGGTTGTAGCCGCCCACCTCCCGCTGCGCGGAGGTCCGTACGACGACCTCGGGGGAGAGGATGGCGGGTACCCCGCGACGGCAGGTCTCCTCGAGCCAGCGGCGGCCGGGATGGAGAACGACCCGCTCGTCACGGTGTCGGTGAACGGTCGGGAGGGCGCCGCTGAACCGCCGGGTGGGCCCGTAGGTCAGCGACGCGCTCGGGTGGCCTTCGAGGCCGATCGCGGCACGGTCGAGCCAGCCGGGGGCGTGGGCGTCGTCGGCGGACAGCAGTACGACGTAGTCGCCCTTGGCCTGGTCGAGGCCCAGGTTCGCCGTTCCGATCAGCCCGAGGTTGCGTTCGTTTCGCGTTACGCGAATGCCGGGATGGAGGGCCGGCAGCGTTCGGACGACGGACCACGAATCATCCGTCGACCGGTCGTCGATCACCAGGATGTCCAGTTCCACCTTCGTGTTCGTCAGCAGGCTGGTGACGCAATCAGTGACGAACCGCCCGTAGTTGTAACACGGCACTATGACGCTGACGCTGGGCAATGGATGTCTCGATTCGCGGGAGTGCTGACACCTGTGCCGCTCATCGTTGGTCGGCGACACCCGGACACCGGATCGCCGATGGTGCGGATCGGGCGTGGGGGTTGCCCGTTTGGACCCCCGGCTGGTGCAGCCACCACACGGGCGGGCGGGATGGTCAGCGCGAGTACATCCTGACCCGGTCGATCTCGTACAGCGCGGGCGTCATGTTCGTGCCCTGGGTCGTTGTCGAGCTGGATCGTCAGTGGCCGCTGGGCATGTCCTGGATGTTCGACCGCACTCCGGCGATTCTTCCGCCCCTGAAGCTGTACCACAGCGTGCCGTCCACATAGCCCCTGATGTGGTCAGGGGTCCACTCGATCGCGATGTTGTGCCAGTCCGAGAGGCGGAATCCACACATCTCGGCCTGTTGCTGCTGGACGGGAACGTTCTCGGAGTGCGGATAATGGATGAAGGCGTTGACGCACGATCCACCGGGCGAGCCGTTCTCCAGGAAGTCGTACCCGCCGTCGGCCGGCCAGCGGTCGGAGTCCGGCCAGATGATCAGGTGGGGACCGAACGTGCGGTTGTTCGACGTGCCGGTGTTGCGTGACCGGACCCGAGCCTCCCAACGGCCGTACTGCTGACCTCTCATGGCCGCGAGTCAGGGTGCCTTGCCGTCGGAACGGCCGGTCATCACCAGCTTGGACCCGTCCACCGTCGATCGGGAGGCGCATCGACCCTCCTTGACGGTGTCGTTCGCCGGCCAGCACTCACCGGCCTGGTACCACTTCGCCGACTTCGGGGCACCAACGTAGTTGAACTCGTCGGATCCCGCGGAAATCGGTGTGCCCCAGCCATACCTGACCGCCGCTTCGGCCGAGGGGGGCTTCGAACCCGCGTCCACACCGGGCGGGACAGCGGCGGCGCCGCCTCGGCCGTGCGACGATCCCGGCCTGTTGCCGGGCTCGGCGGCGAGCGCCGCCCCTCCGACGATCACGGCGCAGAGGATGGCCGAGGTGGCGACGGCGGCCCGCCCCAGCCGGGCCGTCGGTGAGATCACTCCTTGAAGATTGCAAACTTCCCGGCCCTGTCCGACCGTAGATGCGCTGCTCCCCGTCGAACGTCGCACATCCCGGCATCGGCCCGGCTGCGTCGGGCAGACAGCGCCATCACCGGTTCCGTAGTGCGTAGCTGTAGCACGGCACTATCGCGCTGACGCCGGGGTGATGGATGTTCCGATTACAGGGGGTTCGACACCGTTGTGATCACCGGCCGGGGGTGCACTGCAACTGATGAACGCCCGTCAGGTTGCCCGTGTCCGGCAGGCGGGGGCTCCGGATCGTGACACCGCTGCCGTTGCGGTAGGTGCCGTTCGAGTAGGTCAGGAGAATGGCGCCGTTGCTGTCTTTCCACACGGTTTCGAGACGGCCGACGACCTCGCTGATGCCGGCCTTCTCGTAGAAGACCTTGTAGTGTGGTCCGCCCAGGCACGGAAATCCGGCGTTCAGATCCTTGTCGAGGTAGCCGTACGTCGAGCGGTCGGAGAGGTTCGTCGCGCGGCTGTTCTGCGTCCCGTCCGGATTCGTGGAGTACTCGATGCGTCTGGTTCGGTCGCCGAGATCCTCGTAGCGACAGTCCGGTTCTCGGCATCCCTCGGGAAAGCCGCCCGGATTGGCGTCGGCGTACAGGGTTCCGGTGGTTCGGGTGGGCGGCGGGGTGTCGTCGGCGGAGGCGATGCCGGTGATCCCGGCGGCGATCACAGCGCCGCCCGCGGTCACGGCCAGTGCGATGCGGCGTCGCGTGACGCGGGGTGGTCGGGCGGCGGGCGGGGAGCCGGCGTGGTCACGGGGAGCTGTGCGTGCCATACCCGTCATCGTGGTCGCCGGCGCCCGGCCCGGTCGGTTGTCGATGTGCGGGATGGGCGGGGTGGCTGCCCGTTGCGGACCGGCCCGTCAGCGCAGGCCCCACACGAGCGGGTGGAGCCTCTCGCCCCCCCGCTGCGCCGCCGTCCACGCCCGGCGGAACGACGCGCCGCTGTCGGCCAGGGTCTCCTTCGCCCGGTCGGCCGGGACGGGCAGGTCGAGGTCCCGGTAGACGGAACCGCCGTTGGGGTCCAGGGAGAGCAGGCCGTACCACGCCGAGCGGGCGGCGTTGCCGATCCCGTCGGCCGCGTTGGCCACGCCGCTGACGATGCAGTTCTCGGACGTGTCGCATTCGCGGGCGAGGACGTCGTGGTAAGCGCCCGACGCCTGCTTCCGGTGCCGCTCCAGGGACTGCTGCGCGTCGGCGGACCACATCCCGGTGTCGTCGAGCGGGCGGGCGACGGGGGGCTCCTGCCCGGAGAGGGCGGCGGCCCCGGTGTCCCAGAGGTCCCGCACGTTCCTCGCGCCGGTGCGGAACGGGGTGGTGTAGGCCTGGGCCTCGGCGTCCCAGAACCCGGTGACGACCGCCGCGCCGAGGTTGCCCACCGCGGTGACCGAGCGCAGCGCCGCGCTGTCGGCGGCGTCGCCGTCACCGACGACCCGGTCGACCCCGGCCAGCGTCGCCTGCGCGCCGCCGAGCAGCGTGTCGTACACCTTGTCGGGGTGGGGCGGCCGCTTCTGGGCGAGGGTCACCGTGGCGCGCTGAATGGCCGCGACGGCGGAGCTGGGCACCTCCTCCAGCAGCAACCGGGCGACCGACTTCTGCGGCCGGGCGTTGCGCAGGGCGTTGCCCGGCTCGGTGGCGAGGCTGTGGAGGAATGCCGGGAGCCCGCCCGCGGCACCCTCCGCCGCCTCGGACAGAACCTCCTTCCAGTACGGACCGTTGTCCGGGTCGGTCGGCCGCGAGACCCAGCCCATGCGCTCCTGCACCTGCCGGTTGGCGATGTCCAGCGCCGGCATGTAGAGGTTGAACGACGCCAGGACCCCTGTCGGGAGGGACGACGACAGCTGCGGTGCGGTGCCGCGGGGGTAGTGGATGGGAACCTCCGGCAGGTGGCGGTCGGCCCACCACTCGCGGTTGCGCTGCTGGATCCTCGGCAGCTGCCGCTCCACCGCCTTGGCCGCCTCGTTCATCGCCGCGGTCTGGATGGCGCCGATCCCCCCCTGCACCACGACCTGGTCGATGAAGGGGTTCCCGGTCGGGGTGAGGCCGGTGGCGGTGGTGCCGGACTGGGTCAACTCGGTCAGGTACCCCCGGGGCAGGCTGGTGAATGCGCCGGAGAGCGGCTTGCCCTGTTGCCGGAGCGTCTTGATCCCGCCGACGACGTCGACCAAGGTTCCCTCCGCCGCGAACATCATCCCGGCGTAGTTGGTCTGGCCGGGCTTCCTGGGCGGCGCGGGCTCGGAGGGGACGAACCGTTCCGGTCGGGTCTCCTCGGCGTGGGTTCCGGTCGTGGTGCGCGCCGTCTCGACGGACTGGTCGGCTCGTTCGGTGTGCGCGGGCTGCGTGGTCGGGCTGGTCGGGGTGGTCGGGGTGGTCGGGAATTCGCTGACGGTCGCGAGGGTCCCGAGGAGCTCGGACAGGTTCGGCGGGGCCTCGGCGTCGGTGGCTCCGGTCGTGGTGGGTGCCGCT
>CAXTTN010000101.1:0-20007 GCA_964247105.1 uncultured Pseudonocardia sp.
CACCGCCATCGGGATGGCCGTCAGGTTGATCACGAGGCGGACACCGAGGCGCTCCACCAGCTGCGCGACGGCGGCGGCGAACCGTTCCCACTGCGTGTCCGGCTCGGGCCCCGACAGCATCAGGTAGCCCGCGCCGTCGGTGTCGTGGAGCGCCACGACGTCGAGGCGGGGTGCGGTGTAACCGGCCCAGCGGTCGGTCTCGAACCGCAGCGGGGGCCGCCGGGAGCGGTAGTCGATCAGCTCGTCGATGTCGAACGTGGCCACGACGCGGGCGTCGCGGTCGTTGCGCAGGGCGGCCACCGCCAGCCGGGCCGCGTTCCCGGCGTCGACGAACCCGTCCAGCGCCACCAGCAGCACCGGTTCGTCCAGCTCGGGGGCGTCGGGCGCCACCTCGTACAGCTCCGCCGGCTCCAGCACCGCGTACCTCCTCGACGTGAATCTCCCCGCACAGCATCCCTTTACCGACCCCCGCCGCGCACCATGGGGTCCAGGCATGCACCAACAGACGAGGAGCTCGGTCCCTTCCCGGCCCTCATCGCAACCTCGGAGGTCCGGGATCAGCCAGCAGCGACGCGTGTGGGCCGTCTGGGCCGTCGGACTCGCCGCCTACCTCGTCGGCGTCATGCAGCGCACCTCGTTCGGGGTCGCGGGCCTCGACGCGGCCGCGCGCTTCGACGCCGCGCCCGCGGTCCTCTCCGGGTTCGTGGTGCTCCAGATGCTGGTGTACGCCGCGCTGCAGGTGCCGGCGGGCGTCCTGCTCGACCGGTTCGGGGCGAGGCTGCTGGTGATCGTCGGTGCGCTGACGATGGCGGCGGGGCAGCTCGTGCTGGCCCTCTCCACGAGCATCCCGCTGGCGATCGTGGCGCGGGTGCTCGTCGGCACCGGCGACGCGCTGACGTTCATCAGCGTCCTGTCCGTGGTGTCCGCCTGGTTCCCGGTGCGCCGCGTGCCGGTGATGACGCAGCTGACGGGCCTGCTCGGGCAGCTCGGCCAGGTGCTCTCGGCGATCCCGTTCGCCGCGCTCCTGCACGGGCCCGGCTGGACCACGGCGTTCGTCTCGGCCGCGGCGCTCGGCGTCGCCGTCACGATCGCGGTGGCCGCGGTGCTGCGCAACCGTCCCCCCGGCGCGCCCGCGCCGCCGCCCGCGGCGTCGCCCCGGCAGGTGCTCGACGGGCTCGCGGCGTCGTGGCGCGAGCCCGGAACGCGGCTCGGGCTCTGGACGCACATGGGCACGCAGTTCTCCGGCACCGTGTTCGCGCTGCTCTGGGGCGTGCCGTACCTCGTGGCCGGGCAGGGCATGACGTCCGGTGAGGCGAGCGCGCTGCTCACGTTGCTCGTCGGGGTCGGGATCGTGGCCGGCCCGCTGTTCGGCGAGTTCACCGCGCGGCACCCGCTGCGGCGCTCCTGGCTGGTGATCACCGTGATCGTCACGACAGCGGCGATGTGGACGGTCGTGCTGGTGGTGCCCCCGCCCGCCCCGCGCTGGCTGCTCGCGCTGCTGGTGACGGTGCTCGCTCTGGGCGGGCCGGGCTCGATGATCGGGTTCGACTACGCGCGCACGTTCAACCCCGGCCACCGGCAGGGCACGGCCGTGGGGATCGTCAACGTCGGGGGGTTCTTCGCGTCGCTGCTGGTGGCGCTCGGGATCGGGCTGGCGCTCGGCCCCACCGGCTACACGCCCGGCGGGTTCCGCGTGGCGTGGACCGTCCAGTACCTGGTGTGGGTGTTCGCCCTGGCCGGGGTGCTGGTCGCCCGGCGGAGGGCCCGGCGCAACCTCGCCGCGCAGGGCGTGGTGGTCCCGCCGCTGCGCGAGGTGCTGGCCCGACGCCGGAAGTGATCCGCCCCCTATACGACGAACGGCACTTTCGTCGCATGGGTTGCAACGGAAGTGCCGTTCGTTCGAGGGGTGCCTACTCGGCGAGCAGGCGGTAGATGGTCTTGCGGGCCTCCGCCAGCGCGGCGCCCGCGGCGGTGATCTGCTCCGGCGTGCCGGCGCCGATCACCTGGTGGGCGGCCGCGTGGAGCTGGCCGAGCTGCTCGAGCAGCTTCGTGCCCTCGTCCTCGGCGTCCTGGCCGATCGACGCCCACACCGCGTCGAGCTCCTCGCGGTGCTCGGCGACGTAGGTGGTGCCGGCCTCGGTGAGGCTGACGACCCGGCGTCCCTCGGTCTTCTCGACCGTGACCAGGCCCTCGTCCTCCAGCTGGGAGAGCGTGGGGTAGACCGAGCCGGGGCTGGGGCGCCACGCGCCACCGGACCGCTCGGCGATCTCCTGGATGATCTCGTAGCCGTGCCGCGGCTGCTCCGCGACCAGGGCGAGCACGGCGGCGCGGATGTCACCGCGGGCCGTGCGCCTGCCGCGACCGCGGCCTCGGGGGCCGGGGAAGCCCCGGCCGAAGCCGGGGGGTACGCCCGGGCCGAAGCCCGGACCGAAGGGCGGACCACCGCGGCGTTCGCGGCGTCCCGGACCGCCGCGGCGGCCGCGGGGTCCCTCGTTCTCGTCGTCCACCGGGCCCACGAACGGCGGCACTGCCTCGGCAGCGGCGGCCATCGGGCCGAAGGGCGGACGGGGCCGGCCGTGCTGGCGTCCACGGAAGTCCCACGGGGGGTTCATGGCAGTCATGTTCTTGTCTCCTCAGACGTTGCGAGCCTCCTGCTCCGATAGCACTGAGTAGCTCGTGTGCCATCACGATATATCGCGATAGACCTGACAGCGATATGATCTGGGTCACATCAGTGACTCAGTCCTCGTGCCAGCGCGGGGACGTGGTGCGGGGCGGCGTCAACCGGGCCCGGACGTGCACCAGCCGCGGTCCCGGCGCCAGGGCGGCCGGCAGGTCGGCGAGCGACACCGAGACGGCCGGGAGCCCGAACGCCCCGGCGAGCGCGACGAAATCGGGGGTCAGGAGATCGACGCCCACCTCGGCGTCGCCGGCCCGGACCTGGTCGTAGCGCAGCATCCCGTAGCCGCCGTCGTCCACGACGAGGACGGTGACCGGCAGCTGCTCCGCCACGAGCGTCGCCAGCTCCCCGAGTCCCATGGCGAGCCCGCCGTCACCGCAGACCGCGATCACGGGGTGACCGGCGGCCGCCGCCCCGAGCGCGGCGGGCAGCCCGAACCCGAGCGTGCCCCAGCCGACCGGGTACGCGGTGCGGCGCGGGCCGGGCGCGGCCGCGTAGCCGCCGACCCAGTAGCCGGCCACGGCCATGTCGCAGACGAGCACGGTCCCGGCGGTCCGGGCCGACTCGACGGCCTCGACCAGCGCGATCGCCTCGGCCGTGCGGGGGTCGGCGGCGAGCCGGGTGAACACCTGCCGGCGCAGCCCGGCCGGCGCCCAGGGTTCGCGTGACGGCAGCCGGTCGCGCAGGCCGCGCAGCGCGTCGCCCAGCCTGCCCGTGACGGCCGCGTCGGCGGGCCACTCGGGCTCGTCGCGCGGGGGAGCGGGGTCGAGCGTGACGAGCGCGGGCGGGCGCGGCATCGTCCAGTTGCGGGTGTTCATGCCGTCGAGGTCGCCGCCGACGGCGAGCAGCACGTCGGCCGAGGCGATCAGCGCGGCCACCTCCGGCTCGTGCGGCGGCAGCCCCACCGCGGCGGGGTGGTCGGTGGGTGGGCAGCCGCGACCCTGGAAGCTCGCGACGACCGGTGCGCCCAGGTGCTCGGCGAGCACGGCCAGCGTCGGGGTGACGTCCAGGGCGCCGCCGCCGGCCCAGATCACGACGTCGCGGTCGCCGAGCAGCGCCGCCGCCGCGTCGAGGTCGGCGGGCTCCGGCCCGGCCTCGTGCCAGTGCGCCGGGTGGATCGGCAGCGCGGGATGGCCGAGGACGTCGGCCGGCACGTCCAGGTAGACGGGCCCGCGCGGGTGCGTCAACGCCGCCGCCAGCGCCTCGTCGAGCACGGCGGCGACCTCGGCCGCGGAGCGCGGCGTGAACACGGCCTTGGCCAGCGGCGCGAACATCGCGGCCTGGTCGCGGGACTCGTGCAGCACCCCCCGCACCCGCCCCTCGCGGCGCAGCGCCTGCGGGATCTCCGAGGCCACGAGCAGCACCGGCGACCCGACCGACGCCGCCTCCCCGAACGCGGCGAGCGCGTTCGCGGCGCCGGGCCCGGTGGTGACGACGGCGGCGCCGAGCCGGCCGGTGGCCCGCGCCCAGCCGTCGGCGGCGTAGACGGCGGCCTGCTCGTGCCGCACGACCAGCGGCGCGCGCGGCACGTCCCTCCAGAACGCGAGGTTGTGCACGCCCGGCAGCCCGAACACGGTGGTGGCCCCGTGCGCGGCCGCGGCGTCGAGCACGGAACGAGCGACATGGGCCACGCCCCCGACCCTACTGCGGCACCCGCCCAACCCGCCCCGACGACATCGAGCCCGCGCGATGCGCCCGGAGCGGGGCCTGTGACGACATCGAGCCCGCGCGATGCGGTGGGACAGGGGTGCTCGACGGCGATCAGCCCGCGCGATGCGTCACGGGCGGCCGGTGCGGAGGACCCTGGAGACGCCCAACGCCGCGGTGCGGACGGCGGGGGCCAGGCGGGCCGTGTCGAGGCGGTTGGCCCAGCCGGTGATCGAGATCGCGGCCACCGCGTGGCCGGTCGTGTCGAGGACGGGGGCCGCCACGCACGCGATGCCGACCGTCGACTCCTCGTGCTCCTCGGCCACCCCCCGCTCGCGGACGCGGGCGAGGTCGGCGTCCAGCAGGCCGGGGGCGATCACGGTGCGCGGCGTGCGCCGCGCGAGCCCGGCCGCGACCACCGCGGCGAGCCGCTCCGGCGGCGCGAACGCCAGCAGCGCCTTCCCGACGCCCGTGCAGTACGCGGGCATCCGCCCGCCCACCCGCGAGTTGACCTGTGGACCACGCCGTCCGGCGAGTTTCTGCACGTAGACGACGTCGGTGCCGTCCGGGACTGCGAGGTGCACGGTCTCGTGGGTGGCCTCGAAGAGGTCCGCGAGGAACGGCGCGGCCGCCTCGCGCAGCCCTCGCTGCAGCGGGGCGAGCTGGCCCAGCTCGAACAGGCCCATCCCGAGCCGCAGGCCGCCCGCCGTGCGCTCCACGACGTTCCAGCCGGCGAGCTCGGCGAGCAGCCGGTGGGCGGTCGGCTTCGGGATCCCGGTGCGGCGGCACAGCTCGGCGAGGGTCAGCTCGGTGTCGCCCGGCCGGAACGCGGTGAGCAGCGTCATCACCCGGCCGAGCACCGAGTTGGGCGGCTCGGCGTCTCGCTCAGTGGAACGCACCTCGTCATCATGGCAGGCTCGCAGGGGTGCAACCGGACCTCGCCGCCGAGATCGACGCCGCCCACCGCGCCCGTCGCCTGCTGGACCCGCCGCCCGGCCCGCTCGACCTCGACGGCGCCTACGCCGTGCAGGGCCGCCTCACCGCGCTGCGCACCGCCCGCGGCGCCCGCCGGATCGGCTGGAAGCTCGGCTACACCTCCGCCGCGATGCGCGAGCAGATGGGCGTCGACGCGCCGAACCTGGGTCCGCTGCTGGACACGATGCTCGTGGCCGGCGGCGTGGTGCCCGGCGCGCTGGCCCAGCCGCGGGTGGAACCGGAGGTGGCCGTCGTGGTCGGCCCGGACGGCGGCCCGGCGCAGGTGCGGGCGGCGCTGGAGATCGTCGACTCGGTCTGGCGCGACTACCGCTTCACCCTCGAGCTCAACACCGCCGACGGCTCGTCGGCGGCCGGCGTCGTGCTCGGCCCGGAGCTGGACGCGAGCGACCTCCCGGACCTGCCGGTGACGCTCCGCCGCGACGGTGCGGTCGTCGGGCGGGCCACGGCCGCGGCGGCGATGGGACACCCGTTCGCGGCGCTGGAGTGGCTGGCCGGCGAGCTGGGCCGCCGCGGGGAACGGCTGGTCCCCGGCGACGTCGTGATCACCGGCGGGCTGACCGCCGCGGTGTCGATCGGGCCGGGCGAGCGGGTCAGCGCGGTGTTCGGCCACGGCGCGGAGGTGCGGGTCCGCCGATGATCAGCGTGCGCCGGGCGGGGTCGGGACCGGCGCACCCTCGGGAAGGCGGGGATCGACGTGGATCTTGGGGGCGGCGCCGGGGGGCCGGGTGCCGGCCAGCACGTCGGCGACGTCGTCCAGCCCGAGCGTCGCCGCCACCAGCGGGCCGGGGTCGACGTCACCCGCGGCGTAGTGCTCCAGCGCGCCCGCGAGCCCCTGCGACGCCGCGAGGACGCCCACGGCCGTGACGTCCTTGAGCGCGAGCGCCCGGGTGTCGATCGTGCTCGGGGTGCCGGCCAGTCCGATGTAGACGACGCGGCCGCCGGGCTCGACGAGGTCGAGCGCCAGTGCGGGCAGCGCGGCGGCGTTGGAGGCGTCGACGACGGCGTCCCAGGCGAGCTCGGGCAGGTCCGCCGCCGTCCAGAGGCCCGCGACGTCGCGGGTGCGGGCGAAGCCGAGGCCGTCGGGCAGGCCCAGGAGGTGGACCTCCGCCCCCGCGGCGCGCGCGAACGCGGCCGCGAGCAGTCCGATGGCGCCGGTCCCGAGCACGAGCACGCGGTCGCCCGGGGAGAGCGCGGCGGCCCGCACCGCGCGCAGCGCGTTGCCGCCGGGCTCGACCATGGCGCCCGCCGTGTCGCCGACGCCGTCGGGCAGCGCGAGCAGCGCCGACGCGGGCACGGCGAGCTGCTCGGCGAGCGCGCCGGGGAAGCCGCCGCGGATCCCGATCTCGACCCGCTCCGCGCACACGTTGTGCCGCCCGGTGCGGCAACGCCGGCAGTGCCCGCACCCGAGCATCGTGTCGCCGGTGACGCGGCGGCCGAGCCAGCCCTCGTCGACGCCGGCGCCGACGGCGGCCACGACCCCGCACCACTCGTGCCCCAACCGCATCGGGTACGCGGCGTGGCCCTGGTGCAGGTAGGCCATCTCGCCGGTGAAGAACTCGACGTCGGTGCCGCACAGCCCGACGCGGTGCACATCGACCACGACCTCGCCGGGCCCCGCGTGCGGCGACGGCACCTCGCACACCGTGCCGTCGAGCGGACCCTTGACCACGAACGCTCGCACCGGTCCATCCTGTACGCATGGGTGAGCAGCGCAGCGCGCAGTGGTACGGCGGAACCGACCGGAACGCCTACATCCACCGGGCCTGGATGCGCCGCGGCCTGCCGGCCCACGCGTTCGACGGCCGCCCGCACATCGCGATCGCCAACACCGCGTCCGACCTGACGCCGTGCAACGCCCACCTGGACGAGGTGGCCGGGAGCGTCAGCCACGGCGTCTACGAGGCGGGCGGCATCCCGCTGAACCTCCCGGTCGTCTCGCTGGGCGAGACGCTCGTGCGCCCGACGGCGATGCTCTGGCGCAACATGGCCGCGATGGCCGCGGAGGAGATGTTCCGCGCCAACCCGATCGACGGGCTCGTGCTGCTCGGCGGCTGCGACAAGACCATCCCGGCGCTGCTCATGGCGGCCGCGTCGGTGGACCTCCCGGCCGTCGTGGTCCCCGGCGGGCCGATGCTCACCGGCACCTTCCGCGGGCAGCCGCTCGGTTGCGGCACCGACGTCTTCCGGCTGTCGGAGGAGGTGCGGGCCGGGACGCTGTCGGAGGAGGAGTTCACGCGGTCGGAGTCGTCGATGATCCGCAGCCGCGGCCACTGCAACACGATGGGCACCGCGTCGACGATGGCGGTGATGGCCGAGGCGTTGGGCATGGTCCCGCCCGGGCTCGCCGGCACGCCCGCCGCCGACAGCAGGCTCCTGGAGGGCGCCCACGGAGCCGGCCGGCTGGCCGTGGAGATCGTCGCCGCCGCGCGGCGGCCCAGCGAGGTGATCACGCGGGGCTCGTTCCTCAACGCGATCGTGGCGCTGGCGGCGGTGGGCGGGTCGACCAACGCGGTGGTGCACCTGCTGGCGATCGCGGGCCGGCTGGGGGTCGAGCTGACCCTGGAGGACGTCGACCGCACCGGCTCCGGCGTCCCGCTGCTGGTCGACCTGCAGCCCGCGGGCCGCTACCTCATGGAGGACCTGCACCGCGCGGGCGGGCTCGCGGCCGTGCTGCGCGAGGTCCGCGACCTGCTCGACCCGGCCGCGATCACCGTCACCGGGCGCCCGCTCGTCGAGCACCTCGACGACGCCCGCATCTGGGACGCCGACGTGATCCGCACCCGCGAGAAGCCACTGCTGGAGCACGCCGGCATCGCCGTCCTCCACGGCAACCTCGCCCCGAGCGGCGCGGTGATCAAGCCCGCTGCCGCCTCCGAGCACCTGCTGCGCCACCGCGGCCGGGCGCTCGTCTTCGACTCCGTCGAGGACATGCACGCCCGCATCGACGATCCGGACCTCGACGTCGACGCCGACTCCGTGCTGGTCCTGCGGGGCTGCGGCCCGAAGGGCTACCCGGGGATGCCCGAGGTGGCGAACCTGCCGCTGCCCGCGAAGCTGCTGCGCGAGGGCGTGCGCGACATGGTGCGCGTCTGCGACGGCCGGATGAGCGGCACCGCGTACGGCACGGTGGTGCTGCACGTGTCGCCCGAGGCCGCGGCGGGCGGCCCGCTGGCGCTGGTGCGCACCGGTGACCCGGTGGTCCTCGACGTCCCCGGCCGCCGCATCGACGTCGACGTGCCGGACCTCCTGTCGCGGCGACCGGATCCGGCCACGGTCGCCGCCTACGCCGCCCCGGCCCGCGGCTGGGAGCGGCTCTACGTGCAGACGGTGGGCCAGGCGAACACGGGTGCCGACCTGGACTTCCTCGTCGGGTCGAGCGGCCACGCGGTGTCACGCGAATCGCACTGAGACACCTCCCGGGACAGCCGGCAGGTCCCCGTCCGTCACCGTCCACGCGGCGGCGCCGACGGGGATGAGCAGCTCGACGGTGTCGCCGTCGAAGTGGCGTCGCGACAGCGGGAAGGCGGGGCGGGGGAGATCAGCCGGCGGTCAGCCGGTCGACCTCCGAGAGCAGCGCCGAGACCTGCCCGACCACGCTGAACTGCTCGCGGACGTAGGCCTCGGCGACCGGGCCCTTCGAGGACTTCCAGTCCTCCTCGAGCGCCCGGTCGACCGCGGCGGCGAGCGAGGCGGCGAGCTCCGACCGGTGGTCGGTCTCGGGCACCAACACGCCGACGTCGGGGGTCACGAAGTCACGCGGGCCGCCGGAGTCGGCGCCGATCACCGGCGTGCCGCAGGCCATGCACTCGATGAACACCAGGCCGAAGGGCTCCTTGTAGGACGGGAAGACGCCGACGTCGGCGCAGTTGAACAGCGTCGTCAGCTCGTCCTGCCCGCGCGGGCCGAGGAAGTAGGTGCGGTGCAGGCCGAGGTCGGCGGCGAGGTCCTGCATCTGGGTCTGCGCCTCGAGCGGGCCGGAGCCGATCACGAGGGTCAGGATCCGCTTCTCGGACTTCTCGTAGATCGCGGCGGCCTGGAGCAGCGCGTCGAGCCGCTTCCAGTCGGCGAACTTGCCGCAGAACGCCACCACCGCGTCGAAACCCTCCGGCGGCGCCACCGGCTCGGGGGCCCGGCCGCTGCCCTCGGCGGGCTGGGTCGTGAACCCGGCCAGCACCGTCGCCCGGTCGGCGTAGACGTCGGTCGGCTCGGTCAGCCGCTGGAACACCTGCTGGTTGTAGCCGTTGTGCGACAGCACGACCCGCTCGCGCGGGAACTGCGGGAAAAGTGCGAGCAGCGCCTCGATCTGCTCGGCCGAGATCGACGCGACCACGTCCACGGCGTGCGCGGGATCCTCGTAGTCGAAGATCTTCTCGCTGCGCATGAACGGCAGGAAGCGCATCGGGAACTCGTCGGGCCGGTCGCCGCGCAGCTCGTTGTTGTACATCTTGAGCTCGGTGCCGTGGGCGAAGCACAGCAGCGGCATCGTGCCGCGCCCGGCCGCGGCGCGGCGGCGGATCACGTCGCGCATCACGACGGTGTTCATGAAGCCGTGGTGGGCGATGGCGAGCCCGAACCGGTCGTCGGTGTCGGCCTCGATCTCGTCGATCCACTCGGCCACCTCGCCGGTGAGCCGGGCCCGGTAGGCGTCGACCTCGGCCTCGCTCATGCCGTGCCAGCGGTAGCTGCTGGTGGGCGAGATCGACTCGCAGATCGGGATGTCGTGGTCGAGTGCGAACACCCGTACGTCCTCGTCGCGGAAGCGTTGCACCTTCGACGGGTACATCGAGTAGCAGCGCGTCCCGGGCAGCGCGTTGTAGGCGTGGTGGTGCGCCTCGTGCAGGATCCCCGACCCCGGGGCGAACTCCCCGCCCCGCTGCCAGTTGTTGGTGCCGAGCTGAAAGATCAGCCGGTCGCCCATCCACGCCTCCCGTGTCGTCGTCTGCCCCCCGACCGTGCGACAGCGTAGGGGCGGCCGGACGCGTGCCGGCCGGGGCCCGCCTCGACGGCGTGGCCGAGGCGCGGTCAGCGGAGCCGGTCGAGGACGAACGCGAGCGAGAGGTCGAACGCGGCGCGGGCGGCGTGCTGGTCGCCGAGCCACACGTGGTCGGCGCCGTCGATCGGGTGCAGCGCGACGTCGGCACCGCAGCCGGTGAGGGCCTCGGCCAGCCGCTGCGACTGGCGGAACGGGACGAACCGGTCGGCGGTGCCGTGGACCAGCAGGAACGCGGGCGCGCCCGCGTGCACCTGCGCCACGGGGCTGGCCGCCTCCGCCCGCTCCGGTACGTCGGCGATCGGGGCGCCGAGCAGCCGCGCCTCGTGGGAGCCGGGCGCGCCGGGGTCGCCGACCGCGGTGCCCGTGGCGGCGCAGTCCCCGGCCAGCGCCGCCAGGTCGGACGGCCCGTACCAGTCGACGACCGCCCGCACGCCGGGGCTCGCGAGGCCCAGCAGCGCGGCGAGGTGGCCGCCCGCCGACTCGCCCCAGGTCGCGGTGCGGGCGGGGTCGAGACCGAAGTCGTCGGCGTGCCCGTGCAGCCAGGCCAGCGCCGCGACGGCGTCGTCGAGCTGTGCGGGGAAGGTCGACTCGCCCGACAGCCGGTAGTCGACCGACGCGACCGCGATCCCCGCCGCCGTCAGCCGGGCGAACGGGGACGGGTCCCAGCCGGCGTACTCCGGGCCGAACGAGGTTCGGCTCCCCATGCGCCAACCGCCGCCGTGGAGGAACACCACCAGCGGCACGGGGTTCGCCGTCGCGGGCCGGTGCAGGTCCAGCAGCAGCGGCCGGAGGTCCGGGACCAGCGCGTACTCGACCGCCCGCCACAGCAGGCCGCCGTCGTCGCCGATCAGCGGCGCGGGGACCGGCGCCGGTCGGGGCGCGGGCGGCCGCGCGTCAGCCGGTGAGGCGGAGCTCATCCCTCTCCTCCGGGTCGCATCGGTGGTGGCGCGGTCGCAGTCTACGAACCGGCCGTCCGCGCGACGCTGCCGGCCGTTCCCGAGGAATGGGAAGCCCGCGTTCCCGGCTGTCCTTTCCGTAGTCGGTTGACTACAGTTAGGTATACATAGTGAGTCCGGTCGCGGACAGGAGAGTCCTCATCCATGTCGTCACAGCTCCTTCCTGAAGTCTGGTACGACCTCACTCAACCCGGTCTCTTTCTGGACCCTCATTCCCTCCTGCACGAGATGCGGGAGCGCGCTCCGGTGTATTACAGCCCGGAGCTGGACTCCTGGTTGCTCACACGTTACGACGACGTGGGCGCGGCATTGCGGGACCGCAGATTCCACGCCGTCGAGGAGCACAAGAAGATCGATGTCCTCTCGCCGGACGACCGGCGCGAGCTGGCCCCGATGCGCAGGATCTTCATGGCGTGGGGCGGCCGGGACGACCTCGTCGAGCACGAGAAGTTCCTGGGCGTGATGAAGAAGCACTTCACCCCGCGCCGGATGGTCGCACAGCAGCCGGTGATCACCACGATCATGGACGGGCTGCTGACCAGGGCACTGGCCGGCGGCGGCCCGGTGGACGTGGTGAACGACATCGCGCACCCGCTCGCCATGTCGGTCGTCTGCCACCTCCTGGGCATCCCCGCCGAGGACGTCGACCTGGAGCTGATGCTGAACGCGTCCCAGGACATCTCGCAGTTGCTGGAGCTGGCCGAACACGATCAGCTCCGCCGCTCCCAGGCCGGAATGCTGCGGATGGGATCCTTCCTGGCGCCCTATGTGGACGCCGCGAGAAAGGGTGCGGGATCCGGGTTGCTCGGCGTGATGGCCGGCCCCGGCACTTCACTGTCCTATTCGGACGAGGACGTGGTCGCGCAGGGGATCATGTTCACGGTCGTGGGTTACCACACCACGGCGAACCTGCTCGCCAACGGAATCCAGCTGCTGTTCGACCACCCCGAGCAGCGCCGGTACCTGGCCGGAAACCTCAGCGCGATCCCCGCGGCGTTCGACGAGATGATGCGTTTCCACGGTCCGGTCTCCACCATTCGACGGATGGTGCGCGAGGACGTGCCGTTGCGCGGGGAGGTGATCCCGGAGGGCGCCACCGTGATGCTGGCGCTGCTCGCCGCGAACCGGGATCCCGCGGTGTTCGACGGCCCCGACGAGTTCCGCATCGGTCGCGCCGGCGCGCACCGGCACCTGGGCTTCACCGTCGGGCCCTACAGCTGCATGGGCCAGGCGCTGGCGCGGCTCGAGGGCGACGTCTTCTTCCGCGCCATGCTCACCCGGTGCCCGGACATGGCCCCGGCCGATCCGGTGCCGGACTGGATGGTGTTCCGCCCGCTCGGCAGGGAGCTGCGAACCCTGCGCATCCGGCCGGCGGGACGGTAGCCCGTGGAACAGGTGCTCGCCGTCATCGCCCGCCGCCGGGCCGAGATCGACCGCCATCCGCTGTACCGGTGGATGGAGAGCGACGCGGTGCCGCTGGAGCAGCGGTTCGTCTTCGCCCCGCTGTTCGCGAACTTCATCCTCGGCTTCCGGGACATGAACCGGTGGTTCATGCGCTACCCGCAGCCCGCGACGGTGCACGAGAAGGCGATCAACCGCCACACCGAGGAGGACGAGACCCACTCGGCGCTGTTCCTCGAGGACTGGGTCGAGCTGGGGCTCGACGACCGGCTCGGCTGGGGCGTCGAGGACACGATGGCGTGGTTCTACGTGGCGCCCGAGACCGAGGTGTTCCGCCGCTACGCCCAGCGCATCGTCCAGATGTGCGTGGAGACCCCGGATCCCCTGGTGCGCTTCGGGTTCATGGAGGCGATCGAGACCTGCGGCCACGTGTTCTTCGGCCACACCGCGCCGCTGGCCGCGCAGCTCGCGGCCCGCACCGGCGCGGCGTTGCGGTACTTCGGGCCCTACCACCTCGGCCGCGAGACCGGAGCCCTGATCGACGCCGACAGCCTGTTCGACACCGTGGTGCTCACCGCGGAGCAGCGGGCCGAGTCGATCCGGCTGGTGCACGAGGTGTTCGACATGTTCACCGTCAAGAACGACCACCTCCTGGCCTACGCCCGGGCCGTCACCGACGGCGGGATCGTGCACCGGCCCGCGGACGCGCTGCGCCGCCACGCGGTGGCACCGGATCAGCTGGTGCCCGATCAACCGGTGCCGGATCAGCCGGTGCCGGATCAGCTGGTGCGGGAGCCGGCGGTGCCGTCCGCGGGCCACCGGCCGATGGCCGAGCGGCTCGCCGCCCGGATGCGCGGCCTGCGGGAGCACCCGTTCCCGTCGTGGATCTCCCACGGCGAGGGCGACCCCGTGGACCGGGCGCTGGCGTTCCTCCCGCTCTGGATCCCCGACATCATGGGTTACGCCGATCTCATGACCTACGCCCTCCCGTTCCCGGAGCCGGCCACCGCCACGGAGCGGGCGGTGAACCGGCGGGTCGAGCTACTGGCCTCGCACCACCGGCTGTTCGCCCGGGACGCGGCGGCGTTGCGGCTGGACCGGCGGCTGGGCTGGAGCGCGGGGGAGACGCTGGGGTTCCTGGGGTTCCGCCCGGAGACCGAGCTGCAGCGGGAGAGCATGGCGGCGTTCGTCGACGTGGCCTACCGGCACCGCAGCCCGGTGGTCCGCTACTGGCTGATGGAGGCGCTGGAGGGCAGCGGCGAGGCGTTCTTCCGGCACGGCGGCGTGCTCGCGCGGGCGGTCGAGCAGCGGCACGGCGTCCGGCTGGACTACCTCGCCGACCGGCACCCGCTGGCCCACCCGCCGCTCCCGCCCGATCCCGAGGCGGACGCGGTGGTCTTCACCCGGCTGCCGGTGACGGCGCAGGAGCAGAACACCGCGGTCGCGGCCATCGACACCGTGTTCGACCGGCTGGAGGCGCAGTTCGACCAGTCGCTGCGGGCGGTCACGTCACTAGGCTGTTTGCAGTAACCATGGCGGACCGGTCGGGCTAGGTGGGGAAGCAGCGCGCGAAGGCCTGGAGGAGGCGCGGGGAGCCGCGTAGCCGGAACCGGCGCCGGGCCAGCGCGACCGGCAGCGAGGCCCGGCCGCCGAGGAACCGGATCCAGGTGGTGGCGTCGGCGTCGAGGCGCAGGTCGGGCCGGCCCTGCAGGCCCTCGGTGATCGCCAGCGTGCCACGCCGGATCTCGACGGTCAGCTGCCGCTCCTCACTGCCGGAGAACACGAGGTGGTAGCGGGCGTCGAGCTGGGCGGCGGCACCGCGCTGGAACAGCAGCGGCATGCCCTGCACGAAACCCTCGACGGTGCGCGAGCGCAGGCCCAGCCGGGCCCGGCGGGCCCGCTTGTGCGGGAAGCGGCGCGCGACGTAGGCCTCGGCGTCGGAGCCCGGCACGACGTAGACCGTCTCGACCTTGTTCTGCAGCGGCTTCACGACGTCGTCCAGGTGGGCGCGGCGGTTCTCCAGGTAGGGGCCGATCACGTCCTCGCCCGCCGGGCAGACCGACACGCAGTAGGCGGCCTTGTACTGCGGCCCGAACGACAGGCTCTGCCACACCGAGACGGTCTCGGTGTCCTCGACGCGGCCGCGGTAGTCCAGGGCCGAGGACGAGTCGGCCACGGTCTCGACCCAGTCGCCGAACCCCGTGAGGAACTCGCGGTAGTTGTGGGTGGTGCAGGCGGAGAAGTCGAACTCGCCGGTCTTGCTGATCGCGCCCGTCGGGCAGGCGGCCACGCACAGCTTGCACTCCAGGCAGGGGTTGTCGGGGAGCGGGCGGCCGTAGGCGCTCACCGGCGTGTCCAGCACGATCGTGGCGAGCAGCACGAAGTTGCCGAACCGCGGGTGGATGACGTTGCGGTGGATGCCCATGTGTCCGAGCCCCGCCTCGACGGCCACCGGCTTGTGGCTGACCACCCAGATCTTGCCCGGCCAGCGGTCCAGCTCCATGGGGAACCCGACCGAGGGGTTGAGCGCGCGCACCCCCCGGTCCTGCAGCGCGGTGACGATCGTGCGGGCGACCTCGTTGGTGCGGTCGTTGGTGTGGTGGAACTCCAGGTTGCCCACCGAGCGCGCGGGCGACCGGATCGCCTCCCGGTTGGTGCGGCACACCAGGCTGATCAGGGCCCTGGGTCGGGGGAAGGCGGCGCTGATGTCGGCGAGCTGGTCGGCCAGCCCCGGCCGCTCGATCTCGACGAACCCGACGTCGTCGGCCCCCGCAGCCAGGCACAGCGTGCGCAGCTCGGCCGCGTCCAGGGTCATCGCGGTGCCCCGGACGGGGAGCGGGTCATCCCGGCCATCACCGAGCCCATGATGCGGACGCGGGCCCGGCGGGGCAGCGGCGCCAGCGAGTCCTTCAGCACCCGGCTGAGCAGGCCCGGCAGCGCCGTCGGGCGGCGTCCGAGCGCGTCGAGCGTGCCACGGGCGACGTCGGCCGGGGACAGGGCCCGGCCCATCGCCATGCCGGCCCGCCCGGCGAAACCGCTGTGGACCGGGCCCGGCGCGGCGGCGAGCACGTCCACGCCGCGGGGCCGGAGCTCGACGTACAGGGCCTCGGCCAGCGTCTGGACGTAGGCCTTGGTGGCGGCGTAGTGCGCGGCGTTCGGCATGCCCTGGAAGCCGACCACCGAGCTCATCAGCACGATCCCGCCGCGGCCGCGCGCGGCCATGCGCCTGCCGAACTCCAGGCCGGTGGTGAGCACGGCCTCGCAGTTGACCCGCAGCATCTCCCGCTCCCGCGCGATGTCGGCGTCGAGGAACGGTCCCGACGTGCCGAATCCGGCCGACGCCACGTAGAGGCCCACGTCGAGGTCGGCGGTGGCGGCGAGCAGCTCGTCCACCCCGGCGGCGAGATCGAGGGGGAGCGCGCGGGCCTCGATGCCGTGGCGGGCGGCGAGCTCGCCGGCGAGCTCGCGCAGGACCGGCTCGCGCCGCGCGACCAGCACGAGGCCGACACCGGCTGCGGCCAGCTGCACCGCGATCTCGCGGCCGATGCCCGAGGAGGCACCCGTCACGACCGCGAGCGGGCCGTACTTGGTAAGTAGCGTCACGCGATGGACTGTAGGGCACAGAGTCCTGTCACGCGACCCGCTCGGCTACACTCGGCCGCACGATGTTGGGAAGCGACTACTCCGACCAGATCTGCTCGATCTCCCGCGCCCTGGAGGTGGTGGGGGAGCGGTGGACGATGCTCGTGCTGCGTGACGTCGTCCTGGGGCGGCACCGGTTCGACGAGCTGGTGGAGAGCATCGGCGTCACGCGCACGGTGCTCAGCCACCGGCTGCGCCACCTCGTGGACGAGGGCGTGCTGGAACGCACCGCCTACCAGGAGCGGCCGCGCCGGTTCGCCTACCACCTCACCGAGAAGGGCGCGGCGCTCCTGCCGGTGATCGCGCACCTGTTGTGGTGGGGTGACCGCTACTACCCCGAGCCGGCCGGTCCGCCCCGGCTGCTGCAGCACCGCGGGTGCGGCGGGCCGGTGCAGCCGCACTTCACCTGCGGCGGCTGCGGGGCCGAGCTGGCGCCCACGGACGTCACCGCCGAGGCGGGGCCGGGGCTGCCGCGCCCGTAGCCGCGGGTGCCGCGCCCCACTCGTCCGGGGAGGTGTACTGGAGGAGGTTGTAGAGGCGCTTCTGCACCGTCGAGATCTCCCGCACCGACTGGCCCACCAGGCTCCGGTCCAGCGGCGCGAGGCGGCGCATCCACACGACGTCCGACACCGGCTCGCCCCGCTCGAACTGCGCCAGCTGCTGGCGCAGGCGCACCCGCTGCAGCACCTCGAACACCTCGATCAGCGTCGTGGCCTGGTCGGTGGGCAACAGCACCGACCCCGACGCCGCGGCCAGCCGCGCCCGTGTCGACAGCTCGGGCGAGCGCACGTAGAGCGCCGCCCAGCGGGCGATCTCGACGATCGGGCGCAGGGCGTGGCTCTTGAGGTCGAACGTGCCGCCGCGGCCGGCCAGCACGTCGCGGACCGACCGGAGGTGGGCGCGGTTCGACAGCGACTCGCGGACCAGCAGCTTCATCGTGCCGGGGTGGTCGCGGACGCCGGCGAACACCTCGCTCACGACGGGCTGGGCCGGATCGCCCTGGATCGGCCGCCCGTCGAGCAGCAGCGACGCCATGAGCATGCCCCGCCCGTCGAGCGGGCTGTCGAGCCACTGCCGGGCGGCGGCGCGCCACTGCGACCGGGTGCGGGCGAACAGGGCCGTGCTCGGCGTGGCGCCGTGCTCGTCGATCCGCAGCCCCGCGGTGCGCAGCAGGTCCGCGACCTCGGCGAACGCGGCGCGGTAGGCGCCTGCCCTCGCGGGGGTGTCCACCGACTCGGCGAACACCACGGCGGAGTCGATGTCGGAACCGAGCGTCGGCTCGCGGCGGGCGTTGCTCCCCAGCAGCATCCAGGTGACCTCGGCCTCGTCCAGCTCGGGGTGGCGGCGCAGCACCAGCGAGAGGGCGCGCCGCTGGATCGCGTCGACCACGGTCGAGTAGACCGCCGTGGTCTCCGACGCCTCGCGGCGCGCGCGGACGAGCTCGCCCAGCAGCACCGGCAGCTGCCGGGCCAGCGCCACGACCTGCTCGGCCGTCTCGGCCCGCCCCACCTTCTCGCGGAGCATCACCCCCGAGCCCGGCGGCGACGCGAGGAAGTCCTGGGGGTCGACGGCCCCGCGCAGCGCGCCCGACGCGTCGACGACGAGCAGGTGGTCCAGCCGGTGCTCGGTGAGCTGGTGCAGGACGTCCGCGGTGGGCGTCCCGGTGCGCGCGGTGGCGGCGCGCGGGATCATGACCTCCTCGACCGGGGTGTCGCCGGGCCGCCCGGCGGCGACCACCCGCTCGCGCAGCACGGCGTCGGTGAGCAGGCCGAACTCGCCGTTCCCGCGCGGGATCGCGAGATAGCTGCTGGCCCGCTCGGTCATCGCGCGGGCGGCCTCGGCGACGGTCAGGTCGGCCGCGCCGAGCACCGGGGCCGACACGACCAGCTCGTCGACGGTGCGGAAGCGCGGCGCCGCCTGCGACGGGCGCTCGCCCGAGAGGTTCTCGGCGAGGAACCGGACCCCGGCGGGCGAGGAGAACACCGACGCGACGGCGGTGCGGGAGATGGTGACCAGCCGGACCGGGCCGAGCGCCACCGCCCGCGGCCCGACCGGCGCGCCGGTGAGCGCCGTGGAGTAGCCGAAGGCGCAGCCCGGGCCGATGGTCTCGTCCGCGGGGTCGTCGGGGCCGCCGATGGTGGTCCAGAGTTCGACCTGGCCCGTCATGACGACGAACAGGTCGTCACCCGCCTCGGCGAAGGCGTCCATGATCTGCGCGCCCGCCGTCCGGTCGACGACCCTCGCCGCCCCGGCGATGCGTTCCAGCTCGGGCTCGGCGAGCGAGCAGAACGGCGGGCTCGCCGCCAGGAACCTCGCAAGACCGTCCATCCGACCCCTTCCCGCACCGGTACGGACCGAACCGTACGGGCCGGGACGCCCGGTGCACTCGTCCGGCTCGGCGGCCGAGGAACATCGGTCCCGCGCCCGGCGTTCTCCCGGCATGACCGAAACCGCGATCCTCGCCGGCGGCTGCTTCTGGGGAGCCCAGGAGCTGCTGCGCCACCGCCCCGGGGTGATCTCGACCCGCGTCGGGTACTCCGGCGGCGACACCCCGAACGCCACCTACCGCAACCACGGCGACCACGCCGAGGCCGTCGAGGTCGTCTTCGACCCCGCGGTGATCTCCTACCGCGAGATCCTGGAGTTCTTCTTCCAGATCCACGACCCGTCGACCCGCAACCGCCAGGGCAACGACATCGGCCGCAGCTACCGCTCCGCGATCTACTACACGAGCGACGAGCAGCGCCGCGTCGCCGTCGACACGATCGCCGACGTCGACGCGTCGGGGCTGTGGCCGGGCAAGGTCGTCACCGAGGTGGAGGCGGCCGGTCCGTTCTGGGAGGCCGAGCCGGAGCACCAGGACTACCTGCAGAACTACCCGGCGGGTTACACGTGCCACTACGTCCGCCCGGGCTGGGTCCTCCCGCACCGGCAGGCGGAGGCCACTCGCTGAGACGGGGGCGCGGGCGGATCGTCTACTTGCGACATCGGCCGTACGTCGGGACACTGTTGCGTCGGCCGTTCCACCCTGGCCGCCCGGACCAGCAGGCACCCCGGAGTCGTGATGATCGGACGGCAGCCCGCCCCGCTCCACCGCACGCCCCCACCCCCGGTCGCCGACAGCCCGACCGTGCTGCGCATCGGGCTCGGCGCCCGGCTGCGGGACCTGCGCGAACGCCGGGGGGTGACCAGGGAGGCCGCGGGTGAGGCGATCCGCGCCTCGCCCGCGAAGATCAGCCGGATCGAGCTCGGCCGGGTGGGGTTCAAGGAACGCGACGTCGCCGACCTGCTGACCCTGTACGGGATCACCGACCCGATCGAACGCACCCAGTTCCTCGCGCTCGCCCAGCGCGCGAACGCGCCGGGCTGGTGGCACAACTACGCCGATCTGCTGCCCAGCTGGTTCGAGACGTTCCTCGGGCTGGAGCAGGCCGCGGCGGTGATCCGAACCTACGAGTGCCAGTTCGTGCCCGGCCTGCTGCAGACCCCGGAGTACGCCCGCGCGGTCACCCGGCTCGCGTACGACGACCCCGGCGAGGTCGAACGGCGCGTCGCGTTGCGGATGCGCCGCCAGGCCCTGCTCCACGCCGTGGGCGCCCCCACGCTGTGGGCGGTCATCGACGAGTCCGCGCTACGCCGTCCGCTGGCGGGTCCGGAGCTGTGCCGCACCCAGCTCACTCACCTGATCGAGC
>CAXTTN010000102.1:0-6781 GCA_964247105.1 uncultured Pseudonocardia sp.
AGCCACCCACCTGGACGCCGCTCGCTCGGCATGGATCCAGCAGACGCGTCCTAGCCGGTCAGGAACGACAGGCGCACCGAGCGCACGGGGTTGTCGCCGTTGGTGTCGACCAGGCACACCGACTGCCACGTGCCCAGCGCCGGCCGCCCGTCGAGCACGGGGACCGACACCGACGGCGCGATGATCGCGGGCAGGACGTGGTCGCGGCCGTGGCCCGGCGAGCCGTGGCGGTGGCGCCAGCGGTCGTCGGCGGGGAGCAGGTCGTGCAGCGCCGCGAGCAGGTCGGTGTCGCTGCCCGCGCCGGTCTCGATCACGGCGAGCCCGGCGGTCGCGTGCGGCACCCACACGTTCAGCAGCCCGTCGCGGGCGCCGGCCGCGCGCAGGAACGCCGCGATCTCGGACGTGAGGTCGGCGACGGTCTCGCGGCCGCCGGTGCGGATCTCGATCAACTCGCTGTGCATGGGTCCTAGGGTCGCAGGCGTGCGTATCGCGTTCGGAGCCCCGTTCGACGTCCCTGACGGCTATCTCAACACCGCGAGCATCGGCGTGCCGCCGGTACCGGTCGCCGACGCCGTCGCGGACGCGGTGCGGGGCTGGCGGAGCGGCGCCGCGCGCCCGGCCGACTTCGACCCCGACGTGGCGCTGGCCCGCGCCGCGTTCGGTGGCCTCGTCGGGTTCCCGGCCGACCGGGTCGCGATCGGCTCGACCGTCTCCGGGCTGCTCGGCATCGTGGCCGCGAGCCTGCCGGCCGGTTCGCGTGTGCTGGTGGCCCGTGGCGATTTCACGAGCGTCACCTGGCCGTTCGCGGCCGCTCGGGGCGTCGAGGTCGAGGAGGCGGACCTCGCGGACCTGCCGGCCCGCGCCGCCGACCACGACGTGGTGGCCGTCAGCGTCGTGCAGTCCGCGGACGGCCGGGTCGTCGACCTCGACGCGCTGCGCGCCGCCGGCACCCGCGTGGTGCTCGACGCGACGCAGGCGACCGGCTGGCTGGACGCCGACCTCGGCTGGGCCGACGTGGTCGTCTGCGGGGGCTACAAGTGGCTGCTGAGCCCGCGCGGCGTCGCGTGGATGGCCGTGCGCGAGGACTTCCCGCTGGTGCCCGGCCAGGCCGGCTGGTTCGCCGGTGAGGACCCGTGGGCCAGCGTCTACGGCCTGCCCCTCCGCCTCGCCGCCGATGCGCGCGCCTACGACGCGTCCCCGGCCTGGTACTGCCATGTCGGAGCGGCGGTGGCCCTGCCGTGGATCGCCGGCCTCGACCGCGCCGCCGTCCACGCCCACTGCGTCGGCCTCGCGGACGCGTTCCGCGCGAGGCTTGGCATGGAACCCGCCGGCTCGGCGATCGTCGCCGTGACGCGGCCCGGCGCGGCGGAGCGGCTGGCCGCGGCGGGCGTGGTGGCCAGCGTGCGGGCCGGCGCCGCCCGCCTGGCCTTCCACCTGTACAACACCGCCTCCGACGTGGACCAGGCCGCCGACGCCCTCACCTGACCCGGCGAGTCGACCATCCGGGCACGCCGTGTGTGCCGGCCGCGCCCGCCCACCGCCACCGCGAGTCGACCATCCGGGCACGCCGTGTGTGCCGACCGTGCCCGCCCACCCCCACCGCGAGTCGACCATCCGGGCACGCCGTGTGTGCCGATCGGACTCGCCACGTCCCGTGCCTGATCGGCGAAGACCCCGTGCCGGATCGGTCGACTCGCGGGGGGTTCGTGCTCGGATGGCGAACCCGGCGTGCCTGATCGGTCGACTCGCGCCTTCGGGGGTCAGGGGCGGCCGGGGAAGGTGGGGATGGTGGGGGCGCTCTTCAGGACGGCACGCCAGCGGGCGCAGCGCAGCGTGCCGGCGCTGAGGGCAACGATCGCCGCACGCCGGAGGCCCTGGTCGGTGGTCCGTTCCACCACCGACCGCCACGCCGCCAGCGCGTCGGTCTCGGCCACGACGGCGAGCGCCGCCGCCGACGGGCCGTCCGTGACCGGCTTCGGCACGGCGTAGGCGGGCTGGGCCGAGACGGGGCGCGTGCCGATCTGGGTGAGCGTCTGCTCGATCTGGCTGCGCAGCTCCCGGTGGGCCTCGTCGTCGGCGCGGGCCTGCTTCAGCTGGCTCGCCGGGAGGAACGCCAGGATCAGCGAGTACGCCCACAGCGCCGCGTGCTCCGCGCCGAGGGCGACCTGGAGGGCGTCGGTGGCGGTCGGGTCGATCGCGGAGGCGGTCATGATGCCGCCTCCGCGGGAACGAGCACGTCGGCTGTCATGATGCCGCCTCCGCGGGAACGAGCACGTCGGCTGTCATGATGCCGCCTCCGCGGGAACGAGCACGTCGGCGGTCACGCGATCACACCAGCACCGCCGCGTAAGTCGCGCAGCACGCGGCCACCGACGCGACCAGCCCGACCCGGGCCGCGGGCAGGGTCAGCGCGGCCGCCGCGGCCGCCTGGCCCGAGGCCTGCACGGCGTCCCGCACCGCGACCAGGGTGACGGCGGTCGGGGCCGGGGCGGTCGGGGCCGGTGTGGCGCTCGCGCGGGCGGGGTCGAGCCGGGCGACCTCGGCGTCGAGCGCGGCGGCGTGGTCGGTGCGGGCGGCGCGCAGCGCGGCCACCCGTTCGGCCAGCTGCGGATCGGCGGCCGCCGCGGCCGCCGCCAGCGCGACGTCGGCACGGGCGGAATCGGCCAGCGCGATCAACGGGTCGGGTGCGGCCTCCGCCTGTGACCCGAACGCGCACCCGGCGAGCGCCGGAGGTACGAGCAGCAGGCCGGCGATCAGACTGCGCCGCGTCAGCGCGACCATCCCACCCCTCCCGTCCACCGGGCGCCCATCCTGCCAGGCGGCCCGCGCCCGCCCGGGAGCAGACGTGGTCGGCGCCGCCCGCCGGGCGCGATACCCTGACGGACCCACCCCGCCCGGACCGCTTCCGGGTCGGCCGACGGTCAGGAGCCCGCGATGCCCTCCCCCCGACCCGTGCAGAAACCCGCCGGGCGAACGCCCGACGGGCAGCTGCTCGGGCTGCTGGAGCCGATCGTCTCCCAGGCCGGATTCGATCTCGACGATCTCGACGTCCGCGTGGTCGGGCGCCGCCACACGATCAGGATCGTGGTGGACTCCGACGCCGGGGTGGGTCTGGACGACATCGCGACGGTCTCCCGCGCGGCGTCCGAGGAGCTCGACCAGCACGAGCACCTGATCGGCGGCTCCTACACCCTGGAGGTCACCTCGCCCGGGGTCGACCGGCCGCTCACCACCGCCCGGCACTGGCGGCGGGCGCGGTTGCGCCTGGTCGCGGTGCGGCCGCGCGAGGGCGAGCCGTTCACCGGCCGGGTCGGTGCGGCGGGGGAGGAGTCGGTGCAGGTGCTCGTCGGCGGGACCGTGCGCACGGTGCGCTACGCCGACGTCGCCCACGCCGCCGTCGAGGTGGAGTTCAGCAAGCCGCCGGCATCCGAGATCGAGGCCCTGCAGGAGGGACCGGCATCATGAACGTCGACATCGCCGCGCTGCGCGCGATCGAGCGCGACAAGGACATCCCGTTCGAGACGGTCATCGAGGCCATCGAGACCGCGCTGCTCACCGCCTACCGCCACACCGACGGCCACCAGGCCTCCGCCCGTGTCGACATCGACCGCAAGAGCGGCGCGGTCCGCGTGATGGCCCAGGAGCTGGCCGAGGACGGCACCCTCACCAGCGAGTGGGACGACACCCCCGAAGGCTTCGGCCGCATCGCGGCCACCACCGCCCGCCAGGTGATCGTGCAGCGCCTGCGCGACGCCGAGCACGAGCGCACGTTCGGCGAGTTCGCGGCGAAGGAGGGCGAGATCGTCGCGGGCGTCGTCCAGCGGGACGCGCGCGCGAACGCCCGCGGCGTCGTGATCGTGCAGCTGTCGCCGCAGACCGAAGGTGTCCTGCCGCAGGCCGAGCAGGTCCCGGGCGAGACCTACGCGCACGGGGAGCGGTTGCGCTGCTACGTGGTCGGGGTGACGCGCGGGATGCGCGGCACGCAGATCACGTTGAGCCGCACGCATCCGGGGCTGGTGCGGAAGCTCTTCGCACTGGAGGTCCCCGAGCTCGTCGACGGGACGGTCGAGATCACCGCCGTCGCCCGCGAGGCCGGGCACCGTTCCAAGATCGCGGTCCGGTCCACCGTCCCCGGCGTCAACCCGAAGGGCGCGTGCATCGGCCCGATGGGGGCGCGGGTGCGGGGCGTGATGAGCGAGCTGGCCGGTGAGAAGATCGACATCATCGACTGGGACGAGGATCCGGCCACCTTCGTGGGCAACGCCCTGTCCCCGTCGAAGGTGGTGTCGGTCACGGTCCTCGACGCCAAGACCCGCACCGCGCGCGTCGTCGTCCCGGACTTCCAGCTCTCCCTCGCCATCGGCAAGGAGGGCCAGAACGCCCGGTTGGCGGCCCGGCTCACCGGATGGCGCATCGACATCCGGAGCGACGCCGACCCCCGTGGCGCGGTGGACGCGCCGGAGTCGGAGTCGGTCGGCTGAACGGCGTATCGAGCAGCGCGGGCGGAGAGACCGCCGGTGCTGCGCTACACTCAGCCACGGCCAACGACCACGGCTCGGCCCTCGCGCGTCCCGTACCGATCAGGACGTGTGTCGGCTGCCGAACCAGGTCTCCGGCCGGCGGTCTGTTGCGTGTCGTCGTGGAGGACGGGGTGGTCACCCCCGATCCGCGCCGGCGGCTCCCCGGGCGTGGTGCGTGGTTGCATCCCGTCCCGGAGTGCCTGGACCGTGCCGAGCGGCGCTCGGCGTTCCCACGGGCGCTCCGCGCCCCGGGCCCGCTGGACGTCACCGCGGTGCGGACGTACCTGAACGTCGCTAGCGGGGCCCGGGAGACTCCCGTGCCCGTCCCACCAGGAAGCAAGGTCGACCCGTCATGAGCCAGTCGTGAAGATCGCACCATGAACGTGCTTCGACACTAGGTTCGAGGTCGAGCGGGACCAGCCGCCGGCCTCCGAGAAACAAGGAGTGCAGTGGCAGGCAAGGCCCGCGTGCACGAGCTCGCAAAAGAGCTCGGCATCAGCAGCAAGCAGGTCCTGAGCAAGTTGCAGGATCTCGGGGAGTACGTGAAGTCCCCGTCCTCCACCGTCGAGGCCCCGGTCGCCCGCAAGCTGCGGGAGTCCGTGTCCGGAGGTGCCGGCAACGGCGCCGCCAAGCCTCGCGGCCCCCGTCCCGGCGGCGTTCCCGGATCCGCTCCGGCCCCCGGCCCGCGGCCGGGCCCCCGTCCACAGGTCGCGCAGCCGCAGGTCGCGCAGCCCGCGGCGGCACAGCCCCAGGCCCCGGTGGCCCCGGCGCAGCCGTCCCGCCCCGAGGCCCCGGCCGCCCCGGCCCCGGCCGGCACGGACGCCCCGCGTCCCGCGGGCCCCGGCCCGCGCCCCGGCCCCCGTCCCGGCCCGGTCGTCGCGGTTCCCGCGCCGGCCGCCGCCGCACCGGCCGCTCCGGCGCGTCCGGAGACCCCTTCGCGGCCGCAGCAGCCCGACGCCGGCAGCACCGTCGTCCCGCCGAAGCCGTCCGGCCCGCGGCCCGGTCCGCGCGCCCCGCGCGTGGGCAACAACCCGTTCGGCGTCGGCTCCGGCGCCCCGCCGCGCCCCGTCGCCCCGCGTCCCGGCCCGCCCGCACAGGGTGGCGCCGCGGCACAGGGCGGCCAGGCCCCGGCCGCGCCCGCACCGGGTGCTCCCAGCCAGGGCGGTCCCCGTCCCGGCGGGCCGCGTCCCGGTGCTCCCCGTCCGGGTGGTCCCGGTCAGGGCGGCCCGCGTCCCCCGTCGCCGGGCAACATGCCCCCGCGTCCGAACCCCGGCATGATGCCGGCGCGTCCGGCTGCGGGGCGTCCCGGTCCCGGCGGCCGTGGCGGCCCCGGCGGTCCCGGCGGGCGTCCCGGTGGTCCGGGTGCGCGTCCGGGCGGTCCCGGTGGGCGTCCCGGCGGTGGCGGTGGCGGGGGTTTCCGTCCCGGTGGCGGCGGCCCCGGTGGGGGCGGTGCCCCGGCCGGTGGCGGTTTCCGCGGTGGTCCCGGTGGCGGCGGTGGCCGTCCCGGTGGTGCCGGCGGCCGTGGCCGCGGTGGTGCGGCGGGCGCGTTCGGCCGTCCCGGCGGTCCGGCCCGCAAGGGTCGCAAGTCGAAGCGGCAGAAGCGCCAGGAGTTCGACTCGATGCAGGCCCCCTCGGTCGGCGGCGTCCGCCTGCCCAAGGGCCGCGGCGAGACGGTCAAGCTGGCCCGTGGCGCCTCGCTGACGGACTTCGCAGACAAGATCAACGCGAACCCGGCCTCGCTGGTGCAGGTGCTGTTCCACCTCGGTGAGATGGTCACCTCCACCCAGTCGGTGTCCGACGAGATCCTCGAGCTGCTCGGCACCGAGATGAACTACGTGGTGCAGGTCGTCAGCCCGGAGGAGGAGGACCGGGAGCTGCTCGACAGCTTCTCGATCTCCTACGGCGAGGACGCCGGCGACGACGACGACCTCGAGTTCCGGCCGCCGGTCGTCACGATCATGGGTCACGTCGACCACGGAAAGACGCGCCTGCTGGACACGATCCGCAAGGCCAACGTCCGCGAGGGCGAGGCCGGCGGCATCACCCAGCACATCGGCGCCTACCAGGTCGTCACCGAGCTGGAGGGCATCGAGCGCCCGATCACCTTCATCGACACCCCGGGCCACGAGGCGTTCACCGCCATGCGTGCCCGTGGCGCGAAGTCCACGGACATCGCGGTGATCGTGGTCGCGGCCGACGACGGTGTCATGCCGCAGACGGTGGAGGCGATCAACCACGCCCAGGCGGCCGACGTGCCGATC
>CAXTTN010000102.1:6791-9633 GCA_964247105.1 uncultured Pseudonocardia sp.
CGACGTCGAGGGCGCCAACCCGACGAAGGTCCGCCAGCAGCTCACCGAGTACAACCTGGTGGCCGAGGAGTACGGCGGCGACACGATGTTCGTCGACATCTCCGCCAAGCAGGGCACGAACATCGACCAGCTGCTGGAGGCGATCCTGCTCACGGCGGACGCCTCGCTGGACCTGCGGGCCAACCCGAACATGGAGGCCCAGGGCGTCGCGATCGAGGCCCACCTCGACCGTGGCCGCGGTCCCGTGGCCACGGTCCTGGTGCAGCGCGGCACGCTGCGCGTCGGCGATTCGATCGTCGCGGGCGACGCCTCCGGGCGTGTCCGGCGGATGTTCGACGAGCACGGCGAGGACATCATCGAGGCCTACCCCTCGCGTCCCGTCGCGGTCATCGGCTTCACGTCGGTGCCGGGCGCGGGCGACACGTTCCTCGTCGTCGACGAGGACCGTGTAGCACGTCAGATCGCCGACCGCCGCCGGGCCCGGGAGCGCAACGCCGAGCTGGCGGGCCGTCGCAAGCGCGTCAGCCTGGAGGACCTCGACGAGGCCCTGAAGGAGACCAACCAGCTCAATCTGATCATCAAGGGTGACAACTCGGGTACCGTCGAGGCCCTCGAGGACGCGCTCCTGAAGATCGAGGTCGGCGACGACGTCGAGCTGCGCGTGATCCACCGCGGTGTCGGTGGCATCACCGAGGGTGACATCAACCTCGCCATCGCCGACAACGTCATCGTCCTGGGCTTCAACGTCCGGGCCGAGGGCAAGGCCACGGAGCTGGCCAACCGCGAGGGCGTGGAGATCCGGTACTACACCGTGATCTACCAGGCCATCGAGGAGATCGAGGCCGCACTCAAGGGCATGCTCAAGCCGGAGTTCGAAGAGGTCGAGCTGGGGCACGCGGAGGTCCGCCAGGTCTTCCGGTCGTCGCGCTTCGGGTCGATCGCCGGTTGCCTCGTGATGGACGGGATCATCCGCCGCAACGCGAAGGCCCGGATCATCCGCGACAGCGTGGTGGTCGCCCAGAACCTGACGATCAACTCGTTGCGCCGGGTGAAGGACGACGTGGTCGAGGTCCGCGAGGGCTTCGAGTGCGGTCTGACGCTCGGGAACTTCAACGACGTCAAGGAAGGCGACATGATCGAGACCTTCGAGGTCCGCGAGAAGCCGCGCGCCTGATGATCTCACCCGTGCGGCAGGTCGGGTGCGTGCCCGACCTGCCGCACGGGATGATCCACCCCATGTATGTGGGTGCGTTGGAGCTGGACGTCCTCCTGGGGGACGTCCACTCGCTGAAGGAGAAGCGGTCGCTCGTGCGGCCCGTGCTGGCCGAGCTGCGCCGCAGGTTCGAGGTGGCGGTCGCCGAGGCCGGCCACCTGGACCTGCACCGCAGGGCCCTGCTCGGGGTGAGCTGTGTAGCGGCTGATCACGGGCACGTCACCGACGTGCTCGACCGGTGCGAGCGGCTCGTCGCCGCGCGACCGGAGCTGGAACTGCTCTCGGCCCGGCATCGCGTGCTGGGGCCCGAGGACGACTAGGGTTGTCACCGTCCGTGACGCCCGCTAAGGAGTGCTCGACATGGTGGACCAGGCCCGCGCCCGGCGGCTGGCCAAGCGCATCTCCCAGATCGTGGCCGGCGCGCTGGAACACGAGGTCAAGGATCCGCGGCTGGCGATGGTGACCATCACCGACACCCGCGTCACCGGTGATCTCCAGGAGGCCACCGTCTACTACACGGTGATGGGCGAGACGGTCGACGCCGAGCCCGATCTCACGGGCGCCGCGCTGGCGCTGGCGAGCGCCACGGGCGTGCTGCGGTCGATGGTCGGTGCGGGCACCGGCGTCCGGCGCACGCCGTCGCTGACGTTCGTCGCGGACGTAGTGCCGAACGAGGCGCGCCGCATGGAGGAGTTGCTCGCCCGCACCCGCGAGTCCGACGCCGAGGTGGCCCGGCTCGCGGCCGGCGCCCGGCCCGCGGGCGATCCCGACCCGTACCGGGTTCCGCGGGAGCGGGACGAGGAGGAGTGAGCGAGCTCGCGAGCTCACCGGTGAGCACCGCAGCGGCGCGAACGCGGCCGACGAGCGCCGGCGAGGAGGCGGTGTGAGCGGGCCGGTCGCCGATGCCGCTGCGCTGCTCCTGGGCGCCTCGGACGTCACGCTCCTCGCCCACGTCCAGCCCGACGCCGATTCGCTGGGCAGCGCGCTCGCGCTCGGCATCGCGTTGCACCGCCACGGGACCTCGGTGCGGGTCGCGTTCGCGCGTCCGGACGAGATGCCCGAGACCTTGCGCCCGCTCGACGCGCTCGGGCTCGTCGTGCCGCCGTCGGAGGTTCCCGCGGTGCCGGAGGTGCTCGTGGCGTGCGACGCGGCCGAGCCCTCCCGGCTCGGCGTGCTGGCCGACCGGCTGGGCACGGCGGGCGCCACGGTGATGATCGACCACCACGCGTCCAACCCGGGATTCGGCGACGTGCAGGTGCTGGTGCCGGGCGCCGAGGCCACCGTGGTGCTCGTGCACCGGGTGCTCGTCGCGATGGGGCTGCCGCTCGATGTCGACGTCGCCCGCTGCCTCTACGCCGGCCTGGTCACCGACACCCGCGGGTTCCGCACCGCGGGCCCCGACGCCCACCTGCTGGCCGCGGAGCTGCTGGCCACCGGCCTGGATCCCGAGGAGCTGGTCCGGCCGATCATGGACACCCATCCCCACGCCTGGCTCGCCGTCCTCGGCGCCGCGCTCGGGCGCTGCGTCCTCGAGCCCGACGCCGTGGGCGGGCTCGGGCTCGTGTACACCGTCCTCCCGATCGCCGACGTGGACCGGTTCCGGGTCGAGGAGGTCGACAGCGTCGTCGA
>CAXTTN010000102.1:9643-19960 GCA_964247105.1 uncultured Pseudonocardia sp.
ACGCAAGGATCTGGCGCGACGGCTCGCCTTCGTCGAGCAGCAGGCGACGACCGAGGTGCAGCTCAGCGTCGTCGACGTCGTCCGGACCTCGGCCGAGGCCGAGGTCGCCGCCGTCCTCAAGCAGGTCGGGGAGCGGCGCTGGACCGGCTCGCTGCGCTCCAAGGGCCAGGTCGACGTGGCGGCCGTCGCGGCCCGGCTCGGCGGCGGCGGGCACGCCGTCGCGGCCGGCTTCACCGCCGACGGCGATCTCGACTCCGTGCTGGCGACCCTGCGGTCGGCCGCCGCGCCCGGCGGCACACGCCGCCTCGCCGGGTGACGCCCCGGCGCTACGGTTCTCCGGTGAGCGACAACCAGCGCTTCCTGACCGCCTTCCTGCGCCGCCCCTCGACCATGGGCGCGATCGCGCCCAGCTCCGCCCGCCTGGCCGCCGTGCTGGCCTCCGTCGTCCCGGCGGTGGGACAGCCGGTGGTGGTGGAGCTCGGGCCGGGCACGGGTGCCGTCAGCGAGGTGATCAACGAGAGGCTCCCCGCGGGGTCCCGGCACCTGGCCGTGGAGCTCGACGCCGACATGGTGGCGCACCTGCGGCAGCACCACCCGTACCTGGACGTGGTGCACGGCGACGCGCGTGACCTCGGGAAACTCCTGGACGAGCACGGCATCGACCGCGTGGACGCCGTCGTCTGCGGGCTGCCGTGGGCCCTGTTCGACGACGCCACGCAGGCCGCGATCCTGGGCGAGATCAGCCGGGTGATCGGCGGCACGGGGGCGTTCACGACGTTCGCCTACGTGCAGGGGATGGCGCTGCCCGCCGCCCGGCGCTTCCGGCGGACGCTGCGCGCGACGTTCGAGGAGGTGCTCATCAGCGCGACGGTGTGGCGCAACCTGCCGCCGGCCTTCGTCTACGCGTGCCGGCGGCCCCGCGGGTGACCGCCCCGCGGATCCCGGCCCGTGCGGTGCTCGCGCTGGCCGCGCCCGCGCTCCCGGTGTTGGCCGCCGAGCCGCTCTACCTGCTGGTCGACACGGCGGTGGTCGGGCGGCTGGGGGCCGTGCCGCTGGCCGGGCTCGCCGTGGCCGGCGTGCTGTTCGCGCAGGTCACGAGCCAGCTGAACTTCCTCTCCTACGGCACGACGTCGCGCGCGGCGCGCCGGCACGGGGCCGGGAGGCGCGCCGACGCGGTCGACGAGGGGGTGCAGGCCACCTGGCTCGCGCTGGCGGTCGGGCTGGTGGTGCTGGCGGTCGGCCAGCTCGTGGCGGCTCCGGTGGCCGGCGCGCTGGGCAACGGCGGCGAGATCGCGGCCGGGGCCGTGTCGTGGCTGCGCGTGGCGCTGTTCGGGGCGCCGCTGGTGCTCGTCACACTCGCGGGCAACGGCTGGATGCGCGGGGTCCAGGACACCCGGCGACCGCTGCTCTTCGTGCTGGGCGCCAACGCCGTCTCGGCCGCCGGGTGCGTCGTGCTCGTGCCCGCGATGGGACTCGTCGGATCGGCGGTGGCCAACGTGATCGGGCAGTCGGTCGGCGCGCTGCTGTTCCTGGGTGCGCTGCTGCGGGAGCGGGTGCCGCTGCGGCCCCACGGGGCCGTCCTGCGCGACCAGCTCGCCCTGGGCCGCGACCTGCTGGCCCGCAGCCTCGCCTTCCAGGCCTGCTTCCTCTCCGCGGCGGCCGTCGCCACGCGGTTCGGCGCGGCCACCGCCGCGGCGCACCAGATCGTGTTGCAGCTGTGGTCGTTCATGGCGCTGGTGCTCGACGCCGTCGCGATCGCCGCGCAGTCGCTGGTCGGGGCGGCGCTGGGTGCGGGCGGGGCGGGGCCGGCCCGGGCGCTCGCCAGGCAGGTCACGCGCTACGGGCTCGCGCTGGGCATCGGCTTCGGGGCGCTGTTCGCCGCGCTGATCGGCGTGCTGCCGCCGGTGTTCACCCCCGATCCCGCGGTACTGGCCGTCGTGCCCGTCGCGTGGTGGTTCTTCGCCGCGCTGCAGCCGGTCGCGGGGGTCGTCTTCGCGCTCGACGGGGTGCTGCTCGGCGCCGGCGACGCCGCCTTCCTGCGGACCTCGACGCTCGCCGCGGCCGTCCTCGGCTTCCTGCCGCTGATCTGGGCGTCGCTGGCGTTCGGCTGGGGGCTGGCCGGGATCTGGTCCGGCCTGACGGCGTTCATGCTGATCCGCCTCGTGGCGGTGGGCCTCCGCTCCCGCTCCGACCGCTGGGCCATCACCGGCGCGAGTTGACGATCTCGACACGGGGTGTTCGCCGATCGAGCCCGTGCCGGATCGGCACAATCGGCGTGCTGAGAAGGTCGACTCGCGCCCGGAAGGGGGGCGCGAGTCGACCTTCTCAGCACAGGGTGTTCGCCGATCGGGCACGTCACCGCGTCGGAGCGGCGTCCCAGACGGGCTCGGGGGTCTCGCGGACCTCGCCGTCGCCCCCGAAGACGAGGAAGCGGTCGAATCCGCGGGTGAACCAGCGGTCGTGGGTGACCGCGAGGACCGTCCCGTCGAACGCGGCCAACGCCTGCTCCAGCGCCTCGGCGGAGGCGAGGTCGAGGTTGTCGGTCGGCTCGTCGAGCAGCAGCAGGGTGGCGCCCGACAGCTCCAGCAGGAGGATCAGCATCCGCGCCTGCTGGCCGCCCGACAGCGTCTCGAAGCGCTGGTCGGCCTGACCGGCGAGCTCGTAGCGCGCCAGCGCCTTCATCGCCGCGCCCCGTTCCAGCCCGGCCCGGTCGACGTCGCCGCCGACCAGCACGTCGAGCAGCGTGCGGCCGGTCAGCTCGGGACGGTCGTGGGTCTGCGAGAAGTGCCCGGGACGGACGCGGGCGCCCAGCCGCGCGTCCCCCTCGTGCGTGACGTGGGCGAGCGCCTCCCCGCTCGCCGGCACCGTGCCGGGCTCGGGATCGGTGCCGCCGCGGGCGAGCAGGCGCAGGAAGTGCGACTTGCCGCTGCCGTTGGCGCCGAGCACGGCCACGCGGTCGCCGAACCACACCTCCAGGTCGAACGGGTAGGTCAGCCCGTCGAGTTCCAGACCGGTGCAGACGACGGCCCGCTTGCCCGTGCGACCCCCGCCGAGCTGCATCCGGATCGACTGCTCCCGCGCCTTCTCCTGCGGCGGGCCCGCGTCGACGAACCGCGCCAGCCGCGTCCGGGCGGCCTGCAGCCGCGACGCCATGCCGTCGTTGTGGGCCGCCTTCACCCTGTAGTAGGTGACGAGCCGCTCCAGCTTGGCGCGCTCCTCGTCCCAGCGGCGCTTCTGTTCGTCGAGGCGGTCGTGCCGGGCGACACGGGCCTCGTGCCAGGACGCGAACCCGCCGGGATGCACCCACGCCGAGCCCGCCTCGACGGTGACGACCCGCTGCGCCGTGTTCGCGAGCAGCTCCCGGTCGTGGCTGACGAACAGGATGCTCTTCTCCGACGCGGTGATCCGCTCCTCCAGCCAGCGCTTGCCGGGGACGTCGAGGTAGTTGTCCGGCTCGTCGAGCAGCAGCACCTCGTCGGGGCCCCGCAGCAGCAGCTCGAGGGCGAACCGCTTCTGCTCGCCGCCGCTGAGCGTGGCGACGGGCCGGTCGTGCGAGCGGTCCCAGGTCAGGTCGAGCGCGGCGACCGACGCCGTGTCGAACTCGACCTCCGCGGCGTAGCCACCCACCTCACCCCAGGCCGCGAGCGCGTCGGCGTAGCGGAGCTGGGTGCGCTCGCTGGCGTCGATGCCGCGTTCGGCCGCGCGCAGCCGCTCCCCGGCGGCGCGGACGGCGGGCGGGGCGAGGGAGAGCGCGAGGTCGGCGAGCGTGCGGTCGTCGGCGATGCTCCCGATGAACTGGCCCATGACGCCGAGCCCCCCGCTGCGCGCGATCGAGCCGCTCACCGGCGTCAGCTCGCCGGCGACCATCCGCAGCAGCGTCGTCTTCCCGGCGCCGTTCGGCCCGACCAGCGCCACCTTCGCGCCGTCGCCCACCCGGAACGACACCCCCGCGAACAGCTCGCGACCGTCGGGCAGCACGTGCCCGACCGCCATCGCCTCGATGTGCCCCACGAGGAACAGATCCTCCCCACCCGGACGCGGCGGTGTCGAGCGGATTGGCAGAATGGCCGCGCGTGACCGAAACTCCGGCCGGAATCGTCGTCGTGGACAAGCCCGCCGGGCTCACCTCGCACGACGTCGTCGCGCGGCTGCGGCGGATCCTCACGACCCGCAAGATCGGCCACGCGGGCACGCTCGACCCGATGGCGACCGGCGTGCTCGTGTGCGGGGTCGGGCGCGGCACGAAGCTGCTCGGCCACCTCGCGCTCGACACCAAGGCCTACACCGCGACGGTCCGGCTGGGCGCCGCCACGACCACCGACGACGCCGAGGGCGAGACGATCACCACCGCCGACGCGTCGGACGTCGACGAGGCCGCAGTGCGCGCCGGGATGGCGGAGCTGACCGGCGCGATCGAGCAGGTCCCGAGCTCGGTCAGCGCGATCAAGGTGGACGGGCAGCGGGCCTACGCGCGGGTGCGGGCGGGGGAGGAGGTCGTCCTCCCGGCCCGGCCGGTGACCGTGTCCGCCTTCGAGCTGCTCGCGCTGCGCCGCACCGGCCCGTTCCTCGATCTCGACGTCGCCGTGGAGTGCTCGTCGGGCACCTACGTCCGGGCGCTGGCCCGCGATCTCGGGGCCGGGCTCGCCGTCGGCGGCCACCTGACCGCGTTGCGCCGGACCCGCGTCGGGCCGTTCGGGCTGGAACACGCCCGGTCCCTGGAGCAGCTGGCGGCCGCCCCCGCGCTGTCCCTGCCCCTGGACGCGGCGGTCGACGCCGCGTTCCCGCGGCGGGACGTCGACGCCGACCTGGCGACCGACCTCTCGCACGGCCGGTCGCTGCCCACCGCCGGCATCGCCGGAACCTACGGCGTCTTCGCCCCGGACGGCCGCGCGCTGGCGCTGGTGAGCGAGTGCGGCGACGGCGACGCGCGGCGGGCCCGCCCGCTCGTCGTCCTGGCCCCCGCCACCCCCTGACCCGCCCGTCACCCCGCAGCAGCGCCCGCCACCCCGCAGCAGCGCCCGCCACCCCGCAGCAGCGCGAGTCGACCGATCCGGCACAGGGAGTTCGCCGATCGAGCACGGGAGGCGTGTGGCCGATCGGCACCCTCAGCGTGTTCGCTCGGTCGACTCGCGCGGGGCGAATCGGCTGCTACTGCGTGTCGGATCGGTCGACTCGCGCTTGGGCTGGAACGGCGCACACTGCGTGCCGGAACGGGCGACTCGCGGGGGTGGGGTCGGGACGGGCCGGGCGGGCGTCCGTAGGCTCCGCCGTGTGGAGCGCTGGCGGGGGCTGGAGGCCGTGCCGACCGGGTGGGGACGCAGTGTCGTCACCGTCGGGGTCTTCGACGGGGTGCACCTCGGCCACCAGCAACTGATCACCCGTGCGGTCCGGCGCGGGCAGGAGCGCGACCTCCCCGTCGTCCTCGTGACGTTCGACCCGCACCCGGCCGAGCTGATCCGCCCCGGCGCCCACCCGGCCCGCCTCACCAGCCTGCGCCGCCGGGCCGAGCTCGTCTCGGAGCTGGGCGTGCAGGCCTTCTGCGTCCTGCCCTTCACCGCGGAGCTGCTGCGCCAGGAGCCCGCCGAGTTCGCCCACGAGGTGCTGGTCGAGCGGCTGCACGCCGCCGACGTGGTGGTGGGGGCCAACTTCACGTTCGGGCACCGGGCCGCGGGTGACGTCGCGATGCTCGCGGAGCTGGGCAGGCGGTTCGGGTTCGGCGTCGAGGGGCTGGACCTGATCAGCGACGACGGCGTGACCTTCTCGTCCACCTACATCCGCGCGTGCATCGACGCCGGCGACGTCACGGCGGCCGCCGCGGCGCTGGGCCGACCGCACCGCGTCGAGGGTGTGGTGGTGCACGGCGACCACCGCGGCCGCGAGCTGGGATTCCCTACTGCGAACATCGCCACCCCCCCCTACACGGCGTTGCCGGCCGACGGCGTGTACGCCGGGCGCTTCGCCATCGGGGGGCGGCTGCTGCTCGCCGCCGTCTCCGTCGGCACCAACCCGACGTTCTCCGGCCGGGAGCGCACCGTCGAGGCGTACGTCCTCGACGCCGACGAGAACTTCTACGGCTTCGACGTCGCCGTCGACTTCGAGCACCGGCTGCGGGGCCAGGAGCGCTACGACGGCGTCGAGGCGCTCGTCGCGCAGATGCGCCTCGACGTCGAACGCACCCGCTCCCTGCTGGGATGACTTTCTCCGTTTCGCCACGGGGACCGGGGTCGTCCTGTCACCATCGGATCCATGACGGAGTTGGCCGGCGAGGCGTTGATGGCGCGGCTCGCGCAGAACCGCGAGCGGCAGCGGGAGCTGTACGGGATACCGCTGGGTGACCGCGTTCGGCGCCTCACCACCGGGCTCGGGATCTCCCAGGCCCGGCTCGCGCGTGCGCTGGGGGTCAGCCCGGCGATGCTGAGCCAGCTCGTCAGCGCGCGCCGGGTGAAGATCGGTGATCCGGCCGTGCTCGCGCGGCTGATGATGATCGACCAGCGCAGCCGGGGGGTTCGCGAGGTGCCGCCGAGGCACGCCGTCGACGCCATGCTCGCCGACGTGGCCCGCGTGCGCTGGCACTGGGCGGGCCCGCGCGTCCCGCCCCAGGGCGGCGGCCCGCCACCGCCGCGGTCCCGGAGGAACGGCACGGCCGCCGAGGCGTTGCGCGGTGTCGCGGCGCCGGCCCGGCTCGCGGCCGCGGCGGCCGCGCTCGGCCCGGGCTTCCCGGAGCTGGCCGAGCTGCTGCGCCAGGCCGCCTGCCGTCCCGGAGCGTGATCATGCGGCTGTTCACGGCGCTCTGGCCACCCGCTGATGTCGTGGAGGCGCTGGAGGCGCACGTCGGGTCGCCCCCGCCGGGGTGGCGGCTGATGGATCCGTCCACCTGGCACGTCACGCTCGCGTTCCACGGCGAGGCCGATCCCGGAGTCCTGGCCGGGCGGCTCGACGCGGCCGTGCGCGGCGCGGCCGTCCCGCGGCTGCGCCTGGCCGGTGCGGGCGCGTTCGACGGCGTGCGCTGGGCCGGGGTCGAGCCCGCGGGGTCGCTCGGCGGCCTGGTCACGGCGGTGGGCGGCGATGTCGAGCGGTTCGTCGCTCACCTGACCGTGCTCAGGGCGCGGCCGGAACCGGGGCCGGTGAGCGATGTTCCCACTCCCTGGTCCGGGCACGTGGGCCCGTGGTGGCGGCCCTCCGAGGTGGTCCTCGTCGCGAGCGAGCCCGCCCGCGTGGGCGGCCGGTTCCGCGTCGTGCACCGTGTCCCCGTGCGGGAGGGCGAGGCTGTCGAAAGGGTGAGGAAGCCGTGACGCTCGCCTATGATCTCGTCGCCGGTCGGAGGAGCGTGTGAACGCCTCGGGCCCCCGAGACTGGTCGGGACAGGTGCTGCCCGGCCCGGCCGCGGTGTGCCCGGTCACGACACCCGTCACGACACCGCACCGCATCGCACCGGGAGCACTCGATGACCCCACGTCCCGCCGGCCGGCTCGCGCGGGCGGCCCTCGCCGCCGTCACCGCTGTCCTCGCCGCTGCCCTCACCGCCTGCGGCGCGAGCCCCCTCATCGGCACGGCGTCCCCGGCGGGGCCGGCCGCGGCCACCAGCTCGCCGACCGCGGCGACAGCCACGGCGGCACCCGCCCCCAGCGCGTCGGCGAGCGCCGCAGGGGCCGCTGCGCCGGCCGGCACCACGGGTGGTGGCCGGACCGCCGGAGGCTCCGGTCCCGGCGGTGCCCCGGCCGGGAGCGGTGGCACGACCGGCGGAGGGAACGGCGGCGCGGCGCCCGGTGCCCCGGCGCCCGCGATCCAGAGCCTCCGGGTCGTGACCCAGCCCAGCTGCCCCGTCCACGGCACCCCCGACGCCCCGGCCTCCTCGCCCGGCAACCCCGTCACGATCGCCTGGTCGGTGACCGGTGCGGGCGGAGCCGCCCTCGCCGTCGACAACCCGGACGTCTACGGGGCCTACGGCAGCTCCTACCCCGCGAAGGGCCAGCTGGAGCTCCCCTTCGGCTGCAACGCCGCCGGCACCACCACGCACACCTACACGGTGTGGCCCGCGGGTGCGAAGGGAACCTCGAAGACGATCACGGTCTCGGCCCGCGCGAACGGGTAGCCGCAGCTCGCTCCGATCGGCCCTGGTAACGTCGTGTGCTGGGTCCGGCTGCAGTCCGTGGCGGCCGTGACCGTCTTCCGATGCCGTCAGACGACATCGGGCCGCACGGCACAGCAGACGAAAGAGGAGCACGTGGCACTCGACGCCGCACAGAAGAAGACCATCCTGGACACCTACGGGGTCCACGAGGGCGACACGGGGTCGCCCGAGGCCCAGATCGCGCTGCTCACCAAGCGCATCGTCGATCTCACCGAGCACCTGAAGATGCACAAGCACGATCACCACAGCCGTCGCGGTCTGCTGCTGCTCGTCGGCCGGCGCCGCCGGCTGCTGAAGTACCTGCGCGAGGTGGACGTCGCGCGCTACCGGTCGCTGATCGAGCGCCTCGGCATCCGCCGCTGATCACCCGGGCCGGGTCACCCAGGGCGGTGATCCGGCCCGTCCCACACGTACAACCGACGCCACGCCCCGGCACACGTCCGCCGGTCCTCGGTAGTGGCTCCCGGGCTCGTCCCGGGCGCTTCGATCGAAGACCGGCCCCGCCGGGGGTGGCACCTCACCTGTCGAGGAGATGCACCCCTACATGACCGATCCCATCGAGAACGTGCACGAAACCACGGCCGTCATCGACAACGGCAGCTTCGGCACCCGCACCATCCGGTTCGAGACCGGGCGCCTCGCGCGCCAGGCCGCCGGCTCCGTCGTCGCCTACCTCGACGACGACACGATGCTGCTGTCGGCCACCACGGCGTCCAAGCAGCCCAAGGAGCACTTCGACTTCTTCCCCCTCACGGTGGACGTCGAGGAGCGCATGTACGCGATCGGCAAGATCCCGGGCTCGTTCTTCCGCCGTGAAGGGCGCCCCGGCACCGACGCGATCCTCACCTGCCGGCTGATCGACCGCCCGCTGCGCCCGTCGTTCGTCGACGGCCTCCGCAACGAGGTCCAGATCGTCGTCACGATCATGAGCCTCGACCCGCAGGACCCGTACGACGCACTCGCGATCAACGCGGCGTCGCTGTCCACCCAGCTGTCGGGCCTGCCCTTCAGCGGCCCGATCGGCGCCGTCCGCGTCGCCCTGATCGACGGCCAGTGGATCGCGTTCCCGCAGTACGAGGACCTGCAGCGGGCCGTGTTCGACATGGTCGTCGCGGGCCGGATCGTCGGCGACGACGTCGCGATCATGATGGTCGAGGCCGAGGCCACCGTCGAGACGAACGACCTCGTCGCGGCCGGTGCCCAGGCGCCCACCGAGACGGTCGTGGCCGCGGGCCTCGAAGCGTCCAAGCCGTTCATCCGCACCCTGTGCGTCGCCCAGCAGGCGCTGGCCGACGTGGCCGCGAAGCCCACGCGCGAGTACCCGACGTACCCGGCCTACCAGTCGGACGTCTTCGAGGCCGTCGAGGCCGCGGGTTCCGCCGACCTGGCCGCCGCGCTCACCATCGCGGGCAAGCAGGAGCGCGAGTCCAAGCTGGACGAGGTCAAGCTCTCGGTCCTCACCTCGCTCGAGGCCAAGTTCGAGGGTCGCGAGAAGGAGCTCGGCGCGGCGTTCCGCTCGCTGAACAAGAAGCTCGTCCGCCAGCGCATCCTGCGTGACCAGGTCCGCATCGACGGCCGCGGTCTCACCGACATCCGGCCGCTGTCGGCCGAGGTCGAGGTCATCCCGCGGGCGCACGGCTCGGCGCTGTTCGAGCGCGGCGAGACCCAGATCCTGGGTGTCACCACGCTGAACATGCTGCGCATGGAGCAGCAGATCGACTCGCTGGGCCCGGAGGACCGCAAGCGGTACCTCCACCACTACAACTTCCCGCCCTACTCGACCGGTGAGACCGGCCGGGTGGGCTCGCCGAAGCGCCGCGAGATCGGCCACGGTGCGCTGGCCGAGCGGGCGCTGATGCCCGTGCTGCCCACGCGCGAGGAGTTCCCGTACGCCATCCGGCAGGTGTCGGAGGCGCTGGGCTCCAACGGCTCGACGTCGATGGGCTCGGTCTGCGCCTCGACGATGTCGCTGCTCAACGCCGGTGTGCCGCTCAAGGCGCCGGTCGCGGGCATCGCGATGGGCCTGGTGTCCGACGAGGTCGACGGCTCGACGCGCTACGTCGCCCTGACCGACATCCTCGGCGCCGAGGACGCGTTCGGCGACATGGACTTCAAGGTCGCCGGCACGCCCGAGTTCGTCACGGCGCTGCAGCTCGACACCAAGCTCGACGGCATCCCGTCCGAGG
>CAXTTN010000103.1:0-6487 GCA_964247105.1 uncultured Pseudonocardia sp.
GCCGACGACATCGTCGACTTCACCCAGGGTGACCCCGTCGAGCAGATCATGGACATCACCGGCGGCGAGGGCGTCGACGCCGCGATCGAGGCGTTCGGCTTCCCGCAGACGTTCGAGGCGTGCCTGCGCGTCACGAAGGCGGGCGGGCGCGTGTCCAACATCGGCTACCACGGCGAGAACCCGGCGCCGCTGCAGCTGCCGCTCGACGCGTTCGGGCTGGGCATGAACGACAAGGCCATCCACACGGGCCTGTGCCCCGGCGGCAACGAGCGGATGAACCGGCTGTTCCGGCTGATGCTCTCGGGCCGGATCGACCCGACGCCGATGACCACGCACACGTTCGCCTTCGACGACATCCCCGAGGCGTTCGGCATGATGACCACCAAGGACGACGGGATCATCAAGCCCCTGATCACCTTCGCCTGATCGGAGGCGGGACGGCCGACAGGCCGTGATCACGGGCAGAAGGTGGCGGTCGGGGCGCGGCGAGCCACCTTCTGCCCGTGATCAGCGCTCCGAACGGGGCTCTCGGGGCCGGGCCGGGCCGGAATCCGGTGGACCGGTGGGGCGGCGGTCGCCGACCATGGGTCCTCCCCTGGATCCCGAGGAGCGCCATGACCACCACGGTCACCGCGCGGCCTGCCGTCGCGCACGGCACCGAGCCGTCGCGGCGCCGCGCCGCGGCATTGCTCGCGCTGCGCCTGTACCTGCGTGAGCTGGTCCGCGACAGGGCGGTCGCCGGTGGCGCGCTGCTGCTGCCCGCCCTGGGCAACATCGGGCTCGGCTACGTGCCGCCGCTGATCATCGGGGCGCTGGTGGGGGCGCTGGCGGCCGGCACCCCCCTGACGGTCGCGGTGGTGACGCCCTACGTGGTCGGCTTCAGCGCGTCGCTGCTCGCGGCCGAGCTGTGCTGGCGCGGCGGCATCCACTGCCTCAACCGCACCGACGCCCGCGGGATCGAGCGGCTCTACGTCAGCGGGATGGAGGCGCTGCTGGCCAAGGACGCGGCGTTCTTCCACGACAACTTCGCGGGCTCGCTCACGAAACGGGTGCTCAGCTACGCCTCGCAGTACGAGGACTTCGTCGACACCATCGCCTTCCAGATCGTCGCGCAGGTCCTGCCGCTGACGTTCGCGTCGGTGGTGCTGTGGGGCTACGACCCGCGGCTGGTCGCCGTCCTGCTCGGCATGATCGTGCTGACCGGTCTGGTGGTGGCCCCGATGATCCGGCGCCGGCAGGCGCTGGTCGACGAGCGCGAGGCGTCGTGGGCGCTGCTGTCGGGGCACGTGGCCGACACCCTGGCCAACATGGACGCGGTGCGCGCCCACGCCGCCGAGGCGCGGGAGGCCGTGGAGCACCGGCGCCGCGTCGCGGAGAACCGCAGGCTGACGCTCCGCTCGTGGGACTACGCCAACCTGCGCATCGACATGCTGGTGGGCCCGCTGTCCGTGGTGACGAGCGTGGCCGGGCTGGTGCTCGCGCTGATCGTCGCGGCGCGGCCGGGCGGCCCCGGGATCGAGGCCGTGGTCGTCACGTTCGCGTACTTCACCCAGGCCACCAAGATCCTCTTCGACTTCAACCAGACCTACCGGCAGCTCGAACGCTCGCTCACCGAGGCCGCCCAGTTCGCCGAGCTCCTGCTCATCGACCCGACGGTGCTCGACCCGTCCTCGCCGCAACCGCTCGCCACCGGCACACCGGAGGTGCGGCTGGAGCGGGTCCGGTTCGCCCACGCCGGGCACCCGGAGCCGCTGTTCGCCGGCCTCGACCTGACCGTGGCTCCCGGCGAGCGGGTCGGGCTCGTCGGCCGTTCGGGCGGGGGGAAGACCTCGATCATCCGGCTGCTGCTACGGCTGATGGACGTCCAGGGCGGGCGGATCCTGGTCGGGGGGCAGGACATCGCGACGCTGACGCAGGCCGACCTGCGCGGCCTCATCGGCTACGTGCCGCAGGATCCCGTGATGTTCCACCGCACGCTGCGGGAGAACATCGCGTTCGGTCGGCCGGAGGCGGCCACCGAGGGGCAGATCCGGGCCGCGGCGCAGGCCGCGCACGTGCTGGACTTCGTCGAGGGCCTGCCCGACGGCTTCGACACGCTCGTCGGCGAGCGCGGCGTGAAGCTCTCGGGCGGGCAGCGGCAACGCGTGGCGATCGCGCGCGCGATCCTGCGCGACGCCCCGATCCTGCTGCTCGACGAGGCCACCAGCGCGCTGGACTCGGAGAGCGAGGCGCACATCCAGCAGGCGCTGTGGACGCTGATGCGCGACCGCACCGCGATCGTCGTGGCGCACCGGCTGAGCACGGTGGCCGGGATGGACCGCCTGGTCGTGCTGGACCGCGGCGCGGTGGTGGAGCAGGGCTCGCACTCCGAGCTGCTCGCCCGCGGCGGCCCCTACGCCCAGCTCTGGGACCGCCAGTCGGGCGGCTTCCTGGCCGGCTGACGTTGTCGGGCGCGAACGCTGCTCCCGTGACTTCACAGGCTCAGCCGTCACGTCACGCGCCGAGCTCGATGCGGCGCTGGATCGTGCGGCCCGGCGCCCCGGCAACGCCGCCGCGCGGCGGGTGCTCGCGTTCGCCCGGGCGGGCGCGGACAGCCCCGGCGAGTCGCGCAGCCGGCTGGCGATCCACCGTGCGGGCCTGCCGGATCCGGTGCTGCAACACGAGGTCTTCGCGTCGGACGGCCGTTTCCTGGGGCAGGTGGACTTCTGGTGGGAGCAGTTCCGCACCGCCGGGGAGTTCGACGGCAAGGTCGAGTACGGCCGGTTGCCACGGCCCGGGCAGGAGCCGGGTGAGGTGGTGTTCGCCGAGAAGCTCCGCGAGGACGCCATCCGGGCCGACGACCGCGGCATGGTGCGCTGGACATGGCCGGAGATCGCGCCCTTCGACGGGGTCGCGCGGCGCCTCCTGGCCGCCTTCGGCCGGTCCCGGCGCTGACCTCACAGGCCTGGGCGTCACGTCACAGGCTCCGCGGACCCCGCGAAGTGACCGCCGAGCCTGCGAGGTGCGCGGCCGATCAGCCGACCAGCTTGCGCAGCGTGCGCCCGGCCAGGTCGACGACGCCGGGCTCGTGCCCGTTCACGACGAGGTTGACGATCAGCCCGTCGACCCCCGGGTCGAGGACGCGGGCCTGCAGATCGGCCGCGACGTCGTCGGGGCTGCCGACGAACTGCCGCGCCGTGGCCGCCGCGCGCTGCTCGTCGGGCATCGCGTCCAGGTCCACCCCGAGGCGGCGGAAGTACTCCCGCTGCTGCTCGCGCGCCTTGTCCCCGTCCTCGTCGATCATCACGAAAGCGAGGAAACTGGTCTCCAACGTGGACCGGTCCCGGCCCGCCTCCCCGCACCGCTGCTCCAGCGCCTCCAGCTTGCGGGGGAGGTCGGCCGGGTCGCAGATGATGTTGAGGTGCTGCGCGAAGCGCGCCGCCAGCGCGAACGTCTTCTTCTCGCCGCTGCCGCCGAGCATCACCGGCAGGTCGTCGCGGATCCGCGGCTCGTTCATCGCGCTCTCGGTGCGGTACCACTTCCCGTCGAACGTGGGACGCTCGCCGCGCAGCATCGGCACGATGATCTGCAGCGCCTCGTCGAGCCGCTCGAACCGGTCGGTGAACGTGCCGAAGTCCCACCCGAACTGCTGGTGCTCCAGCTCGAACCAGCCGGCCCCGATGCCCAGCACGGCACGGCCGCCGCTCACGACGTCGAGGGTCGTGACCGTCTTCGCCAGCATCGGCGGGTTGCGGTAGGTGTTGCCGGTGACCAGCGCCGACAGCTGCACGCGGGACGTCGCGGTGGCCAGCGCGGACAGGGCCGAGTACGCCTCCAGCATCGGCTGGTCGGGCGTGCCGATGCCGGGCAGCTGGTAGAAGTGGTCCATCACGAACACGGCGTCGAAGCCGGCGTCCTCGGCCTCGCGCGCCTGCCGGATCACGGTCGGGAACAGCTCCGCCACCGGGCCGGGGTAGCTGAAGTTGGGGATCTGGTAGCCGAGTCGGATGCTCATGACCGCGACGCTACGGCTTCGGGCGGGCGCGGAGGCAGGGGCGTCCGCGGTCCGGAGTCGTCGCACGTCACCTGGCGACGGGCAGGGTTCGGTCGGTCGGGCGGGTGGCCACCGTAGGCTGCACCACAGGCCGGGTCGGAGCCGTTCTCCCGAGGACCCGTGAGGAACGGATCGAGAGTGCCGGAGCAGCAGAGCGCAGTCGCCGCGGGCTGGGTCGGGCACGTGCTGGCCGGGCACCGCATCGACGCGCTCCTCGGCGAGGGCGGCATGGGCGTGGTCTACCGGGCCACCCACCTGCGGCTGGGCCGCACGGTCGCGCTCAAGGTCCTGCCCCCGCCGCTCGCCGCCGACCTGGACTTCCGGCGCCGGTTCGAGCGGGAGGCCGCGATCGCGGCCAGCCTGGAGCACCCGAACGTGGTCCCGATCTACGACGCGGGCCACGCCGCCGGCGTCCTGTACCTGTCGATGCGCTTCGTCGACGGGGAGGATCTCGGCGCCCTCCTCCGGCGCGAGGGCCGGCTCGGCGTCGACACGCTCTGCGCGATTCTCGGGCCGGTGGCCGACGCGCTCGACGCCGTCCACGAGGCCGGGCTGGTGCACCGCGACGTCAAGCCGGGCAACATCCTGCTCGCGCGGGTGGCCCGCCCCCGCGGTGGCGGGCAGGTGTACCTGTGTGACTTCGGGATCGCCAAGAGCCCGACCTCCGCCGGGAGCGACATCACCTCAGCGGGCCAGTACATGGGGACGCCGCAGTACTCCTCCCCCGAGCAGATCGAGGGCCGGTGGGTGGACGGGCGTTCCGACCAGTACGGGCTGGCCTGCCTGGTCCACCGCTGCCTGACCGGTGAGGTGCCCTATCCCCGCACCGAGGTGGCCTCGGTGATCTACGCCCACCTCGTGGCGGACCCGCCACGGCCGAGCCGGCTCCGCCCGGACCTGCCGGCCGGCGTGGACGCCGCCGTCGCACGGGCCGCCGCCAAGCATCCCGACCACCGGTTCCCCAGCTGCGCCGCCTTCATCGCCGCGCTGCGGGCCGCCGCGCACCCGCCCGTGCCGCGTCCCCGCCCCCGACCCGGGCCCCGGGCGGTTGCGCCGCCCACCCACGGCGGGACGGTGCCGCGCCGCCCGTCGCTGCCGCCGACCCTGCCGCTCCCGGAACCGGCGGACCCGGTCCGCGCGCCCGAGACCGTGCCCGAGGCCGTGCCCGAGGCCGTGCCCGAAGCCGTGCGCGAGGCCGTGCCCGAGGCCGTGCGTGTGCCCGAGACCGAGGCCGTCCGTGTGCCCGAGACCGAGGCCGTGCCCGAAGCCGTGCGAGTGCCCGAGACCGAGAACGCACCCCAGCCGTCGGACGTCCGCGCCGAGCGCGAGACGGACGATCCGTCGATCACGATCACCTGGACCGCGGGAGGCCCGCAGGAGGTCGAGTACAAGATCAGCCGGCTCACCCCGGACGGCCGGTGGCACGTCGTGGGACGCACGCGCTCGACCTCCATCGTCGACGGCGCCGTCCCCGCCGGCTCGCCCATCCCGGTGTACGGGGTCGTCGCCCGGCTCGGCTCGGCGGTCTCGGACCTGGCCCGCTCACCCGACGCCCCCGCCGAGGACCCTGCGCCGGGTGGCATCCCCGCCGTGCGGCACCTCACCGTCACCGGCTCGGGAGCGCTCGTGTTCGACTGGCCCCCGGGGATCACCGAGGCGATGGTGGTGGTCCGCCAGGACCGGCTCCCCGAGACACCCGCCGACCCGGCCGCCACCGCCTGGAAGATCACCAATATGCGCTACCAGCTCGACGGGGGGCTGCTCCTCCCCGCGTCGGTCGCCCGGCCCTGCCACGTCGCCGTGGCGTCCTGCCGGCGCGACGGCGGCCGCCTCGTCGTCGCACCCGGGTTCGACCCGACCGCCCGCGCCACCCTCAGCGCCTGAACGGCCTGATCAGGCCGAACGACCGGCCGAACCCGCCCCGGGGGTCGCGGCGAGGAACGCGAGCAGCTCACGGGTGAAGGTCTCCGGGTGCTCGCGGTGCGGGAAGTGCCCGGCGTCGAGGACGGCGAGACGGCTGCCGGGCAGCTGCCGGTGCGCGGCCTCGCTGTGCCCGACGGGAATGCAGCCGTCGTGCCGGCCGGCCACCAGCAGCACGCGCTCGCCGTCGAGGCCGTGGAGGTGGTCCCGCGCGTCGAGTCGCTGGCCGGACCATTCGAGGGCGAAGCGGACCGTGCGCAGGAACGCCGCCCGCGCGGCCGGGTCGGCGAGCCCGAGCAGGCCGTCGGACAGGGCGTCGATCTCGGCGCGGTCCGCGATGCCCAGCCCGAGGGCGACGCCGCGCAGGAGCGCGCCCACCGGCGTCGGCGCCGCGGCGGCCAGCACCCGCACGACCGCGGCACTGCCCGGGAGGCACGCCGCCCGCAGCGCGACGCCGACCTCCGGTCCGAGACCGCCGCTGGCGACGAGGACGAGACGCTCCACGCGCTCGGGGTACTGGTGGGTGAACTGCAA
>CAXTTN010000103.1:6497-19579 GCA_964247105.1 uncultured Pseudonocardia sp.
CCACCGAAGGAGTGCCCCACGACCGTGGCGCCGTCCACGCCGAGCGCCCGCATCAGGTCGCGCAACCAGGTCGCGTGGCCGGCCGGGGAGTAGTCACCGCTGCCCGGCGCGTCCGAGCCGCCGTGGCCCAGCAGATCGGGGGCGATCACCCGGAAGGCCCCGCCGACGATCCCGACCACCTCGCGCCAGGTGGCCGAGCTCCCGCCGAGCCCGTGCGGGAACACCAGCGTCGGCCCGTCACCGCCGGTCGCGAGGTAGCTCACCCGCCGCCCGTACAACCGGATCTCGCGGCGCTCGACCCCGTCGGTGGACGGGACCGGCGCGAGGCGGCGGACGCTGCACGTCGTCGACATGGGCACCTCCCTGTCCTCGGGTGACATCGATCCCGCACGAGGCGAACCTGATACGCGGAACGAGAAGTGTGGGATGCCACCGGCCCGCGCGGCCATGACCGTCCGGGCTGCTCACCGGGACGCCGCCGTCGGGTTCCTGTGACCGAACGGCAAGCCGCGCGTAGGATCACGCGGCAGGGCCGTTCTGGACCCGGTGGCGTTGCCCCGACCGGACGGAGCACGGGATGAACACATTCGACGGCAACCGCGGCGGCCGGCTGAGGCTGGGTGTCCTGGCCCGGTCGTTCAAGGAGCACGAGCTGCGGCTCCCCCTGCATCCCCACCACCTCGGTCGCATCCCCGAGGACCTCCGGGACGTCGTCTACCTCGAACACGGCTACGGCGACCGCTACGGCATGTCCGACGACCAGCTCAAGGGCCGGGTCGCCGGCTTCAGAACCCGCGAGCAGCTCGTCGAGGAGTGCGACGTCCTCCTGCAACCCAAGCCGTTGCTCCGCGACATCACCGCGATGCGCGTCGGGCAGGTCCTGTGGGGGTGGCCGCACTGCGTGCAGGACCGCGAGCTCACGCAGGCGGCCGTCGACCGGAAGCTCACGCTGATCGCGTTCGAGGCGATGAACCACTGGAACGGCGACGGCTCGTTCAACCTGCACGTCTTCCACAAGAACAACGAGATCGCCGGCTACTGCTCCGTGCTCCACGCCCTGCAGATCGCGGGATCGACCGGCGACTACGGGCGTCGGCTGCGGGCCGTGGTCATCGGCTTCGGGGCGACCGCCCGCGGTGCGGTGACCGCGCTCAACGCACTCGGGGTCAATGACGTCGACGTCCTCACCCACCGGCACACGGCCGCCGTCGCCTCACCGATCCACTCCGCTCGGATCGTCCACTTCGACAGCGACGGCACCACGGCGCGCGTGAGCCACGCGGTCACCGACGACGGCACGGTGCCGATCGCGGAGTTCCTCGCGGCGCACGACATCGTCGTCAACTGCGTGCTCCAGGACACCGACGCCCCGCTCACGTTCCTGACCGACCACGACCTCACCGACCTGAAGCCGGGCACGCTGATCGTCGACGTGTCCTGCGACGAGGGCATGGGCTTCAGCTGGGCCCGCCCCACGACGTTCGCCGAACCCACCTTCGTCGTCGGCGACAACGTGCTCTACTACGCCGTCGACCACAGCCCGTCCTACCTGTGGAACTCCGCGACGTGGGAGATCAGCGAGGCACTGCTTCCCTTCCTGGGCACCGTCATCGGCGGGAGCGGCGCCTGGGACGCCGACCCCACCGTCCGCCGGGCCATCGAGATCCGCGACGGTGTCATCCAGAACCCCGCCATCCTGTCCTTCCAGGGCCGCGAACCGGAGTACCCTCACCGGCCGCTGGCGATCTGACCAGGTGCGTCGCGGTCTCTCTGCGGTCAGCCTCACCTCTGGTCGGCTGACAATTCTCTAGTTCGGATAGCGGTCACCGGACGGTAACGGGTTCGGTTAGGAGCTGTAGATCCGGTTGAGCTCCGCGTACTCGTGAACAGAGATGAATCTCGGCTGAGCAGTCGCCTTCTGCTTCCGGTACATGACGCTCTGAGGATTTGAACAGTGACCGACCCCGAGAGCGTGCAGGAACTCGTGTTGAATGGAGCGCACGCGCCAAGGAGTCTGACCCTTTGGGTCCACATTGACATCCGCATTGATGAGGAATTCAACTCGTGTGCAGGCGTCGGAAGGGAAGGTCTTGTTGGTGCACCGTACGCCACCACTGTACCGGCCTTCTTTGGATCCCCCCATTTCCTGGTCCGACTTCTGCATGACGATGATCTCGGCATCCGGACTCGTGGACCACCGGGGCTTGACGGACGTCCGCTCGGCGATCCCCCGCATGAGCCGGTCCAGGGCAGCATGGTCGTCCTTGGTCAGCCCGCGATCACAGACCCGTGGTGTGGTCGTGGCCAACCGCGGCAGTGACCGCTCGTAGGCCCAGGCCTGAGAGGCGTTCCCCGGCCCGGTGTCGCCCGCCAGGGCATTCGCCACGTCGGTGGCACCGACCGTGGCGGCCACCGCGCCAAGGCCCAGGACCATACGATTCAGGACCATGCGGCGGTTCCACCGCGCAGGTCCGCCGACCGTCACATCACCTGCGTCTGTGTCCATCGCGCGTCCTTCCGCCGATCGTCATCAGTTCGCCCACCCGGCAGTCGGCGAGAACATCGGCGGTGGACCTGGCGATCATGGAATCTCACCCGACCGTCGAGGTGGAACCGTTGGCGCAGGACTCACGGCGCCGCTGCCCGATGGGGTGGGCTGCGTTAGCGGTGAACTGTCGCCGCGCACGGGTCGGTAACCGTCGCGTGCAGGCGTCGCCGTCGAGAGCGATCGCCGCGCTGCTTGCCTGCGCTGTTGCGGCGCCAGAACTCTGGCGGGTGGCTCAGACCCCGCCGAGACGTAGCCGTTCGTCCCGGCTGATACAGCTCACCAGAAAGGAGCAGCCAGCCCATTGTTTCGACGGCCCGCCGAGCTTGGTGACGTACACTCGCATAATGCCGCACTTTCCCCATGAACTACTGCCGGATCTGTCTCATATCGAGGGTCTGGATCTGTCCCGGGAACAGCGGCTGGAGCACACCGCGACCTTTCCCGGCTTTGGACTGAAAGGGCTGTACGGACTGGGTGGCTCCGGCCACGCCTACATCGTCGCGCTGCCCGTGCCGGCGCTGCCCGCCGAGCAATGGCTCATCGGTGCGTACGACGAGGAAGAGGGCTGCGTCCGGGTCTTCGCCGCGTCCCTCGACACCTGGCTACCGGCCTACCTGCTGCATCGCACCGACGAGGCGGTGGACTGGTACCGCCGCACGGGTCACGGCGACGAACTCGCTCAGCTGCTCGCCCAGGAACAGGCCATCCGTGCCGCGTTACCGCCGTTCGCCCGCCCCGGGTTGCCCGACGCCGTGGAAGCGCTCGTGCGGGCGTGGCGCGAGCCCGACGACCCGGCGTGGGACCCGACCGGGGTACGTCACCTGATCGAGCCCGGCTCCTTGTTGGATCGGTACGCCCAGCTCGATGCCGCCTCAGCAGGCATACCCGAACGAAGCGAGCTGATCCGGGCGGCGCCGCACTACAACCGGCCGCTGTTCGAGCTGTTCTACGACGGCTCCGGCGTCCGCGACACCGAGGTACTCGGCAACGTGCCCACCGATCTCGCCGAAACCGTGTTCACCCGGTGCAGCAACCAGGACACACCGGACACCGGTGTCGCCTCCGACCTGCTGCGGTGCGCCGCGGAGTTGATAGCGTCTCGGAATCACCGGAGTTCGCCCCCGCTCGCCGGGTTGATATCCGCACTTGCCGCCGAGGACGATGACACGAGCCTGCACGAGCTGTTCTTCGCCGCCGGCCGAAAATGGGCCAAGGCAGGGGCCGTGGACAACGCAATCACCAGCTACCACAACGCGGTCTACTGGTGCGCCGTCGAGGACGAAGAACATCATTCCAAGGCCGTCGCACGTCTCCGCGCACTGGCCAAGGATCACGGTGATCCGGCCTACCGCCGATACGTCAGCAAGTATCGACTGGCCGACTACTGAACTTCCCCGGACAGCGCCGCAAACGCTCGCCCAGCTCACCATGAGTGGTCGTGGTGGCGATCATCGCCGTCGAGGGTCTGCGGTGACGATCGACCCCGTGCCCCACGGCATCACGCCGGACGACCGAAAACCCTGGTAGAGGATCTCCGCCGACCGTTCCGCAACGTCAGACCGGCTCGCCCCACCGGCGCCGAAGAACGCCGGATGCCACGGCCGCCTCGGCGCCAGCACGACATGCCGACGCACCCAGGCGAGCGCTGCCGGCATCTCGTCGTCCGGCAGCTGCTCGTCAAGTTCTTGAATTGTCGAGCCGATGATCGTGTCCAGAGCGTCGGGCCGTACAACCCGTGACGCGATGGCACCCATCGTGCGCAACCAGGACCGTCTCGACGCGGCCCGAGCGAGTCGGGCCTTGGTCCAGGTAGTCGCGGGCAGATCGTTCCTGTGGCCACGCAGTTCGACAGGGTCGGGTATCGAAGCCCGCTGCGCCCGATGAAGCGATCTTCCTCATCGCCCAGAAAGTGTCTACTTGCATCAGAGGTGGGGCGGGTGGGGTTCGAACCCACGCCTGACGGGTTATGAGGGAATCCGGTTCAGGCGTCACCCGCTTCTACCTGCGGCTATGGGTCGAGAACCGGCGTCATCGGCGTCAGAAACGTCGTTGGATCGCCCTGGTTCGTGTCACGGGACGTGTCACAGAAACGATCTTGACGCCCGAGCGGGACAGTTCGCCGGCGACGTGGTGTTGTATCCCCCATGAGCACCATGGTGATCATCGGGGCAGGAGCGGGACTCGGAGCAGCTGCGGCGCGGCGCTTCGGTGCAGAGGGCTTCTCCATCGGCCTCATATCCCGCAACCAGAGCCACCTCGCCGTTCTCGTCGACGAGCTCGGTCAGGCCGGCGTCACTGCGCAGGGCTGTACGGCCGACGTCCGCAACCAGGCAACGCTCGGGTTGACTCTCAACCATCTTGCCGCGACGCTCGGACCGATCGAGGTGCTGCAGTACAGCCCATTGCCGGCAAAGGAGTTCATGCTCCCGGTGCTGGACACAACCCCGGCCGACCTCGTCGGACCCGTCGAGTTCTCTATCTACGGATCGGTCGCCGCCGTCCAGCACGTGCTGCCGGGCATGCGGCAGCTCGGCAAGAACCGCGGCACCATCGTGTTCGTCAACGGCGGTTCGGCCGTCACGCCCGGCCGCAACGTCACCGGCACCTCCGTCGCGTTCGCCGGCCAAGCCGCCTACGCCCAGCTGCTCCACGACGTCCTCGGCGAAGAGGGCATCCAGGTCTCGCAGCTGATCATCCCCGGCGCGATCGTGGCCGGCGACGCCCAGAAGGACCCCGAGATCCTGGCCGGCCACCTCTGGGACCTACACACCAAGCGCGACCGATTCCGCTACACCGTCGGAGGCTGATCTGCAGTTAGCTACTGGGCTACGAGACTGGCCACAGTGGGGGTCGCCCCCTCGACGGCTGCCTCTGCCAGGGCCTCGCCGAGTCGAGGCGCGAGCTTCATGAGGGCACCAGTCTGATCTTTTGTACGACAGCATGGTGATCTTTGTTGAGACTGGTTGATCTTTCTGAGAAGAGATCCGCATCCGGCCAGCCGCGACGCCAGCTCCGCCGAACTGGCGTAGCCCGGCCTGCCGGCAGGATCGACACCAGCATCCACCCTGCTCCGCTGTTGAATCTTCTGAATTACGCGACTGTAAGTAGTGGACTCTTCACAGAGTGCCACGTAGTCTTTGCTGAATGGGGAACAGGCGGGGCCGATCCAAGATTAGCAAGCGGAACGCCCGTCTGATTGAGTTACTAGTTTCACCTCTGTGGCTTGTGCTTCTTTTCTTGGCCTGGCAATCGGGCGCATCACTCAAGACAATAGGACTCGCATCGGGAATACTAGCTATATACTACCTATTCTTTGTGCCACGTTCATGCGGTGCACTACGATCCAACGGAAAGTCTTTCTGCCAAGACGACGGTCGCGGCTTCCTGAGGGGTTGCGGACGCCTCTCACATCTGAAGTGGAACCTAATGAAGTACCTTCCCGGCGGGTGGTCTCCGCGACGCAGAGCCCCTTCTGCGGCAGGTGGGCTCGGCTCCGGAGAAGCCGATGGTTTCGCCGCCGGTTCGGGTAGCGTAAGGTTTCCCGCGTCAGAATTGCTCGCCGGATTCGAGGCTATTGTGGCTACTCTCAGCCTAATTGTAACTATCTTAGCGTGGCTGTTTCCGCAAACCTGATCACACGTTTGTGTCCCAGCCTCACGGCTCGACATAGGCGAGCACATGCGCCTTGAGGTCAAGCCTGTCGGGCCCAGACTCCCCCGGCTCCCTCGTCCTGGTCGCTTTGCTCGTCGCGCTGATGGTGTCAAGGGTGGCCGGAGGCCATCGCGTAGCGACGCCGTAGGCGCCCTTTACTCCGGCAGCGTGGCGTGGACGATTACGGCCGAGGGGGCAACCAGCTCCCGATCCGCCCAGCCGGTGCGCGGCGGGGCACCGCGTGAGCGGGGCCGCTATTGCCGTTGACCGGCTGGTGGCTGGGTCTCGCTGGTCAGTTGAACGTCGCGTCGAAGAACGCCACGTTGTGCCGGGCGTTCTTCCCAGCCTCGGTACGGAGTTCAACCAGCCGTTCAGGGGTGGCGTTCGGTTCCCGTTCAACCGCCGCCGCGTACAACTCCTCCTCGGTCCTGTACTTGTGGCCGGCGTGCCCGAGGGTCTCGACCTCGTCCCATTGCTTCGGGTCGTTGAACCCCTCGGCGCGCGGATCGAGGAAGCGTTCATAGACCGCGCGCATGTCCTGCGCGTCAACCAGGCCTTCCAGGCCGAGCCTGGCCGCGCCGGCGCCCCACCACCGGCCGGGAGGCTCTCCCTCGGTCACGGCGCCGGTGTAGTAGCTCTCCCGTCCGGTCGCGACCTCCTTCAACAGATACTCCGGGCTGTAGCCCGACGAGAGACTCAGGACCACGACGCCCACCGGCCCTCAGAAACGATCATGCGAAGATCAACTGCGTGATCGACCGCGCGGAGCGCCGGTCCGGGTCGGCCGAAGGCCGGCCCGCACCCGACGACCAGGATGCAGGGTGTGGTGCAATTGCTTGAGTCGCGCTGTGGCACCTCGTCGCCTACCGCGGCCTGCGCCGTGGCGAGGCGTGCGGCGTCGACTGGACCGACGTAGACCTCGATGCCGGACAGCTCTCGATCCGCCGCCAGCTCGTGCAGCTGGGATGGGCGGTCTACGAAGACAACCCGAAGACGGACGCCGGTGAGCGCACCATCGCCCTCGACGCCGCCATGGTGACGGCACTGCGCGCGCACCGCCGGCGGCAGCTCGAGGAGCGGATGCGGTGGGGGTCGGCCTGGGCAGACTCGGGCAAGGTGTTCACCAAGGAGGACGGCTCGACGCTGCACCCTGCGAACATCACGGACCGCTTCCGCCCATCCGGCTCCACGACCTTCGGCACGGCGCGGCGTCGCTGATGCTCGCCGCCGGCGTGCCCGCCAAGGTCGTGCAGGAGACCCTTGGCCACTCCACCATCGGCCTTACGCTCGATACCTACACGAGCGTCTACAGCGAGGTGGCGGCCGAGGCTGCGGAGGCGGCGGCTGCGCTCGTTCCTCGGGCCGTCGGGACCGGCGCGCACACACCGCCAACCATCGGGCCGAGCCAGTGAATCCGCTGGCGAAGGAAATGCCAGGTCAGACCAGTGGGGCGGGTGGGGCTCGAACCCACGCCTGACGGGTTATGAGTCCGCTGCTCTGACCAGCTGAGCTACCGCCCCGGGTGCACAGACAGTACCGGGCCCGGCGGTCGATGACCGCCGGGCCCGGCTCCTGGACGACGCTCAGCTCGTCAAGGCGTGGACGCGCTTGCGGGCGTCCTTCGCCAGCCCTTCCGCTTGGTGCGCGACCTCGGAGCCGACGGCCGACGCCCGCCCGGCCAGGTCGTGACCGAGGTCCGCTGCCTGGTCGAGCACGCCGGGCGCCTTCTTCTCGAGCTCGGCCCACTTCTTCTCCGCGGCCTTCTGCAGCTTCGCGCCGCGCTTGGTGGCGCGCTTCTCCAGCTCCGCCGTGCGCCGCGCCGCCTGCTTCTGCAGCTCGGCCGCGCGCTTCTCCGCCGACTTCTGCAGCTGCTTGCCGCGCTTGCCCGCCACCTTCTGCAGCTTCGCGCTGCGCTTCTCCGCCTTCTTCGCGGCCTTGGCCGCACGCGCGGTCCAGTCCTCGGACAGGTCCGACGCGCGCGCGGACAGCTCCGAGCCGGCCTTCGAGAGCGCCACCCCGGCTCCCGGCGCGAGCCCGACGAGCCCGGCGGCGACGCCGCTGACCGCGCCCGACGCGTCGCTCGCGATGCCGGAGAGCTTGCCGGGGACCTCGGACGAGCTGCCGGTGAGCTTGTCGGTCAGGTCCGACGCCGCGTCGGAGATCGAGGCGGCCTGCGCCGTCACGGCGGCGGAGGCGAGGCGGGCGGCGCGGCGGCCGCGCCAGCCCAGCGACGGCTGGCCGTGGGTGTCGGCGGCGGCGATGAGCAGGCCGCCGAGGAGGCCGACGTTCTTGAGGAACTGGATCTGCTGCTGGCTGCGCACCTCCGGGTCGGTCTCGTCCCAGAAGCGGTGGCCGGCGAGGGTCGTCGGGATCAGTGACGCCGCGAGCGCCGTGGACGCCAGCCGCGGGAACCTGCCCAGAGCCAGCAGCGATCCGGCCACGATCTTGACGCCCGCATCGATCTTCACGAGGAGCTCGTCGTCGGGGCGGCCGTCGATGGGAGTGACCTCCACGACCTTGTCGACGGCCGGGGCGACCGCGTCGAGCACGGGCTTCGCGGCAGCCGTGTGACCCTGGGGGGACCTCAGGGCGTTGACGCCGCCGGTGATGAAGATGGCCGCCAGCATCGGGCGGGCTACGCGTCGCAAGAGCATGCCAGACCGTACCCCCGTGACGTGGACGGCAAACGCGGGCTCGCCCTCCCGTGCGATGACATCATTCCTCCGTGGAGATCAGCATGACCGCCATCGGACTCGACATCGGTGGGACGAAGATCGCGGGAGCGGTCGTCGACGCGACCGGTGACGTCCTCATGCAGCTCGTGGAACCGACACCGGCCAAGTCGGACGCCGAAGCGGTCACGGCCGTGCTGCTCGATCTCATCGACCGCCTGCGAGCGCAGCACCACGTCGCCGCGATCGGCGTCGGGGCGGCCGGGATCGTGGAGTGGCCGGTCGGGAGGATGCTGTGGGCACCCAACAACGCCTACCGCGACTGGCCGGTGCGCGAGCAGCTGGAGAAGGCCACGGCCCTGCCCGTGGTGGTCGACAACGACGCCAACGTCGCCGCCCTCGCCGAGGCGCGGCTGGGCGAGCCGTACCCCAACACGGTGCTGGTCACGGTCGGCACCGGGATCGGCGGCGGGCTCGTCATGGACGGCGAGATCTACCGCGGCCCGACGGGGCTGGGCGCCGAGCTGGGCCACATCATCCTCAACCCCGACGGCCCGCGCTGCGGCTGCGGCAACCACGGCTGCTTCGAGGCCTACGCCTCCGGCACGGCCCTGACCCGCATGGGCCGTGACGCCGCCGACGACGACCCGGCCGGCACCATCGCGCGGCTGGGCGCAGGCGACGTCACCGGGCAGACCGTCACGCTGGCCGCGCGCCAGGGCGACGAGACCGCGAAAGCCCTGTTCGCGAGGCTGGGCCGCTGGCTCGGCGTCGGGATCGCGTCGCTCGCCAACATCTTCGAGCTCGACGCGGTGGTCGCGGGCGGGGGCCTGGTGGAGACCGGCGAGCTGCTGCTGGCCCCGGCGCGCGCCGCCGCGCGCGAGTTCGCCTACGCCCCAACCGCCCGCGGCGTCCCCCCGGTGGTCCCGGCCACGTTCGGCGGGGACGCCGGCAAGATCGGCGCCGCCCTGCTGGCCCTCGACCACCTGTGAGCGAGTCGACCCTTCCGACACGCAGTGTTCGCCGGTCCGGCACCGTGCTCGATCGGCGAACACCGCGACCCGAAAGAGTCGACTCGCGGGTGGGGGGGCGCCGGTAGGGTGAGGTCTGTGTCACTCCTGCTCGGTCCCGTCCTGCGGCACGTCGGCGAGACCACGGCCCAGATCTGGGTGCAGACCGCGGACACCTGCTCGATCACGGTGCTGGGGTGCACGACGCGCACGTTCGAGGTGTCCGGGCACCACTACGCGCTCGTACCGGTCGCGGGGCTCGACCCGGACTCGATCACCCCGTACGAGGTGCATCTCGACGGTGAACGGGTGTGGCCCCGGCCCAACAGCCCCTACCCGGCGAGCAGCATCCGCACCCGCGGCCCGGCCTCGGACGCGCAGAACCGGATCATCTTCGGCTCGTGCCGCTACCCGAAGGTCGCCGATCCGAAGCTGGCCGGCGAGCTGGGCCTCGACGCCCTCGACGCCTACGCGGCCCGGATGGTGAGCCGCCCGCACGCCGAGTGGCCGGACGCGTTGCTGCTGCTGGGCGACCAGGTCTACGCCGACGAGCTGACCCCGCAGAACCGGCGGCGCATCGCGGGCCGGCGCGACCGGCACCCGGACTGGCCCGACGACGAGATCGTCGGGTTCGACGAGTACGTGGGCCTCTACGACGACTCCTGGACCGACCCCGAGGTCCGCTGGCTGATGTCCTGCGTTCCCACCGCGATGATCTTCGACGACCACGACGTCCGCGACGACTGGAACACCTCCGCCGTCTGGCGTGACGAGATGCGGGCCACGAGCTGGTGGCAGACGCGGATCCGCTCGGCGCTCGCGTCGTACTGGGTCTACCAGCACCTCGGCAACCTCTCCCCCGACGAGCTCGCGTCCGACCCGGACTACCGCAAGGTCACCGAGTGCGACGGCGACGCGTGGCCCCTGCTCGCCGAGATCGCCGACCGGGCGGACGCGGAGACCGACGGGTCCAAGGGCGTGCGGTTCAGCTTCCGCTGGGACCTCGGCAACAGCAGGCTCCTGATGATCGACTCCCGCAACGGCCGCATCCTCGAGGACGGCCACCACCTCATGCTCGGCGACTCCGAGTTCGACTGGCTCGAGGAGCAGGCGGCCGCGCCGGGGCAGGTGGACCACCTGGTGCTCGGCACGTCGGTGCCGTGGCTGCTGCCACAGGCGATCGGCGACCTCGAGACGATCAACGAGATCGCCGCCGCGAGGCCCGGCCGTCGTGGGCGGATCGGCGAGGCGATCCGCCAGGCCGCCGACCTGGAGCACTGGGCGGCGTTCCGCGCCTCGTTCGACCGGCTCACCGCCATGATCGGACGCGCGGCGCAGGCCGGTCCCGCCACCGTCAGCGTCCTGTCCGGCGACGTCCACCACAGCTACGCCGCCCGGGCCGACCTGCCGGGCCGCGTCCACCAGCTCACCTGCTCCCCCGTGCACAACAAGATGGACTGGTACGTCAAACCCGGGTTCCGCCTGAGCTGGTCGCGGTGGGCGCGCCGGTTCACCGAGCGCTGGGCCGACCGCGCGGGTGCGCCGCCCAAGCCCGTCTCGTGGGAGCGGCTGGCCGGCCCGCTGTTCGGCAACACCATCGCCACCCTCGACCTCAACGGGCGCACCGCCCAGGTGATCTTCGAGCAGCCCGCGACATCGGCATCGCTGATCGAGCGGGCCCGATTGGACCTGAGCACTCGTGATCACGCCGCCCGCACCCCCGGACGAGGAGCACCCGGTATGACCGACCCGCACACCGGCACCGCCCCGATCCCGGCCGAGGAGCGCCCGTGAACCCACCCGGACCCATCGCGGGCCAGACCGTCGTCCTGCGGCCCACCACGGCCGAGCACGTCCCGGTGTTCATGGAGATCCTCGGTCACCCCGAGATCGCCAAGTGGTGGGGCGGCTACGACCTGGAACGGGTACGCCGGGAGCTGCTCGGCCCGCACGGCTACGCCATCGAGCTGGCCGGCGAGGTCGTCGGGCTGATCATCTACCGGGAGGAGCTGGACCCCGACCACCGCCACGCCGCGATGGACCTCGCCCTGCACCCCGACCAGCAGGCCCAGGGACTGGGCAGCGACGCGATGCGGGCGATGGCGCAGTTCCTGTTCAGCCAGCGCGGGCACCACCGCGTGGTCATCGACCCCGCGGCACACAACGCACGCGCCATCCGCAGCTGCGGGCGGGCCGGGTTCCGGCCGGTCGGCATCCTGCGCAGCTACGAGCGCTCGTCGGACGGGCAGTGGCACGACGGCCTGCTGATGGACCTGCTCGCCGAGGACATCTAGGACGCGCGCGCCTGGGCCGCCGGCCCGCTGACCAGCAGCTCCAGCCCGAAGGCGAAGCGGTTGTCTCAGAAGCCCGTGCGCTCCAGCCACCGCGTCCAGAGCGCCGGGTCGCCGAGGACCTCCACCGAACCGGCCGGGGCCCGGCGGAACACGGCCAGCATCAGCTCGGACGCCGTGCCGCGCACGGCGGCGTCGCCCTTGCCGTGACCGGGCTCCCACGAGATCACGCTCTCGCCGCCGTGCACCATCCACTCTCCGGCGCCGTCGGTGGCGTGCAGGTGCAGCGTCTCGCCGGGGACGAGCGCCGCCGGGCCCTCGTCGGCGCGGCGGGCGGCGAGCAGGTCGAGCCACTCGGAGACGGCGTCGGCGGCCAGCTCCGGGTCGATCTCGAACGGGACGCCGAGTGCGACGGCCGCGTCGGCGCGGTGCACGGTCTCCTCGTGCAGCCGGCGCCGGATCCACCAGCCCGCGGGCTTCGGGCCGTTGAACGTCCAGACCGGCATGTCGGGACCGGTGGCGGCCACCGCCTCCAGGAGGGCGGCGGCGCTGTCGTGGTACCAGGCGAGCGCCGCATCCGGATCGGCGGGCGGCTTGCCGTCGGCGACCGTCCGGGGGTCCACCGGCGCGTCGGACCTCTCCCCGACGATGGTCGCGGCCCAGCGGTGGCCACGCCCGACGTGGGCGACGAGCTGCCGGAGCACCCAGCCGGGGCAGGTCGGCACGGGCACGGTGAGATCGGCGCCGTGGGTCAGCTCGCCGAGGAGCCGGTTCTGCTCGACGAGCGCTGCGCTGGTGTCCACGATCGGGAGCCTAGTGTCCTGAGTCGGAAGTTCCTGCTCGGTCGTCGGGGTGCGGTACGCCGTCCCCGCATCCGCAGGTGATCGTGCTGTCCGATGATGAACGGGCC
>CAXTTN010000104.1:0-19561 GCA_964247105.1 uncultured Pseudonocardia sp.
GCTTCGCGACCAGGCCCGCGGCCACCTCGTCGATGCCGAAACCGTTCGCGATCCGGGCGTGGAACAGGACCTGCAACAGGACGTCGCCCAGCTCCTCGCGCACGTCGTCGGGGTTGCCGTCCTCGATGGCCTGGTACAGCTCGTAGCACTCCTCGACGAGGTAGGGCAGGAGCGACTCGTGGGTCTGCTCGGCGTCCCACGGGCAGCCGCCGGGTGAGCGCAGCCGGTCCATCACGGCCACGGCGTCGAGCAGCGGATCCCCCGGCCCCATCGTGAACAGCACCTCGACGTCCGCGCCGACCTCGGTGGCGTCGACCAGCGAGGCACCGAGGGCCTTCCGGACGTCCTCCGGCACGGTGTCGTCGGCGTGCAGCCGCGCCGCCTCGCGCACCAGGGGGACGGCAGCGGCCGGGAGCGCCCCGTCCCGACCGAGGACGACCGTCCGAGACACCGGCGATCAGCCCGCGGCGCGCACGACGCCGCCCGACACCTGGTCGGTCGGCACGACGCGCAGCGCGATCGGATCCCACACGCCGTAGCGCGGGTTGACCCGCACCCCGAGCTGCTCGGCGACGGGCTGCAGCGTGCGCTGCCCGATCGAGACCAGCTCGTCCTGGCTGATCTGGCTCACCGCGGCGGGATCCGACGGCGCGTTGGTGCGCCGGTTGGTGACCGTGAAGACGATCCACGTGGACTGCTGCGGGTTGGGCTGGAAGTAGACGGTGTTGCCCACCGGGGTGCCGAACACGACGGTGCTCGCGACGCCGGGCGCCGTGGCTCCGACGTAGACGATGCCGCGCTGCGAGGTCTGCGGATCGGCGAACAGCGCGTCCGCGTCCGGGCCGCCCGCGGCCAGCTTCTCGGCGTCGGCCTGCGCCTGCTCGCGCGACGTGGCCGCGACGAGATCGGCGGTGACCTGCAGGCCGCCCACCGCGCGCTTGGCGAGCGCGGCGGCGAGCAGGTTGTCGCGCACCTGCTGGCGCAGGCCGGGCTCGTCGAGGATGGAGTTCTGCAGCAGCGCCGCGGTGCCGCCCTGCTGGGCGATGAACTGGTCGACGGCGGCATCGGTGACGGTGATCTTCGCGGCCCCGGCCTGGCGCTCCACGAGCCCGTGCAGGATCTCGTTGGTGACGACGTCCCGCGCCACGGCGGCCGGCGTGTCCTGCTGGGCCTGCTCGGCCGGCACGCGCTTGAGGGCGGCCGCGAGCTGCGACTGGACCGACTCCAGCGACACCGAGGTGTCGCCGACGATCACGGCCGAGCCCACCTGATCCGGCCCGCCGCACCCGCTCACCACCGCACCGACGACCACCACCGTGGCCAGGACACCCCGCATGCGCACGCCGGAGACCTTACTCATGCACCCCGACCGACCCGCGGGCCGTCGCCACGACCGCGGCCGGGCTCCCGGCGACCACCACGAGCGTTCCGCACACCTTGTCGGCGAAGGTCTGGCGCCGCTCGTCCCACAGCGGCCAGAGGTAGCCGACGCCGAACGGCAGGAGGTCGAGCAGGTGCGCGACCAGCCGCACCACGGCGCGCCCGAACCCGACCGGCTGCCCCGACGCGGCGCCGACCAGCCGGGTGCCCTGCGCGCGGCGGCCGAGGCTCTGCCCGGTGCGACCCTGCCGGTAGCCGCTGTTCCAGAGCAGGAACAGCACGAACCCGAACCCGCCCAGCAGGAACAGGGTGGCCGCCGCCAGGGGATGGCGGGTGCGGACCAGCACGACGCACAGCACGAACCCGACGGCCGGGATCGCCACCACGTCGACGAGGTGGCTGCCGACCCGGCTGGCGAAGGACGCGGGGATCACGCGCGGACCGGCACGAGCAGGTCGCGCAGCAGCTTCGCGCACCAGTCGATCAGCTCGACGTCGCGCAGCTCGGTGCCACCGATCCGCCCGCCCTCGACCGGCCGGGGCACCACGACCACCCGCGCCGCCGGCTTGTACTGCGCCTTCGGGTGCAGCCGCTTGAGCCGCAGCTGCTGGGAGTCCAGCAGGTCGAGCGGCCCGAGCCGGATCCCGGTGCCCGCCACGGTGACCTCGGCGACGCCCAGGGCACGGCAGGTCTGCCGGAACCGCGCGACGGCGAGCAGGTTGTGCACCGGCGCGGGCAGCTCGCCGTAGCGGTCCTGCAGCTCCTCGACGATCGCGGTGAGCGCGTCCTCGTCGCCGGCCTCGGCGATCTTGCGGTAGACCTCCAGCCGCAACCGCTCGCCCGTCACGTACTCGTGGGGGATGTGGGCGTCCACCGGGAGGTCGACGCGGACGTCGGTGAGCGTCTCCTCCTCCTCGCCCGCGCCGGCCCCGGCCTGCTGCCGGAACGCGGTGACGGCCTCGCCGACCAGCCGGATGTAGAGGTCGAAGCCGACACCCGCGATGTGCCCGCTCTGCTCGGCGCCGAGGATGTTGCCCGCGCCGCGGATCTCCAGGTCCTTCATCGCGACGGCCGCGCCCGCACCCAGCTCGGAGTGCTGCGCGATCGTGGCGAGCCGGTCGTGCGCGGTCTCGGTGAGCGGGTGCTCGGGCGGGAACAGGAAGTAGGCGTAGCCCCGCTCGCGACCGCGTCCGACGCGGCCGCGCAGCTGGTGCAGCTGGGAGAGCCCGAGCGTGTCGGAGCGCTCGACGATGAGCGTGTTGGCGTTGGAGATGTCGAGGCCGTTCTCGACGATCGTGGTGCACACCAGCACGTCGAACTCGTTGTGCCAGAAGCCGTTCACGGTGCGTTCGAGCAGGTCCTCGTTCATCTGGCCGTGCGCGATCGCGACGCGCGCCTCGGGCACCAGCGCGCGGATCTTGGCGGCGGCGCGGTCGATCGTCGAGACCCGGTTGTGCACGTAGAACACCTGGCCGTCGCGGAGCATCTCGCGGCGGATCGACGCGGCCACCTGCTTGTCGTCGTAGGCGCCGACGTAGGTGAGCGTGGGGTGGCGGTCCTCCGGCGGCGTGGTGATCGTCGAGAGCTCGCGGATGCCGGCGAGGCTCATCTCCAGGGTGCGCGGGATCGGCGTCGCACTCAGGGTGAGCACGTCGACGTGCGTGCGCAGCGCGGTGATGTGCTCCTTGTGCTCCACGCCGAAGCGCTGCTCCTCGTCGACGATCACCAGGCCGAGGTCCTTCCAGCGGACGTTCGCCTGCAGCAGCCGGTGCGTGCCCACGACCACGTCGACGGTGCCGTCGGCGAGGCCCTTGATCGTCTCCTTCGCCTCGGCGTTGTCGGTGAAGCGCGAGAGCCCGCGAACCGTGACGGGGAACGCGCGCATCCGCTCGGTGAACGTGTCGAGGTGCTGGGTGGCCAGCAGCGTGGTGGGCACCAGCACGACGACCTGCTTGCCGTCCTGCACCGCCTTGAACGCCGCGCGCACCGCGATCTCGGTCTTGCCGAACCCGACGTCGCCGGAGATCACGCGGTCCATCGGGACCGGGCGCTCCATGTCCGCCTTGACCTCGTCGATCGCCGAGAGCTGGTCGGGCGTCTCGGTGTAGGGGAACGCGTCCTCCATCTCGCGCTGCCACGGGGTGTCCTTGGCGAACGCGTGGCCGGGTGCGGACTGGCGCGCCGCGTAGAGCTGCACGAGCTGCGCCGCGATCTGCCGGACGGCCTTGCGCGCGCGGCCCTTCGTCTTGGCCCAGTCGCCGCCGCCGAGCTTGTTGAGCGTCGGCACCTCGCCGCCGACGTACCGGCTGATCTCGTCGAGGGCGTCGGTGGGGACGAAGAGCCGGTCGGCGGGCTGGCCGCGCTTGGAGCTCGCGTACTCCAGCACGAGGTACTCGCGGGTGGCGCCGGAGACCGTGCGCTCCCGCATCTCGACGAACTTGCCGATGCCGTGCTGGGAGTGCACGACGTGGTCACCGGGCTTGAGCGTCACCAGGTCGACGGAGTTGCGGCGGCGCGTCGGCAGCTTGCGGGTGTCGGTGAGCCCGGCGCGGTTGCCGGTGAGATCCGCCTCGGACAGGACCACCAGCGAGCCGGCCGTGAAGCCCGCCGCGATGCGCCCGCACGTGACCGTGACCAGGCCCTTGTCCGGCTCGTCGGTGAGCTGCTCGACGAGCGCGGCGGGGACGTCGGCCTCCCGGAGCTGCTCCAGCGAGCGCTGCGCGGTGCCCGAGCCCCCGACGACGAGCACGGCGGTGCCGCCGGTGGCGGCGTGGGCGCGGAGGTCGGTGAGGGCGCGGTCGGTGTCGCCGCGGTAGGACTCGACCTCGTGGACGGGCGGGGCGAGCACGTCGTCCCGTCCGGAGAGGAGCGGGCTGAGGGTGAGCACCGGGTGGCCGGTGGCGGTGGCGTGCTCCAGCACCTCGGCGAGGCCGCGGTAGGCCGACGAGCCGACGTCGATCGGGGCGTCCGCGCCCGTCGACGCGGCGAACCACGAGGCCTCCAGGAACTCCTGCCCGGTCCGGACGAGATCCGCGCTGCGCGTGCGGATGCGCTCGGGATCGGCGACCAGGACCAGCGCGTTCGCCGGGAGCAGGTCGGTGAGCAGCTCCAGCTCGCCCCCGACGAGGACGGGGATGAGCGACTCCATGCCCTCGGCCGGGATGCCCTGGCCGAGGTGGTCGAGCAGCTCGCGCAGCGGCGGGTTGTTTTCGTGCACCTTCGCGAGCGCGGCGGCCTTCGAGCGGACCGGCTCGGTGAGCAGCAGCTCCCGGCACCCCGGCGCCACCAGCTCCTCGACGGGCCCGACGGAGCGCTGGTCGGCCACCGCGAACGAGCGCAGCTCGCTCACCTCGTCGCCCCAGAACTCGACGCGGACGGGATGCTCGGCGGTGGGCGCGAAGACGTCGACGATCCCGCCGCGGACGGCGAACTCGCCGCGTGCGGTGACCATCTCGACCCGCGTGTAGGCCAGCTCGACCAGGCGCACGAGCAGCGCGTCGAAGTCGTGGACCGAGCCCACGCGCAGCTGGACCGGGTCGAGCGAGCCCAGGCCGGGGGCGATCGGCTGGATGAGGCTGCGGGCCGCGGCCACGACCACGCGCGGCGGCGCGTCCGTCCCCAACCGGCGGAAGACCGACAGCCGCCGCCCGACGGTGTCGGGGCGGGGCGAGAGCCGCTCGTGGGGCAGCGTCTCCCAACTCGGGAGCACGACGACGTCGTCGACCAGCTCGGACGCGGCGGCGGCGAGATCCTCGGCCTCCCGGTCGGTGGCGGTGACGGCCAGCACGGTGCGGCCCTCGGCGAACCCGGCGGCGAGGAACGGGCGCAGGGCGGCGGGCCCCTCGACGCGCAGGGCGGGCGTCTCGAGCGGGCGGACGTCGCGGGCGGCGTCGAGCACGCCGCGGAGATCGGGATCGGAGAGGGCGGAGGCGAGCAGACCGGAGAGCTTGGCCACGATCGGGATGTCCCCTTGCAGGTGGGCGCACGCGGAACAGACCCCTGCCCGGGACAGATGCCCGGTGGGGTCTCGCCGCCCAGCCTACGCCCGCCCCCACCCCCGCGAGCCGGCGCCCGAGCCCGCGCCAGCCACCCCCGAGCCCGCGCCGGCCACCCCCCGAGCCCGCGCGAGCCACCCCCGACCAGCGCGAGTCGACCGATCCGACACACCGAGATGACCGATCGAGCACGCCCGGGTTCACGAAGGGGTTACCGGAACGGCGACCGGCCGCAACAGCGCGTCGCTGTACTTCTCACCGACTCACACGCGTGAGGCGCGTCTAGGGTTCCGTCCCCGCTCGCGGGGGGTCTGGTCCGAGAGACGCAGGTGGCCGCACGGCCACCCCCACGGCGGGACAAAAGCCCGGGAGACAGCTGGTGGTGCCGGCTGCTCTCGGCCGGTGCCCCGACCGTGAGGAGTGCGCGCATGACCGAACACCTCCACGAGAACTACGGGCCGGAGGCCGCGTTCGCCGTCGCCGCCGAGGCGGGCCTGCCCACCACGAAGTGGGAGGAGGAGATCGCCCGCGGGCTGGAGCTGGGCCTGCCGGGCGCCGACTCGATCGTGGACAAGCGGATCCCGACGTTCTCCCGCGGCGAGCTGCCCCACTTCGCCGGCATCAACACCTTCCTCAAGGCCCCCTACGTCGAGGACGTGCGGCGCTGCGGCGAGTACGACGTCGCCGTGCTGGGCGCGCCGTTCGACGGCGGCACCACCTACCGCTCGGGCACGCGCTTCGGCCCCCAGGGCATCCGCAAGATCTCCGCGCTCTACGGCCCGTACAGCTTCGAGCTGGGCGTCGACCTGCGCGAGACGATCACCATCGCCGACCTCGGCGACATCTTCACGATCCCCGGCAACATCGAGAAGACGTTCGACCAGATCAGCAAGGCCGTGTCGCACGTCTACTCCTCGGGGGCCTTCCCCGTGGTGCTCGGCGGCGACCACTCCATCGGCTACCCGACCGTCCGCGGCGTCGCGCCCCACCTGAACGGCGGCAACCTCGGGATCATCCACTTCGACCGCCACGTCGACACCCAGGAGACCGACCTCGACGAGCGGATGCACACCACCCCCTGGTTCCACGCGACCGACATCCCGAACGTGCCGGCCAAGAACCTCGTGCAGATCGGGATCGGCGGCTGGCAGGCGCCGCGGCCCGGCGTCGCGGTCGGGCGGGAGCGCGGCACCACCGTCATGACCGTCACCGACTGCGTCGAGATGGGCATCGCCGAGGCCGCCCAGCGCGCGCTCGACGTGGCGTGGGACGGGGCCGACGCCGTCTGGCTCTCGTTCGACGTCGACTGCCTCGACGCCGCCTTCGTCCCCGGAACCGGGTGGCCGGAGCCGGGCGGGTTCCTCCCCCGCGAGGTCCTGAAGTTCATCCAGACGATCGCCGACGCCGCCCCGCTCGCGGGGATGGAGGTCGTCGAGTGCTCCCCGCCCTACGACAACGCCGAGATCACGGCGCTGATCAGCACGCGCGTCATCTGCGACACCCTCGGCTGCCTGGTGCGGTCGGGCCACCTCCCTCGGAAGGACGGGGCATGACCACCACAGTGGACAAGGGCGACCTCGAGTCGCTCGGCTACAAGCAGGAGCTCCACCGCGGGCTCGGCCCGTTCGCCTCGTTCGCGTCCGGGTTCTCGTTCGTCTCGATCCTGACGACGGTGTTCCAGCTGTTCATCCTGGGCTTCGGGTTCGGCGGGCCGGCGTACTTCTGGACCTGGCCGATCGTGTTCATCGGGCAGTTCGCGGTGTGCCTGTGCTTCGCGGAGCTCTCGGCGCGCTACCCGATCGCGGGCGCGATCTACCAGTGGTCGCGGCGCGTGTCGTCCGACCCGATCGGCTGGATGGCCGGCTGGCTGATGCAGGTCGGCTACATCATCAGCGTGGCGGCCATCGCGATCGCGCTGCAGGCGGTGTTGCCGGAGGTGTGGAGCGGCTTCCAGATCGTCGGCGGCGACACCTCCCCGACCTCGCCCGACGGGGCGCTCAACGCGATCGTCCTCGGCTCGATCTGCATCGCGCTGTGCATCGCGATCGCGTCGTTCGGCGTCACGAAGATGGCGGTGATCACGCGCATCGGCGTCTCGATCGAGATCGCCGGCGTCGTGCTGGTGATCGTGCTGCTGCTGTTCCACGCCGAGCGCGGGCCCGGCGTGGTGTTCGAGACCAACGGGGTGGAGGCCGGCGGGCCCTACGTCTGGCCGTTCCTCGCGTCGATGCTGATGGCGGCCTATGTCATGTACGGGTTCGACAGCGCCGCGGAGCTCTCCGAGGAGACCACCGACCCCCGGCGCACCGCGCCCCGCGCGATCACCCGCTGCATGGTGATCTCGGCCGTGGGCGGCGGGCTGCTGATCATCGCGACGCTGATGGCGGCGCCGGACATCACCGCCCCCGAACTCTCGACGCAGGGCATCGCGTGGGTGCTCACCGAGCAGCTCGGCGACGTCGTCGGGCGGATCGTGCTCGCGGTCGTGGCGATCTCCATCTTCTCGGCGGCGCTGGCGATCTCGGCGTCCGCGACGCGCGTGATGTTCTCGATGGCCCGCGACGGGCGGCTGCCGTTCGCGGCGGCGCTGGCTCGCGTGTCACCCCGGACCCACACGCCGATCCTGCCCGGCATCGTGGTCGGGCTGCTGTCGATCGGCGTGCTGCTGATCAACCTGGGCCAGACCAGCGTGTTCGCGACGGTCACCAGCGTGTCGGTCGTGATCGTCTACCTGGCGTACCTGTTCGTGACGGTCCCGCTGCTCTACCAGCGGCTGCGGCGCAACCCCGACCACGTCCCGGACCCGGCCTACTTCACGCTCGGCCGCTGGGGCCTGCCGGTCAACGTCGTCGCGGTGGTGTTCGGCCTGTTCCTGCTGATCGACGTGGGCTGGCCGCGGGCCGAGGTGTACGACCCGACGGGCCAGGGCTGGGTGCTGCAGTACTCGGCACTGCTCTCGGTGGTGGTGGTCGTCGGCCTGGGCCTGGTGGCGTACCGGGTCATGACCCGCCAACAGTCCCCCGCCCGCACCGCCGACACCTAACCTCGGGCTTTCACCTGGCAGCACTCCGGAGCGCCCGCACAGGACGGGCAGGTGGTGATCGACATGGACGCCAGCCTGGTCACCGCACTCGGACGAGCAGGACGCACATCTACCTACACCGTCGGATTCCATCCGCTGTCGGCGTCCGCCGATCACGGCACCGGCGGGGGCGGGGAACCGCTGGCCGAGCTGCTCCGGCCAGGGAAGCCGGGTCGAACACCGCGATCGACCAGGTCGCGGTGTTGGACGCCGCGGGCGCGACCAAGGAGTTCACCGCGTACCTGCACCGGGCCGGAGTGGAGTTTTCGGCCGGGGCACCGCACCCCTTCGCCCAGCTGCGGAGCACCGACGCCGACGGGCTACGGGTGACTGGATTCCTCACCAACACCGGCCTCGGCGGGCCCGCACGCCAACTCGCCGACCTGGAACTGCGCCACCGCCGCCACTCCCGCGTCGAGGACCGCATCAGAGCAGCGAAGGACACCGCCATGCGCAACCTGCCCTTCCACGACATCACCCAGAACCGGATCTGGCTCGCCATCACGGCGCTGGCCACCGAACTTCCGGGTGGACCGCCCGGGCTCGCACTGCCCGCCGGCGCCGCGCTCTACGAATGGAAACGGCTCCGGCTGCGCATCGTCGCCGTCGCCGGGCGCCTCGTCCGCACCGCACGCCGAACCACCCTCAAGACGGACCCGGCCTGCCCTGGGAGAACGTGATCACCCTTGTCCACACCCGCCTGCGCGCGCTCCTCGTGCCCTGAGCACCTCTCCCGATCACCACCAGCAGGACCCGGAGCACCCGGCAGGAGAACGCTGGGCCGGTGATCCCGCACGCCCAGCCCATCACACGACTCGACCGCAACAAAATATCGAGGCCAGCTGAGACGAATTTCGCGTAACGCAGGTCGGTGACACGCTCGACAATGCGTTGATGGAGTCCACGATCGGCCTGCACAAGGACCGTCACGAGAGACCGAGATCAATGGTTGCGTTTCATTTCTACGGCATTCAAGATGCACTCGCCCTGACCCGAGGCCGTACCGAAGAAGACGAATGGAACGTTCCCCCGGTATGCCATGGCGGCCCACCTGTTGGCGCAGGTGTACACGCCCTTGTAGCGGGTATTAAGCCCAGCCAACCTGGCTGCATTGTTCGCGTCGGCTCCCACATTTCTTGCTGCTTCTTCGGCCTGTTTGTCGATCTGGTCCTTACAGGCCTCGATGGCTGAGGCCCTGGCTGCTTCCCATGAAGCGAGAGGGCCGACAGGAGGGACCACGCACCTAAATGTGGGCTTCATCGGGTCCGGCGGAGGTTCGGCTGCCCAACTGCTGTTGGCCAGGATCAGGCCACTGCCCAAAGCTGCGACGATGCCCAACGTGACCGCTGCGCTCGTGGTCTTCATCTTCAACTTCGTCCTCGGTGGTGGAAGCGTCTCGTGGTCACGCCAAGGCTTGAGAACCCCTGGAACATCGTCCGCCGGATGTCGACTGTTGCCTGGCCGGCGCACGACCGCCGGGTGGCAGCTGTGTTATGGGGGGAGCTTCGGGTGTCTTGCGGAAGGTGCCTGCCGACCGTATCGAGTGTCCGATGCGGGGGACAGGCCCGAGAAGGCAGGAATGGGATGGCGAGTGCGCACTCCCGCGTTCTCGACACCTTCCGCCCACAAGGCCCCCAGGGCTGAGGCTGGTCGCTACGTGATCTCGAAGGTGATGAACGGGCGCTGTGGCACGCGGGCGTGACGCTGCGTCCGCAAATTCAGGGCGCTAGTGTCCGGCGTCGCAGATTTGATGGTTGAATAGTACGTTGATCTGTTCGGCTCCCCGAGACCCAAAAGCTGCGCAGGTAGTGCTGTCCATTCAGGAGCGCGTGGAACTGGAACGGCGGGCAGCGGGTGATGGCCGACGTACGAACACTCCAAACTGCTCAAGATCATCTACTGTGGCGGAGGCCCTGGCCAGGCCCGGGGCGGCGGCATGTCCACCGCGCGTTCGATCTGGGGGTCGCGGCCGGCGACCCAGTCCTGCGGGCTGATCGCCACCTTCCCTTCGGGTCGACGCCGTGGTTCTCCATGCCCCAGCCGACGTCGTCGACCCAGAAGGCTTAGCGCGGCTGGGTGACGCGGGTGCCGTCACTGAGGCGGTAGCGGCTGCCGATACCGATCGCCCCTCCCACGTGCGCGTCCCGACCATCGAGGCCAGGCGAGGCGCTTGATCGCCGCCGCGGCCCAGCCGTTGCCGGCCCGCAGCAGAACGCTGCCCAGTGCCGCGGCAACACCCAGCGCCACCGTGGCGGTCCTCGCCTGCATCGTCGTCCCCCTGGAGCGAGCGTCCGTTACCGAGACCGCCTCGGACTTCTGACAATCGTGACGGGTGTCAGACGCCGCCGGCGGACCCGAGCAGGCAGGCCCGTGACGCGGGTGCACACCTGCACACCTCAGGCGGTACGCAGCCAGCGGCAGCCGTAGGGCGGCAGGGTGACCGACAGCCGCCCGTCCTCGTCGACCTCGGCCGGCTCGGCGTTCGGGTCGAGGACGTCGGCGAGCCGCGCCCCCGCGAGGTCGGCCAGCAGCGGGGACGCCGCCACCTCGGCGTCGGCCAGGTTGTGCAGCGCCACAACGCTCGCCCCGCCGGGATCGTCACACCGGTGCGCGAGCACCGGCCGCGCGTCCGGGCCGGGGTCGAGCACCGTGTAGGGCGCCCACGCCAGCTCGGGGCAGGCCCGGTAGCTCTCGACCAGCAACCGGATCCAGGACAGCAGCGACTCCGGGTCGCGGGCCTGGTCGCGCGCGGCGGCCCAGTCCATGTCGGTGCGGACCGCGAACCGGCCGGGCAGGTCGAGGTTCTCGACCATGCCGACCTCCTCCCCGTAGAACAGCACCGGGGTGCCCGGCTGCGCGAACAGCAGGCTGTAGACCATCTTGATCCGGCGCAGGTCACCGCCCAGCATCGACGGCAGCCGCCGCCGCAGCCCGCGCCCGTAGACCTGCATGTCCTCGTCGGGGCCGAACGCGGCGAACACCTCCTGGCGCTGGGCGTCGGTGAGCTTGTCCAGCGTCAGCTCGTCGTGGTTGCGCACGAAGGTGGCCCAGTGCCCGTCCTCGGGCGGGTCGGGGCGCTGCCGCAGCGCGTTCGCCAGCGGTTCGGCGTCGGCGCGGGCCAGCGACAGGTACATCTGCTGCATCCCGATGAAGTCGAAGCACATCGTCAGCTCGTCGGTGGAGCCGCCGAGGTCGCGGGCGCCGAAGAACGCCATCGTGTCCGGGTAGGGCAGGTTGACCTCGCCGAGCAGTACGGCCTCGCCGTTGCGGCGGCGCAGGAACGCGGCCAGGTCGGCGAGGTAGTCGTGCGGGTCGGGCAGCTTCGCCGCGTCGGCCGGGCTCGTGGTCTGGAGCAGGAACGGCACCGCGTCCACCCGGAAGCCCGACAGGCCCAGCTCCATCCAGTAGCCCATGATCCGGGCGATCTCGTCGCGCACCTCGGGGTTGGCGACGTTGAGGTCGGGCTGGTGCTTGTAGAACTGGTGCAGGTAGTACTGCTTGGCCGTGCGGTCGTACTGCCAGACGCTGGTCTCCTGGTCGGGGAACACCACGCCCTCGGCGGCGTCGGCCGGCTTCTCGTCGCGCCAGACGTACCAGTCGCGGTGACGGGAGTCCGGCGAGCTGCGCGCGTCCTGGAACCACGGGTGCGCCGCGGAGGTGTGGTTGACCACCAGGTCGGCGATGACCCGCATGCCACGGTCGCGCGCGGTGCGGATCAGCTCGACGACGTCGCCCGCCGTGCCCAGGCGCGGGTCGACGCCGTAGAAGTCGGTGATGTCGTAGCCGTCGTCGCGGTCGGGCGTCGGGTAGAACGGCATGAGCCAGAGGCAGGTGACGCCGAGCCGGGCGAGGTGGTCGATGTTCTGGATCAGGCCGCGGAAGTCGCCGCAGCCGTCACCGTCACCGTCGGCGAACGTCTCGACGTCCAGGCAGTACACGACCGCGTTCTTCCACCACAGGTCGGACGTCTGGGTCATTCTCATCGTCGTTACTACCCGTTCGCCGGCGTGGCGAACCGGGCGACTTCCGTACGGCGCCCTCACCCGACCGGAGCCAGGATGGGGCCATGCCGTCGCACACCGCCCGTGCCGCGCTGCTCGTCGCGGCGCTCGCCCTCGCCGGGTGCAGCGCCGACACGACGTCGGTCGCGGCGGGCGGGGCGGGCGCGGCCCCGGCGGCGACGGCGTCGGCGGTCCCGACCCGCACCGGCACACCCGACCTGAAGGTCACGGTGGTCGCCTCGGGCCTCGCCGACGTCTGGGACATCGGCTTCCTCCCCGACGGGCGGCTGCTGGTCACCGAGCGCGACGGGCGGCTGTCGCTGATCTCGGGGGCCGCCGTCACGCCCGTCCGGGCCGAGCTGGGCGACGTCTATGCGCGTGGCGAGGGCGGCCTGATGGGCCTCGCGCTGCACCCCGACTTCGCGACGTCGCGGCTGTTCACCACCTGCCAGACCCACGCCGAGGCCGGCACCCCCACCGACATCCGGTTGGTGACCTGGAAGCTCTCCGACGACGGCACGGCCGCCACGCGCGTCAAGGACCCGCTGGTGGGCGGCCTGCCGATCAACCCGTCGGGCCGGCACTCCGGCTGCCGCCCGACGTTCGCGGGAGACGGCGCGCTGCTCGTCGGCACCGGCGACACGGCCCGCGGCACCCTCCCCCAGGACCTCACCTCGCTGGGCGGCAAGGTGCTGCGCATCGACGTCGCCACCGGCGGCCCCGCGCCGGGCAACCCGTACGCCGGCGCCGCGAACCCCGCCCAGCGCCTCGTCTACGACTACGGACACCGCAACGTGCAGGGCGTCGCGATCCAGCCGGGCACCGGCGTCGCGTTCTCCGCCGAGCACGGCCCCAGCACCGACGACGAGGTCAACCGGCTGCAGCCCGGTGCCAACTACGGCTGGGACCCGGGGCAGGGCGGCACGGTCGGCGGCTACGACGAGTCCGTGCCGATGACCGACCTCACCCGCTTCCCCGACGCCGTGCCGGCCGCGTGGAGCTCGGGCCGTCCGGTGGAGGCGGTCGCGGGCGCGGCGTTCCTCTCCGGCCCGCAGTGGGGCGAGCTCGACGGCGTGCTGGCCGTCGCCGCGCTGCGCGGGCAGAAGCTGATGCTCATGACGCTCGGGAGCGACGGCGCGGTCACCGGCGTCGCCGTGCCGAAGGCCCTGGACGGGGAGTTCGGGAGGCTGCGCGCGGCGCGGCTCGCCCCCGACGGCGCGCTGTACGTCTCGACGTCCAACGGGAGCGACGACAAGGTCCTGCGGATCGACCCGGCGTGATCAGCGGCCGAACCGGGCGATCGATCGCTCCTTCGCCTTGGCCGCCTCCACCTCGCGGTTGCGCGGCGGCGCGGCCGTGACCAGCGAGTCGAGCAGCTCCTGCGTGGCCGCGGCGACCGCGGCGACGGCGTGCTCGAACGCGGCGGTGTTGGCCTGGGAGGGCGACGCCGCGCCGCTCACCTTGCGCACGTACTGCAGAGCGGCGGAGTGCACCTCCTCGGAGGTGGCAGGCGGAGCGAGGTTGGACAGGACGCGAATATTCCGACACACCCCGCCATCGTGCCGCACTTCGGAGCCAACGGGCTGTTGGATGTGCCCCTGAACCGCCCGTTGGCTCCGAAGTGCGCTGGGGGCGGGGTTGTCCACATTCTGGCGCTCCTGTTGATGGTTTCGCGCGGGTCTTCAGCGGGGCCTGGACGCTTGCCGTATGGGTGTCGACTCCTTGCCTCTCGTGTTCCGCGGTTCGGACGCCGTCGCCTGCGGCGCACTCACTCGAGCGCAGTTGCGGGGGCCGGCGGTCAGGCGTCTCCGCCAGGGGATCTACACGACGTGGAGGGGCCGGCTCACCCACGAGTTGCGGTGCCGCGCGGAGGCACTGGCACTGCCTGCGGATGCCGTGATCACCGGACGGTCGGCGGCCACCGTGCTCGGGGTACGGCTCTGCTGGCCCGAGGACGACGTCACCGTGATCGCGCCACCGGAGACGCGGCTCGGCCATCGGACGGGTCTCGACGTCCGGCGCACGATGATCGCGGCGGCGGAGTGGCGGCCGTGGGCCGACGGCAAGCTGGCCACGTCCGAGCGCATGGCTCTCGACCTGCTGCTCGGTCGGCCATTGCCCGAGGCCGTGGCTGATCTCGACGCCGTGCTGCGCGCCGGACTGGTCGATCGGGCCACCCTCTCGGCGCTGGTCGGGCGGCGGTCGGACAACGGCATCGTCCTCGCGCGGCAGGCAGTTTCGATGGCGAACCCGGAGGCGGCCGAGTCGCTGCCCGAGTCGATCCTGCGGGTCCACCTCGAACTGGCCGGGCTCACGCCCGTGCCGCAGTACTGGTTGGAGGACCGCCACGGCCGGATCGCCCGGGTGGACCTGGCCTTCCCGGAACGGAAGGTGGCCGTTGAGTACGACGGCGACTGGCGGGACGGCCAGTCGTGGGCGCTCAACCGCGACCGTGCACGGCTCAACCGCGTTCAGGCGATCGACTGGGACGTGGTCTTCGTGACCGCCCCTCTCCTGAGAGACGTACGGAGGCTGCTGCGAACGGTGGAGTCCGCCTTGTCTCGCGACACCTGAGCGCACGTCGGAGCCAACGGGCTGTTCAGACCGACCTTCGACAGCCCGTTGGCTCCGAAGTGCGTCAGGGGGTGGGGGTGGGGGTGGGGGTGCGCATCTCTGCGTCCAGGTCGCCTGCTGCCAGGCGTGTGAAGCGCTCGTCGAACGCCTCCTGGGTCAGGCCGCGCTCGCGGTACTCCCTCGCCAGCTGCGCCGCGCCGTCGGGGATCGACCACGCCGCCTCGAAGCCCAGCTCCTTGCGCGCGCGGGAGAAGTCGACGCGGTAGGAGCGCGGGTCGTTGCCGGCCTCCCCGGTGATCTCCAACGTCGAGCCGGGGACGGCCTCCACGACGGCCTCGGCGATCTCCGCGACCGTGCGGTTGTTCCGCTCGGTGCCCACGTTGAACGCGCGGGCGCGCACCACGTCGGCGGGCGCGGCCAGGCCCGCCACCACGGCCCCGGCGATGTCCTCGGCGTGGGCGAGCGGTCGCCACGGCGTGCCGTCCGACAGCACCGTGACGCGGCCGGTCAGGATCGCGCGGCCGACCAGGTTGTTGAGCACGATGTCGGCGCGCAGCCGTGGGGAGAACCCGAACGCGGTGGCGTTGCGCAGGGAGAACGGCACGAAGTCGGCGTCGGCCAGCTCCGCCAGGTCGTCCTCCACGCGGACCTTCGAGATCGCGTACGGCGTGACCGGCTTCAGCGGCGCGTCCTCGTCGACGAGGTCGTCGCCCGACTGCGCCCCGTACACCGAACACGTCGACGCGTACGCGAACCGCGCCACGCCGGCCTCCCTGGCCAGCCGGGCGAGCCGCGTCGACGCGTGGTGGTTGATGTCGAAGGTGATCTCGGGCGCGAGCGATCCCAGCGGGTCGTTGGACAGCGCCGCCATGTGCACCACGGCGTCGAACCCGGCCAGCTGCTCGGCGGTGACGTCGCGCAGGTCGGTGGTCAGGCCGGGCACGTCGGGGGTGTCGAGCCCACCCAGGACGCAGTCGGCGAACAGCCCGCTGTCGAGGCCGGTGACCTCGTGGCCGGCCGCGGCCAGGATCGGGGCCATCACGGTGCCCAGGTAACCCTGGTGGCCGGTCAGCAGAACACGCACACGAACTCCTCGTCTAGTCGACCGGGTCGACCCCGGTCAGGGGCGCGACGCCGAGGACCACCTTGGACAGGTGGAACGCCTCCGCGTAGCGGGCGTGGCACTGCACGCCACGGACGCGGGCCAGCCCGCCGAACGCCTCGGCGTCGAACCAGCGGCGGTCGCGCTGCGAGCCGTAGTGCTCGTGCAGCTTGGTGATCTTCTCGCGGAGCACCGGCTCGGCCAGCGGCAGGTACGCGGTGGGCTGGGCGAGGTCGCCCTCCCACTTGAGGATCTCGTAGCCGAGCGTCAGGTGGTCGCGGAAGACGGTGGGCACCAGCTCGGCGAGCGTGCGGTGATCCTGATGGGCGTCGTGCGGGGACGGGGCGAGGACGAGATCCGGGTCGCCGACGCCGCGCATCTCCTCCAGGGCGCCCTTGGCCCGTTCCCAGCGGGTGGGGACGCGGCCGTCGGGCAGGTCGAGCACGGCCACCTCCAGCCGCGCGCCCGGGCAGAACGCGGTGAGCGCGGCCCGTTCCTCCTCCTCGCGCAGCGACCCGCCACCGGTCAGGACCAGGGCGGACACGGCAACGCCGGGGTGGGCACGGCACAGCTCCAGGAGGGAGCCGCCCGCGCCGATCGCGATGTCGTCGCAGTGGGCGCCGAGCAGCAGGATCCGGTCCAACCGCTCGGGAAGGAGGCTCAGCATCGTCTGTTCAGCGCTCCCGGTGGGCGTCGTTCAGGGCGGCGATGGCGGCCTGGAGAGGATCGCGGTCCGGTTCCTCCCACAACATCCACGGCCGGGTGCCTCCCTGGTAGGCGGCCTCCAGCGCGACGCGCTCCTTCACCGTGTCGGCCGGCTGCCAGAAGCCGCGGTGCCGGTAGGCCATCATGCGACCCTCCTTGGCGAGCGCCACGCAGCCGTCACCGATGAGGTCGCCCCCTTCCGGGATGTAGTCGAAGACCTCGGGACGCAGCACGAAGTAGCCACCGTTCTCCCACAGCGGCATCTGCTGCAGCGTGGTGATCGAGTTGACCGAGTCGTCGTCGGCCACGTCCACGCAGTGGAACGCCGACTGCGGCGGCACCGCCAGCAGCGCGCCCACCTTGCCGGGATCGGCGGCGAACCGCTCCACCATGTCGTTGAGCGGCAGGTCGGTGAGCACGTCGGCGTAGTTGGCGAGGAACATGTCCTCGTCCTGCACGAGCGTGCGCACCCGGCGCAGCCGCTCCCCGATCGGTGAGTCCAACCCCGTGTGGACGAACGTGATCGACCAGTCGCCGATGTCGCTGCCCAGCAGCTTCACCTCGCCGCCGTGGAGCACGAAGTCGTTGGACGCCGTCTCGTCGTAGTGCAGGAAGTAGTCCTTGATGTGGTGGGCGCCGTAGCCCAGGCACAGCACGAAGTCCTTGTGGCCGAAGTGCGCGTAGTACCGCATCACGTGCCAGATCAGCGGCCGCGGCCCGACCGTGATCATCGGCTTCGGCACGTCGGACTGCCCGTCGCGCATGCGCATGCCGTAGCCGCCGCAGAACAGGACGACCTTCATGATTCCGCCTCCGCGGTGACAAGTACGTCGGCGGTCACGAGACGACCTCCAGTGCCGGGATCGGGAACACGAGCTGCCCGCCCCACTCCCGCACGTAGTCGAGCTGCGCCACCAGCTCGTCGCGGAGGTTCCAGGGCAGGATCAGCACGTAGTCGGGACGGTCGGCCGCGATCCGCTCGGGCGGCAGGATCGGGATGCGCGTGCCCGGGGTGAACCGGCCGTGCTTGTAGGGGTTGCGATCCACCGTGTACGCGAGCAGGTCGGGGCGGATGCCGCAGTAGTTCAGCAGGGTGTTGCCCTTGCCCGGCGCCCCGTAGCCCACCACCGTCCGCCCGGTCCGGCGCGCCTCGATGAGGAACGCCACCAGGTCGTCGCGCACCCGGGAGACGGCCTCGGCGAAGCCGTCGTGCCCCTCCGCGGTGTGCAGCCCGGCCGCCTCCTCGGCGGCCAGCACCTCGCGCACGCGCTCCGACGGCTCGCCCGCGATCTCCGCGGGGCGCGCCCACATCCGGATCGACCCGCCGTGGGTGTCGAGCAGCTCGACGTCGACCAGCGTCAACCCGCCCGACGCCAGCGCCCGCTGCCCGGTGAGCAGCGTGTAGTACTGGAAGTGCTCGTGGTAGACGGTGTCGAACTGGGTCTTCTGCACCAGCGTCAGCAGGTGCTGCACCTCGATCGACACCCACCCGTCGTCGGCCACCATCGACCGCAGGCCCTGGGTGAACCCCACCACGTCGGGGATGTGGGCGTAGACGTTGTTGAGGCAGACGAGATCGGCCGGGCCGTGCTCCGCGCGGACCCGCGCGCCCGTCTCGGGGGTGAGGAACGCCGTGAGCGTCGGCACGCCCTTCACCCGCGCCGCGTCACCGACGTTGACCGAGGGCTCGACGCCGAGGCAGCGGATCCCGCGCTCGACGACGTGCTGCAGCAGGTAGCCGTCGTTGCTGGCCACCTCGACGACGAACGACGCCGGGCCGAGCCCGAGGCGCCCCACCGAAGCGTCAACGAACCGCCGCGCGTGCTCCACCCACGACGTCGAGAAGGACGAGAAGTAGGCGTACTCGGTGAACGTCTCCTCGGGCGTGATCAACGGTGGCAGCTGCGCCAGCAGGCACTGCCCGCACACCCGGACGTGCAGCGGGAACGTCACCTCCGGCGCCTCGGTGGCCTCCGCGGTCAGGAACAGCTCGCACGGCGGCGTGGCCCCCAGGTCGAGGAAGCTGCGGAGCTCGGACGAGCCGCACAGGCGGCAGGTGGGCGACGGCAGCGTCACAGGTGCAGCGCGTACCGCGGATTCCATGGTCACCCGGCGATCCCCCCGTTCGTGTACGGGCGTCAGTCTTCCACGGACGGCGGAGCGGATGCCGGGGAAGTAGTCGGGCCCACCGGGATCGTCACCCGCGCGCGCTGAGACGTTCGATACGCCGCGCCGTGGGCCAGCGGACGTCGTGCGCCCAGCCGAACTTCTCGAAGATCCAGATCAGCCGGGCCGAGATGTCGATCTGGCCGGGCAGGACGCCGTGGCGCGCACAGGTCGGGTCGGCGTGGTGCAGGTTGTGCCACGACTCGCCCATCGACAGGATCGCGAGCGGCCAGAAGTTCCGCGACCGGTCCCGCGACCGGAACGGTCGCTTCCCGATCATGTGGCAGATCGAGTTGATCGACCACGTGACGTGGTTGGAGATCGCGAGCCGGACCAGGCCGCCCCAGAAGAACCCGGTCAGGATGCCCGCCCAGGACCACGTGAGCAGGCCGCCGAGCACCGCCGGCAGCAGCAGGCTCACCGCGACCCACAGGCCGAACATCCGGCTGACGCGGGCGATGGCGCGGTCGGCCAGCAGGTCGGGGACGAAGCGGCGCTGGTTGGTCTCGTCGCGCTCGAAGAACCACGTCATGTGCGCGTGCAGGAAGCCCTTGGC
>CAXTTN010000105.1:0-18907 GCA_964247105.1 uncultured Pseudonocardia sp.
CGTGGTCTTGAAGCCGTTGACTTCGGCAAGATCGGCGACGCGGGCCGCGAGCTCGAGCAGCGACCAGCCGGCCCCCACGAGCCCGGCCGGGTCGTGCTCGCGCCGGACGGGCGCGGCGCGGCGGGCCGCGAACACCCGGAACTGCGCCCACAGCGGCTGCCGGTCGGCCAGCCGGCAGACCATCAGCAGCGTGTCGAGGACCGCGGCCACCGCCGCCGGCTCGGCGTCGGGCCCGACGCCGCCGTCCAGCGCGTCGACGAGCAGCCGGTGGGCCGCGTCGAGGTCGCCGTCCCCGTGGAGCAGCAGGTGGGCACGCGCCGCCGTGGCCCACGGCGAGCCGCCTCCGTCGAGGCCGAGCCGCGTCGCGGCCCCGAGGTCGCCGCCGACGGTCGCGGCGACGTAGGCCTCGCGGGCGCGGGCGCTGGACGACGCGGCGGACAGCGTCAGGCGGGTGCCGGGCGCGGACACCGGTCGGACGGCCGCGACCGGCGACCGCGCGCGCCCGTCGGGCTCGGGGGCGTCGAGTGCCACTGCGCTGCCCTTTCTCGTCCCCCGGGGCGGTCGCCGTCGGGGCCGGGTACCACGGCGGACAGTCGAACGACCGAAGCAGCCGCTCGCCCACCCGTTCTAGCGTTCCGCCCGGCAGGAAGACCTGATCACGGCCACGGAGGGCGACGCGATGCACATCTCGACACGCCAGGCGCGACACCGACACCGACGGCGGGTCGCGGCCGTCGCCGCGGCGCTCGTCGTCACGGCGTGCGGGCAGGCGCCGGCGACTTCCCCCGCCACCGGCCCGGCGACACAGGCCGCGCCGGTATCGGCCGCACCGGCATCCGCGGCACCGGCATCCGCGGCACCGGCATCCGCGGCACCGGCATCGGCGGCACCGGCCGCGTCGCCCGGACCGGCCCTCTCCCGGTGCACCTCGGCCGAGCTGAGGGTGACGCTGGGCCCGGCGGACGCCGCGGCCGGCTCGGTGTACCGGCCGCTCGTCTTCACCAACGCCGGCAGCCGGGCCTGCGAGCTGCGGGGCTTCCCCGGTGTCTCCTACGTCGCGGGCGACGACGGCCACCAGGTCGGCCCGGCGGCGCAGATGTCGGGAGCGCGCGGTGCGCAGGTGGTGGTTCCGCCGGGCGGCAGCGCTTCGGCCCAGCTGCAGCTCGCCGAGGTCCGCAACTTCGACCCCGCGGTGTGCCGACCCACGCCGGTGCGCGGCCTTCGCGTCTACCCGCCCGGCGACACCGCCGCCGTGTTCGTGGCGACCGCCGGCACCGGGTGCACGGGCACGCCACCCGGTCCCCAGCTGACCGTCCGCACGATCACGCGGTCCTGATCGGCGGCACACTCCCGGCAGCGGATGCCCCGTCAGGCGAACGTCGAGAGCGGACGGTCCACGGCGACGACGTAGGTGGAGAGCATCATCCCCGTGTCCGGCCCGAGGTCGAGGGCGTTGTGCGGGACGTCGGGCGGGATGAGGAAGCCGTCACCGGCGTTCAGGTGCAGCGCGGGCCGATCCTTGATCGACATCTGCACGGTGCCCGCGACGATGTAGCCGACCTCTCGCCGGGATGGGTGTGCCACCCGGACTCGACCCCGCACGGGATCTTCGTGAGCACCTGCACGATCTCCCGCCCCGGTATCGACGAGGGGCTGCGCTGGATCTCGGTGCGCTCGAGCCGGGCGCTGAGCTCGTCGTGCGTGTCCGGTGTGGACATGGTGGTACCTCCCTGGTGTGAGGCTCGGGTGAGCGTGTGCCCCGTCGCCGGGTCCGTCACGGCCGATCGTGCGGCACGGGCTCCCGCACCGCAGTGGGGTTGACCGGACGACCGGCGGGGGTCTGCCGGTCGTCGGCGCGGACGTAGGTCAGGACGGCCTGGACACGGCGGTGCTCCGTGTCCGCGGGCGCGATGCGCAGCTTGCGGAAGATCGCGGTCACGTGCTTCTCGACGGCGGCCTGGCTGATGAACAGCTCCTGCGCGATCCCGAGGTTCGACCGCCCCTCGGCCATCGCGGCGAGCACCGCGTGCTCCCGGGCGGTCAACGGGCCGAGCGGGTCGCCTCCCGGGCGACGGCCGAGCATCCGGGCCACGACCTCCGGATCCAGCGCGCTGCCGCCGGTCGCGACCCTCGTCACGGCGTCGACGAACGCCGCCACGTCTCCGACCCGCTCCTTGAGCAGGTACCCCACGCCCTCGGGGTTGTCGCCGATCAGCCCCATCACGTAGGCGGGCTCGCAGAACTGCGACAGGATCAGCACCCCGATGCCGGGCGAGCGGCGGCGCAGCTCCATCGCGGCGCGCACGCCGTCGTCCTCCCGGCGGGGCGGCATCCGCACGTCGACGACGACGACGTCGGGCCGGTAGGCGAGCGTGCGCCGCACCAGGTCGTCGGCGTCCCCGCTCTGGCTCGCCACCTCGAGGCCGGCGTCGGTCAGTATCCGTGCGATGCCCTCCCGGAGCAGGACGTCGTCCTCGCCGATCGCGACCCGCAACGGGCGCTCACCGATGTCCATCGACCCCGTCCCCGATCAACCGCGTGCTGCACGTGACGAGACCCGCCCGGACACGTCGCCGTGAGCGACCAGGATCGACCGCGGCACCCACCCATGGTGTCAGGGTGACCGGACATCGGGGGTAGGGCTAACCCGACAGGCTCCACACGCGGAGGACGCGCGCGGAGGACGCGCGCGGGCGCCGCCGTGACGGTACGGTCCGCGTGTGGTCCCGGCTCGGCAGGAGGTGGGGGTGCGCCCGGCAGCGGACTTCCTGGCCCAGATCCTCCGCGATGCGCCGCAACCGGTGTGGGTGGTCGACGAGGCCGGCTCGATCGTGTTCGCCAACCCGGCGGCGGTCGCCGCGCTCGGCTACGACGACGCCGCCGAGCTGCGCGGCAGGCCGAGCCACGCGACGGTCCACTACAAGCGGCCCGACGGCACCGCCTACCCGCAGGACGACTGCCCGATGCTGCGGCCCCGCCGGACCGGCCTGACGGTGCACGGTGACGACGAGTGGTTCATCCGTCGCGACGGCTCGATGTTCCCCATCGCCTGGTGGTCCGCGCCCATCGCGATGCCCCACGGGTTCGGCGCGGTGCTCGCGTTCACCGACATCTCCGATCGGCGCGCGGCGGAGGAGATGGTGCGTCAGCGCGACGCCGCGGAGATCCGCACCGCCGAGGCGCGCGCGGCGCAGCGCCGCATCGTCGAGAACTCCGCCGCGGTGCGCCGGCAGGTGGTGCGCGACCTGCACGACGGCGCCCAGCAGCGGCTGGTCTCCCTGCTCATCGGCCTGCACGTGGCGCGCGAGGAGCTCGACGCGGACCCCGCCCACGCGCACGAGATGCTCGACGACGCCATCGAGCAGGCCCAGGAGGCGATCGACGAGCTCCGCGAGCTCGCGGCCGGCGTCCATCCTCCCGTGCTCGCTGCCCGCGGGCTGTTCGCGGCGGTCGAGGCGCTCGCCGCCCGTGCGGCACTCCCCGTCACCGTGTCGGGCGAATCGGAGGCCCGCTTCACCGAGGCGGTCGAGACGAACGCCTACTTCTTCGTGTCCGAGGCCCTGACGAACGCGGCCAAGCACTCGCGCGCGACGCACGCCACCGTGACCATCGCCGTCGACGACGCGCGGCTCGTGGTCGAGGTGCGCGACGACGGGATCGGCGGCGCGGGCGGGGGCGGCACCGGCCTGGCCGGCCTGGCCGACCGCGTCGACGCGCTCGGCGGAAACCTCGTCCTCGAGTCCCCGCGCGGCCGCGGGACGACGGTTCGCGCCGAGATACCCGGATGGGTGGCCCGGCGCTGACCGCGGCATGGGGTCTGCCCCATGGTGGTCGCCGGGGGCGCGGCGACACTGGTCGGATGGCCCCGACCGTCCTCGTCGTCGACGACGACCCCGCCTTCCGGCGCGTGGTCGTGCGGCTGCTGGGGCTGCGTGGCATCCGTGTCGTCGCCGACGTCGCCGACGGGGAGTCGGCTCTGGCGGCCGTGCTGCTCCACCGACCCGACGGTGTCCTGCTCGACGTCAACCTGCCCGATCACACCGGGATCGCCATCACCCGCGCCCTGACCATCCACGCCGGCGCCCCCCTGATCGTCCTGACGTCGAGCGACTCGTCGAGCTGGACGGCGGAGGAGATCGCCGCGTGCGGTGCACGCGCCTTCGTGCTCAAGGACCAGCTCCCGCTGGCCGATCTGCGCGGCCTGTTCAGCGCTGCAGGTACCTGAGGACGGCCAGGACCCGCCGGTGCTGGTCGGCGTCGGACTGGTGCAGGCCGAGCTTGCTGAAGATGCCGGTCACGTGCCGTTCCACGGCCGGCACCGTGACGACGAGATGCTCGGCGATGCCGGTGTTGGAGCGGCCCTCGGCCATCAGCGCGAGAACATCGCGTTCCCGGGGCGTGAGCCCCTCGATCGGGCTGTTGACCCGGCGGCGTCCCACGAGCGCGGCGATCACGTCGTGGTCCAGCGCGGAGCGGCCGTCCGCCACGCGGTGCACCGCGTCCACCAGGACGGTCGCGTCGGCCACCTTCTCCTTGAGGAGGTAACCGACACCGTCGGCCCGGTCGCCGACGAGGTCGTGCACGAACCGGTCCTCGAGGAACTGCGAGAGCACGACGACGCCGATCTCCGGGTCGGTCCGCCGGATCTCGATGGCCGCGCGCAGGCCGTCGTCGGAGTGGCCGGGAGGCATCCGGATGTCGGTGATCATGACATCGGGCCGGTGGGCGCGCACCTTGCGCACCAGGTCGACCGCGTCGCCCGCGGTGCCGACGACCTCGAGCCCGGCCCGCTCCAGCATCCGGACGACGCCCTCCCGGATCAGGGCCTGGTCCTCCCCCACCACGAGCTGAAGGGTCCTGGTCACGGCGGCAACCCTACCGAGTTCGTGGGGTCTGCCCCACAGTGCGGCGTGGCCGACCCGTGCAGGGGAGGCGAGGGCACATGACAGCCGGGGGCCGCGCCGGCGGCCACCCTCACAAGGGTGCGGTCGTCCCGGCCGGACGCCGGAGGGAGAGTGAGCGATGGTCGGCCCGGAACCGCGTCTCAGGGTGACGGTCGGCGAGGACGACGTGCTGCTCCGCGAGGGCATCGTCCGGATACTGGCCGGGGCGGGGCTCGACGTGGTGGCCCAGTCGGGGGACGCCGAAGACCTGCTGGGCCGCACGCTCGCGCACCGTCCCGACGTGATGATCGTCGACGTGCAGATGCCCCCGCGGCGCGCGGACGACGGGCTGCGTGCCGCCATGGAGGTCCGCCGCCGCGAGCCGGACGTGGGCGTGCTCATCCTCTCCCAGTTCTGCGAACCGTCGTTCGTGGTGGGGCTCATCGGCGAACGCCCGGAAGGGGTCGGCTACCTGCTCAAGGAGCGCGTGGGCGACGTGGCGGCCTTCGTGGACGCGGTCGGGAGAGTCGCAGCGGGCGGCAGTGCGCTCGACCCGGAGGTGGTGGGGCTCATGCTGGGGCGCCGCAACCGGGGCGACCCGCTGCGCCAGCTGACCGCACGCGAGCTCGCGGTGCTGGCCGCCATGGCCGAGGGCAAGTCCAACCTGGGCATCGCCCAGGGTCTGTTCGTCAGCCAGGCCGCCGTCGAGAAGCACGTGACGGCGATCTTCCGCAAGCTCCGCATCGCCCCCGCGGACACCGATCACCGCCGTGTCCAGGCGGTGCTGACCTACCTGCGTCACCGTCACTGATGTGCTCCCGGACCCGCGGCCGTCTCAGACCCGCGCCAGGGGGGTCTCGACGAGGTGCTCGGCCAGGAACCAGGCCTGCAGCTCACCGGTCCTGACCACCTGGGACACCAGCAGGTCGTTCGTGCCGTCGTCGCCCTGCTGCGCCGCCGTGGCTGCGGCCGCGTGGGCCTGGACGAGGATCTCCTCATGGGCCGCCAGCAGCCGCGACAGCATGGCCGGCACCTCCTCCACGCCGTCGGGAGGGCGCGGCACCGAGGTCAGCTCGGCCACGTGGCGCGGATCCCCGACCGCCACGCCGCCCAGCGTCTGCACGCGCTCGGCGAGCGCGTCCACCAGCCCGAGCTGCTCCTCGGCGTGCTTGTCCAGCAGGAGGTGCAGCTGGTAGAAGGTCACTCCTCTCATCTGCCAGTGGCACTTCTTGTAGAGCGCATGGAGCACCTGGGTGTCGGCGAGGATCCTGTTCACCTTCTCGCAGGACAGCATCCGGGCGTCGTAGGACAGCCCGATCGGGAACTGCTTGACCGAGCCGAACTCCTGCACCACGACGCCGTGCTGGTGCAGACGGGGCTGGCTGGACAGAGCGGCCGGTAGCGATCCGGGTCGGGTGGTGGACATGGCTCTCCTCGTCGACAGGCGGCCGGTGCCCGGACGGGCCCGGTGACATCACCGGACGACTCTGTGCCGCGCAGCGCGTGGGAGCATCGGTCATGTGACTGCGGCGGGCGCCCTCCGGCACCCGCCCCCGGTGAGAATTCGCGCCGTCCGATCTCACGATCCCGGAACCGGGGGCGTCTGCCTGTTGTGACGAGCAAAGAGCCGTTCGAGACCGTCGTGGCGGTGCACGGGGCCACGGTGCTGCGTGTGTGCCGCGCGGTGCTCGGGCCGGGTGACGTCGACGACGCCTGGTCGGAGACGTTCCTGTCGGCGATGAAGGCCTACCCGGATCTGCCTGCCGGCGCGAACGTCGAGGCGTGGCTGGTGACGATCGCGCACCGCAAGGCCATCGACGTCGTCCGCGCCGCAGGACGTCGGGCGACCCCCGTCGAGCGGGTTCCCGAGACGGCGACAGCGCCCGATCCCGGCGGGCCCGACCCGGACCTGGTCGAGGCGGTGACGCGGCTGCCCGCCAAACAGCGCCACGCCGTCGTCTACCACTACGTGGCCGGGCTGCCGCACGTCGAGGTCGCCGCCATCCTCGGTGGCAGCACCGACGCCGCGCGGCGCGCCGCCGCCGACGGCATCGCCACGCTCCGACGCACCTACCCACCGACCACCGCCAGGAAAGGGGAGACCCGATGAGCATCCACGACGACCTGCCCCGCCACCTGGCGCAGGCCTACCCCGACGCTCCCGACGATCTACGCCGGTTGCGCGAGCGTCTGGCCGGCGCGGCGCAGGCCGAGGGCATCCTCGACGTCGCCTTCCGCACCGTCGACACCCCGGTCGGCCCACTGCTGATCGCCGCGACCGAGCAGGGTCTGGTCCGGGTGGCCTACCGCGCCGAGGACCACGACGCGGTCCTGCAGACCCTGGCCGACCGGATCAGCCCCCGCATCCTGCACGCCCCCGCCCGCCTCGACACCGCCGCGCGGGAGCTGGAGGAGTACTTCACCGGCACCCGCCACGCGTTCGACATCCCGCTGGACTGGCGGCTCTCGGCCGGGTTCCGCGCCACCGTGCTGCGCCGGCTGCCCGACATCGGCTACGGGCACACCGCCAGCTACGCCGCCGTGGCCGCGCTGGCCGGCAACCCGAAGGCCGTGCGCGCCGTCGGCACCGCCTGCGCCACCAACCCGCTCCCGGTCGTCGTGCCGTGCCACCGGGTGGTGCGCTCCGACGGATCCATGGGCGGCTACCTCGGCGGGACGGAAGCCAAACGCGCCCTGCTCACCCTGGAGGCCGCCGCATGACCACCCGAACACCCGCCGCCGCAGGACCGTGGGCCGGTCGCGTCGACGCGGTCGACTGGGCAGGAGTCCGCGCCGAGCTCGACGGCTACGGCTGCGCGCCGACCGGCCCGCTGCTGTCACCCGGTGAGGCCGCGGACATCGCGGCGCTCTACCCCGAGGTGTCCCGGTTCCGATCCACGGTCGACATGGCCCGCCACCGCTTCGGCGAGGGCCAGTACCGCTACTTCGCCGAACCGTTCCCGGCCGCGGTCGTCGCCCTCAAACAGGCGCTGTACCCGCGGTTGCTGCCGATCGCGCGTGACTGGTGGTCCCGGCTGGGGCGGGAGGCCCCGTGGCCCGACACCCTCGACGAGTGGCTGGCCCTGTGCCACGCCGCGGGCCAGACCCGGTCCACCCCGATCCTGCTCCGCTACGGCCCCGGGGACTGGAACGCGCTGCACCGCGACCTGTACGGGGAGCTGGTCTTCCCGCTGCAGGTCGTGATCAACCTCAACGATCCCGGCGTCGACCACACCGGCGGCGAGTTCCTGGTCTGCGAACAGCGCCCGCGGGCCCAGTCCCGGGCCACCGCCACCCTCATCCCCCACGGCCACGGCCTGGTGTTCACCACCCGCGACCGGCCCGTGCGCTCCGCGCGCGGCTGGTCGGCCGCACCCGTCCGGCACGGCGTGTCGGTGATCCGGTCCGGCCGGCGGTTCACCCTGGGACTCGTCTTCCACGACGCCACCTGATGTCCACGGCAGACCGTCCCATGACCCTGTTCGGGCCGGACCTCCCACGCCGCGAGCGGCGCGCCATCGCATCCGGGGCGATCCACCTGCCGGGCTGGCTGGACATCACGCAGCAACGGCAGCTGGTCCAGGCCTTCCACGCCTGGTCGACCGGGCCGGTCCCGATCAGGGCGGCGTCGCTGCCCGGCGGGCACAGCATGTCGGTTCGGACCGTCTGCCTGGGCTGGCACTGGCAGCCCTACCGCTACACCCGCACCGCCGACGACGTCAACGGGCGTCGCGTCCTCCCGTTCCCCGGGTGGCTGGGCGACATCGGCCGCGCTGCCGTAGCGGCCGCCTACGGGCCCGAGGTCGAGTACCTGCCCGATGCGGCCCTGGTGAACTTCTATGACGGCGAGGCGCGGCTCGGCATGCACCAGGACAAGGACGAGACCGTCGACGATCCGGTCGTATCGCTCAGTATCGGTGACACCTGCCGGTTCCGGTTCGGAAACCCACGCAACCGCGGCGAACCCCGTACCGATGTCGCCCTGCTCTCGGGGGACGCCTTCGTCTTCGGCCGCGAGTCCCGCTTCGCCTACCACGGCGTACCCACGACCTACCCGGGAACCGCCGACCCGGCGTGCGGACTCGACATCGGCCGCATCAACATCACCATGCGGGTCACCGGTCTCTCCTGATTCCGGTCCCGCCCTGCCGCATCAGCAGCGCGGCGCGTCCGGGCCGCCGCCACGGCACATCCGCTCCCGCAGCACCTGACGCACGCGCTCGTCGAGCTCCTCCTCCACCTCGTCGGCGGTGATCGAGCCCGGATCCTCGATGACGTGCCGTGCAACGCGGGTGCCGTGCCAGGCCCACACCGCGAACCCGTCCGGCCACAGCGCGGCCGGGCCTCCGTCACGATGAAGCCGGCCCGCTGCGTCGTGGTGCAGCAGGACCGGACGTCGCGTCAGCACCGCGACCTCCCGCATCGGCCAGCACGAGCCCGCTGCCTGGGCCACCTGCGCCAACCCCGCCACGACCGGAGCGGCGGCCGGGAGGCCTCGGCCGGTCAGCTCCCGCAGCTGCCACACGTCGACCCACTGATGGGCCGTATCGGCACCGATGTGGCCGACCTCGACGGTTTCGGCCGCGGCGAACACCTCCGTGGGGTCCCCGCGGGCCGCGAGTGCAGCACGCAACCGCGTGAGGGTGCCGAGACCCGCCGCCTGCAGGATCGAGGTCGTCTCGTGCTCCGGGCGGTGGAACGAGCAGTCCCAACAGACGTCGCGCGCCTCCTGGACCACCTGCTCGGCCCAGGCCTGCCACACCCGCACGATCAGCGGCTCCACCAGTTCGGCCCGCACCCGACAGACCAGGTGGGGTGCGTGCACCGCCACCGCGGTGCGCTCGTCGCCGACGGCGTCGACGAGGGGCCGCCACACCGATTCCTCGCCCTCGCCGGCGACCAGTGCGACCGCCGCCGCGAGGCCCGCCATCGGGGAGTCGTGCCACACGAACCGGCGCGGCGGCGCCAGGCCGGCGAATGCGTACGCCGCCCGCACGCCGTCCTGTGCCCGCGCGTGGTCGGTCGCACCGACCCGCAGGGCCGTCGCCTGCCACCGGCGCACCGCGTCGGCCAGCCGCCCGCCGAGTTCATCCGCACCGCCCACGAGGTCGATCATGATCCCGGCTCGGCGCCGGGGCGCGGCCGGGCCCGGTGACGCATCGCCAGTACCACGGGAACGGCGGCCAGCGGGACGGCGACGAGGAGGAGACCGAGCCACGGGGACACCCGCACCAGGGCGCCGAGTGCGACGATGCCGAGCACGGCCTGCACGACGTACAGGCCGAACCCGACCGCGGTGACCGCGAGGTAGCGGCGCCGGGTGTAGCCGGTGAGCAGGTAGAAGGCCTCCACGGCGAGGCCGGACTGCAGCACGAAGCGCACCGCGGTCCCGACGAGGAACGGGCGCCGGCCGACGCGGTCGGCGAGGCGTTCCAACCAGGCCGGCCAGCCGTCGCGCTGCCGCGCGCGGCGGGTGCCGGCCCGGGCGAGCACCGCCGCGGTCAGCACGCACCCCAGCACGCCGCCGACGTACGACAGCGCCGCGGCCACCGGGATCGGCCAGACCAGCACCGACAACGCGGTGAGCACCCCGCCGAGGTGCAGCGGCGTCGCCACCACGTACGCCACGACGAACACCACCGGGGAAGCGGGGCCGGCCGCCAGCACCGTGTCGCGGAGCGGGCCGGTGAGCCAGGGCGGTTCGAGCACGGCGACGACGATGCCGGCGACGGTCAGGGCGAGGGCGGCACCGGCCAGGATCCGGGCCCGGCGCGCCGGGCTCGCGGCGGCTCCGAGGGAGCGATCGCGTCGGGGCGTCACCGGACGCTCACCGGCAGCTCGCGCAGGCCCCGCAGGACGAGCCCGCCCCGCCAGCGCAGCTGGTCGGGCGGGACGGCCAACCTCAGCTCCGGGATGCGGCGCAGCAGGGTCGGCAGCGCGACCGAGGCCTCGAGGCGGGCCAGCGACGCGCCGAGGCAGTAGTGCGCGCCCTTGCCGAACGAGAGGTGCCGGTTGGGTCGGCGGGCCAGGTCGAGCGTGTCGGGGTCGGTGAACTGGGCGGGATCGCGGTTGGCGGACGCGACCACGGCGAGCACGGTGGCGCCCCGGGGGATCGTGACGTCGCCCCACAGGACGTCCTCGCGGGCGTAGCGCTGGGTGGCGGTCTCGGCGGGCACCACGTAGCGCACGAGCTCCTCGACGCCCGACCGGACGACGTCGGGGTCGTCACGCAGGCGGGCGAGCTGGTCGGGGTGCTGGAGCAGGGCCAGCGCCCCGGTGCCGATGAGGTTCACCGTGGTCTCGTGGCCCGCGGTCAGCAGTAGCACGACCATGGCGAGGATCTCGTCGGTGGTGAGCCGGTCGTCGCGCTCGCGGGCCGCGGTGAGCCCGGAGATCAGGTCGTCGGTCGGATGCCTCGTGCGTGCGGCGATGAGCGAGTGCAGGTAGCGCAGGAAGCGCAGCACCGAGGGCACCGTCAACGGGTTGCCGTCGGTGAGCGAGAACAGCGCCGTGGTCCAGCGGTGGAAGCGGTCGCCGTCGCTCTCGGGCACCCCGAGGATGCGCGCGATGAGGGTGAGCGGCAGCGGGAGCGCGTAGTCCGCGAGGAGGTCGAGCTCGCCGCGGGGGCCTGCCTTGGCCAGTGCGGCGTCGAGCAGGCCGTCGGCCAGCACCTGGGCCTGCTCGCGCATCGCCTCGATCCGCCGCGGGGTGAAGGCCTGGTTCACCAGCACGCGGAGCCGGTCGTGCTCGTCGCCGTCGAGGGAGAGCAGGCCGCGCTCCAGCGACGAGAGGAAACCCGGGATCTTCGGGCCGCGCCGGAACTGCTCCGGGGTGAGGGCGGTGCGCCGGTTCTTCAGCAGCCGCTCGTCCACGAGCGCGGCGGCCACGTCGTCGTAGCGGGTGATCAGGTAGGCGGTCTCGGCGCGCGGGAGGCGCACCGGGAAGACCGGATGCTCGCTGCGCAGGCGGGAGTAGGTCGGGAAGGGGTCGGCCTTGAAGGCCGGGTCGGTGATGTCGATCGCCGTCAGCGATCCGGGCGGCCCGACGGGGGCTGGTGTCATCGTGGGACCTTCCTTCGGGAGTCGGGTTCAGGACAGGTGGAGGCGGTCGGCGACCGCGGCGTAGTGCGCCACGGCGCTGGCCACGCCGTCCTCGGCCCGCACCCGCTCGCCGACCTCGGCGGCGCGGTGGCGCATCACCGGGTCGGCGGCCGCGCGCAGGGCGCCGGCCAGCCCGGTCGCGGTGAGGCGCCGGCGCGGGATCGGGTCCGGGCTGGTGCCCAACGCGGCGACCCGCGACGCCCAGAAGGGCTGGTCCATGCCGAACGGCACGACGACGGCGGGTACGCCGGCCCGCACCGCCGCGCCGGTGGTGCCGGCGCCGCCGTGGTGCACGGTGGCGGCGCAGCGCGGGAAGAGCCAGTCGTGCGGCGCCTGGTCGAGCACCAGCACGTCCTCGGCGTCCGCCACCGCGGCCGCGAGCCCGCCCCACCCCGAGAGCAGGATCGCCCGCGCCCCGACCCGGCGGACCGCGGCGAGGACGGTCTCGGCGAGGCCCGCCGGGTCGTCACCGACCATGCTGCCGAAACCCACGCACACCGGCGGCGCCCCGGCGGCGAGGAAGGCGGACAGCTCGGCGGGCGGGGTCCAGCCGTCGCCGTCCCGGAGCGTCCAGTACCCGGTGACGTGACGGTCCGGGCCCCACTCGGGCGGCGCGGGCACCACGACCGGGCTGTAGCCGTACAGGACCGGCAGGCCCGGTCCGGCCGCGACCGCACGCGGCGACAGGCCGTAGGCGGCGCGCACCAGCGTGGTGCCCGGCCCGGTCAGCATCCCGATCCCCAGCGCGGTCACCCGGTGCGACAGGCGCACGCCCGCCGCTCCCGACCAGCGCGGAACCCGGGGCATCAGCGGGCCGGGGAACGCCGCGGTGGGCGGCCCGATCGGCTGCAGCTGGGCCCCGACGAACGGGCGCCCGAGCTTCTCGGCCAGCGCCGTCGCGATCCCCGAGCCGCCGACGCCGGCGGTGAACAGGTCGGCGTCGCCGCAGCCGTCGAGGGCCTGCCGGGCCTGCACGCCGGAGACCTCGCGCGTCATCCGCCGCATGAAGCGCTGCCGGGCGATCGGGTTCATGCCTGCGACACCGCCCTCGCGAACGGCCTCCTCGACGTCGCCGGCCAGCGGCACGGTCGCGATCCCGCGCGCGGCGACGGCGGGCGCGGCGTCGGCGTGCACGGCCATCCGGACGTCGTGCCCGGCGGCCCGCAGACCGAGCGAGAGTGCGATGTAGGGCTGGACCCCACCACGGGTGTCCAGGGCGACGACGGCGATACGCATGATCAGCTCCTTGCGGCTGTGGTGGTGCGGAGAGGGAGGTTCGGCAGGAACACGACGAGCACGAGGCCCACCGCGAACAGCGGCACGAGCCACCCGAGCACCGGGGTCAGTGCGGTGGCGTAGGCGTCGGCCAGTGCGGCGCGGACGCCGTCGGGCAGCCGGGCGGCCGCGCCCGGCGTGAGCCCGGCCGTCCCGACACCGGCCGCGTCGCCACCGTCCAGCGCGGCGGTCAACCGGCCGGTGAACACCGAGCCGACCACGGCGGTGCCCAGGGCGGCGCCGATCTCACGGAAGAAGTTGTGGGTGGCGGTCGCCGTGCCGACCATCGTGTCGGCCACGGCGTTCTGCACGACCAGCCCCAGCACCTGCAGCACCAGGCCGATCCCGATGCCGAACACGAGCAGGTACCCGCCGACCACCCAGCCCGGTGTGACGGCCTGCATGGTCGACATGCCCACGAGCGCCACGGCGCACACCGCCATGCCCGCGATCGGGTAGCGCCGGTAGCGGCCCGTGGCGGAGATCGCGAGCCCCGACAGCGTGGACGACACCAGGATGCCCGCCATCATCGGCAGCATCAGCAGGCCCGACGACGTGGCGCCGCGGCCCCCGGCCATCTGGAGGAACGTGGGCAGGTAGCTGCTCACGGCGAACAGCCCGACACCCACCAGCAGCCCGGCGGACGTCGCGACCACGACCGTCCGGTTGCCGAACAGCCCGAGCGGGATCACCGGCTCCCCCGCCCGCGCCTCGGCCCGGACGAACAGCACCGACGCCACCACCGTCACCACGGCCAGCCCGGCGATATGCGGGGAGAGCCAGGCGTAGCGCGTGCCGGCCCAGGTGGCGAGCAGCACCAGCGCGGTGACGGCGACGGTGCACCACGCCATCCCCCACCCGTCCGGTCGGGGACGACGCGTCGGGCCGGCCGGCAGGCGCAGCACGAGCGCGGCGACACCGAGCGCGGCGACACCGAGCGGGATGTTGATCCAGAAGCACCAGCGCCAGCCTGCGACGTCGGTGAACCACCCGCCCACCAGCGGGCCCCCGACCGAGGTGACGGCGAAGACCGAGCCCAGCACGCCGGTGTAGGCGGCACGCTGCCGGGGCGGGAGGACGTCGGCGATGATCGCCTGCGCGGTGATCACGAGCCCGCCGCCACCGAGGCCCTGGACGAACCGGCCGGCGATCAGCCAGCCGATCGAGCCGGCGGACCCCCCGATCGCCGAGCCCGTCACGAAGATCGCGATCGCGGACAGGAACAGTCCCCTGCGGCCCATCAGGTCGCCGAGCCGGCCGTAGGCGGGCATGACGATCGTGGCCGCGAGGATGTAGGCCGTCGTCACCCAGGACAGCAGCCCGACCCCGCCCAGGTCCCCCACGATCGTCGGCAGCGCGGCGCTGAGCACGGTCTGGTCCAGCGTCGCCATGAACACGGTGAGCAGCAGGCCGCCGAACACCAGCCGCACGCGCCGCGCGTCGCCGGCCGGCGCGACGGTGAGGGAACGGGTGTCCGGTGGTTCGGGCATGGCGGTACCCCGATTCGACGTGAGGTGGGGAAGAGGAGGTGCATCTAATATTGCATCCACTGCAAGTTGCGTCAAGTGCAAACTTGCCTTCGCTGCACGCGAACGGTTGGCGGGGGCGCTGTACGGGGGCCGGGGCGGGGCTCCTCCGCACCCCGGACCACGAGTTGCACGCAACGCAACGGCATACCTATCCTGCTCACAGAGCCGTGCAGGGCTCGGCCGTATGCCCCGGACCCGGCGTATCGCCCGCAGCGCGAGCACCGGGAGGCTTCGAGGTCCTCCTCGCGGGCGTTCAGTCCGGTTCAGCCCGTTCCGGGATGCGGCGGAACGCCGTCGGCGGTCCGCGCCACTCGCCCGGCCCACACCAGCGAGCGGCCGTCGTCGAGACGGCTTCGCGCACCCGTGTCCGGGGCGACACCCGAGGAGAGAGTCATGAGCAGGAACCCCGAGGGCGGTGCCCGCAGCGACGAACCCTCCCCCGTCCCCGGCCCCGCACCGGACCTCTTCCGGCCGGCACCGCCGGCCACCGCGGCGTGACGCGGTGGTTCCCCCGCACCGGGCCGAGCGCCGGGCCGAACTCCTCGCCGCGGCGATGACCGCCGTACGGCGGTCCGGCGCGGGCGTGTCGGTGGCCGAGATCGCGGCGACCGCCGGGATCACCAAGCCGGTCATCTACACCCACTTCACCGATCGCGCCGGCCTGCAGCGGGCCGTGGGCGAGGTGGCCGCGAGCGCGCTGGTGGCCCGCATCTCGGCCCAGGTACAGCGCGACCTCGCCCCGGCCGAGCAGATCCGCCGCATGATCGGGGCCTTCCTGGCCTGCCTGGACGAGGACCCGGAACTGTGGCGGTTCGTCGTGCACCATCCCGTCGGCCACGAGGCCGGGGACCGGATCGTCGCCGACACCCGCGAGCAGATCGCGCGCCTGCTCGCGGGCCTCCTGAACGAACGCGTCGGGGACCCGGTCGGCGCGGAGGTCTGGGCGCACGGCCTGGTCGGGATGGTGCAGAGCACCGCGGACTGGTGGATCGACCACCGCACGATGAGCCGGGAGTCGCTCGCCGACCACCTGACGGACCTCGCCTGGGGCGGGGTCGCCGCCATCACGAAGAAGGAACCATGACCGGAAACGCCACGTACCGCTTCACCGACACCACCGTGCTGGCGGTCGCCGCGATCGACGCTCCGGAGGTCCTGACGTCCGCCGACGTCGACGACCGGCTCGCCACGACGTTCCGCCGGGTGGGCCTGCGGCCCGGGCTCCTGGCCGGACTGGCCGGGATCAGCGAGCGGCGCTGGTGGCCGGCCGACGTGACCTTCACCGACGCCGCGGCGATGGCCGGGGCGAAGGCACTGGCCGAGGCCGGGGTGGACCCCGCCCGGGTGGGGCTGCTCATCGACACCTCGGTCAGCCGCGCGCACCTGGAGCCGTCGGCGGCGGTCGCCGTCCACGCCGCGCTCGGGCTCCCGACGTCCTGCATGAACTTCGACCTCGCCAACGCCTGCCTGGGGTTCCTCAACGGCATGCAGCTCGCCGCCACCATGATCGACTCCGGCCGCATCGACTACGCGCTGGTCGTGGACGGGGAGGGCACGCGGCACACCCAGGAGGTCACCCTGGACCGGCTGTCGCGGCCGGACGCCACGCGGGACGACGTGCTCTCCCAGTTCGCCACGCTCACGCTCGGCTCGGGTGCCGCGGCGATGGTGCTGGGTCGCGCCCGCGACCACCCCGACGGCCACCGGTTCCTCGGCGGCGTGATGCGCGCCGCCACCGAGCACCACGAGCTGTGCATCGGTGACCTCGAGTCGATGCGCACCGACGCCAAGGGCCTGCTCGACGCCGGCATCGCGCTGTCCGCGGTGGTGTGGGAGGACGCCAGGGCCGAGTTCGACTGGCAGCACATGGACCGTTACGTCGCCCACCAGGTCTCCCAGGTGCACACCAAGGCGATGTGCGCGGCGCTGGGCATCGACCCGCAGCGCGTCCCCCGCACGTTCCCGACGCGCGGCAACATGGGCCCGGCCGCCATCCCGTTCACCCTCGCCACGCAGGTCGACTCCCTCGCCGCGGGCGACCGGGTGCTGCTGATGGGCGTCGGGTCGGGGCTCAACGCGTGCTGCGCCGAGGTGGTGTGGTGACGGCCTCGCTCCCCCCGGCCCTGCCCGGGCTGGACCCCCGCTGGTCACGTCTGGTCACCGCGGAGGACGCCGACGGCGTGACCCGCACCTGGCACGTCCTCGACAACGGGGCCGAACCGAGCGCCGGCACGATGGTGTGCGTCCACGGCAACCCGACCTGGTCCTTCCTCTGGCGCCGGTTCCTGGCGCAGGCCCCGGCGGGCTGGCGGGTGATCGCGGTGGACCAGCTCGGCATGGGCTGGTCGGACCGCACCGACACGCCGCGCACGCTGGCCCGGCGCATCGACGACCTCGACGTGGTGACGGCCGCGATGGGGGTGGCCGGCCCGCTGGTGACGGTCGGGCACGACTGGGGCGGCCCGATCTCCCTGGGCTTCGCCCTGGCCCACCGCGACCCGCTCGACCCCCTGAGGATCAGCGGTGTCGTCCTGGCGAACACCGGGGTGCACCAGCCGTCGGACTCCGCCGCGCCGTCGCTGATCCGGATCGCCCGCACCGCCGCGTTGCGCCGGGCGGTGTGCGCCGTCACACCGGTCTTCGTGCGGGCCACGGGCCTGCTGTCGCGGCCGGCGCTCGACCGCGAGGTGCGGGACGCGCTCGCCGCCCCCTACGCGAGCGCGTCGCGGCGCCGGGCCGTCGCCGAGTTCGTGGCCGACATCCCGCTGGAACCCGGCCACCCGAGCGCCGCCGCCCTCGACGGCGTGGCGGCGGGCCTCGTCGAGCTCGGCCGGGACGCGGCGGTGCCGGTGCTGTTGCTGTGGGGCCCGCGCGACCCGGTGTTCTCCGACCGCTACCTGCGCGACCTGATGACGCGGTTGCCCCACGCCCAGGTGCAGCGCTACGAGAACGCCTCGCACCTGGTCACCGAGGACGCCCCGCAGACCGCGCGGCACACCTGGGAGTGGATCACCTCCTCCCCCGCCGCGCCCCGCCGCCGCGACGGGGAGCCGGGTCGCCCTCTCGGGGCGGCGCTGACCGCCCGCGCCGGGGACCCGTCCCCGGCGGTGGTGTCCGTCGCGAACGCGCGGCACCCCACCCGAGACGGCAACCAGCCCGCGCGACGCTCCCAGGGCCCCCTCCGGGCGACGACGAGCCCGCGCGATGCGGTGTCGTTCGCGTTGCTCGAGCGGCGGGTGCGCGAGCTCGCGGCCGGGTTCACTGCGCGCGGGGTGGCCGCCGGGGACCGGGTCGCCCTGCTCGTGCCGCCGGGCGCCGACCTGACGGCGGTGGTGTACGCGTGCTGGCGGATCGGCGCGGTCATCGTGGTCGCCGACGCGGGCCTCGGCCCGGCCCGGCTGGCCCGTGCGCTGCGCGGCGCGCGCCCCGACCACGTCGTCGGCGTCGCGCGCGGGCTCGCGCTGGCCGCCGCGTTCGGGGTGCCCGGACGCCGGTTCGTCGCCGGTCCGATCACGTCGACGGCGGCGCGCCTGCTGCGGGCCACCCGCCTCGGCGACGTCGTGCAGGCGGGCGGGATGCAGGCGGGCGGGGTGCAGGCGGGCGGGGTGCAGGCGGGCGGGGTGCTGCCTCCGGAACCCGGCCCCGACGCCGAGTGCGCGGTGGTCTTCACCTCCGGTGCCACCGGCCCGGCCAAGGGCGTGGTCTACCGGCACGGCCAGGTCCGGGCCCAGATCGACACCCTCCGCGCCGCGTTCGGCATCACCGACACCGACCGCCTGGTGGCGGCATTCCCCCCGTTCGCGCTCTACGGGCCCGCCCTCGGTATCGCCTCGGCGGCACCGGACGCCGCCGCACCCGGGCGCCTCACCGCGGTCGCGCTCGCCGATGCGGCCGATGCGGTCGAGGCCACCGTCGTGTTCGCGTCGCCCGCCGCGCTGCGCAACGTCGTGGCCACCGCCGGTGCCCTCACCGTCACCGACCGGCCCGCGCTGGGGCGAGTCCGTCTGATCGTCTCCGCGGGTGCGCCCGTCCCGCCCGCGCTGCTGCACGCGGTGCGCGACGTGTTGCCCGCCGCGCAGGCCCACACCCCCTACGGGATGACCGAGGTACTGCCCGTCAC
>CAXTTN010000105.1:18917-19535 GCA_964247105.1 uncultured Pseudonocardia sp.
CCGTCACCGACATCACCCTGGACGAGATCGATGCCGCCGGCCGCGGCGACGGGGTCTGCGTGGGCCGGGCGCTGCCGGGGGTTCGCGTGGCGGTCAGCCCGCTGTCGCGGGATGGCGTCGCGGACGGGCCGCTCACCGACGCCCCGGGGATGACCGGCGAGGTGTGCGTCGCGGCCGGTCACGTCAAGGACCGCTATGACCGGTTGTGGGCCACCGAGAACGACAGCTCCCGCAACCCGGGCTGGCACCGCACCGGCGACGTCGGGCACCTCGACGGCCAGGCCAGGTTGTGGATCGAGGGCCGGCTGCCCCATGTGGTCACCACCGCCGCCGGGCCGCGCACCCCGGTCGGCATCGAGCAACGCGTGCAGGCGGTGCCCGGCGTGACGGCGGCGGCCGCGGTCGGGATCGGCCCGGCCGGCACCCAGCAGGTCGCGATCGTCGTGGTCGGCAACGGCTGGCACCGCGGGGCCTCGGTCCTGGCGCCCGCGGAGCTGGCCGGTGCGGTCCGCGATGCGGCCGGCACCGACGTCGCCGCGGTGCTGCGCACCGATGTGTTGCCGGTCGACATCCGGCACGCCTCGAAGGTCGACCGGACGCGCGTGGCGCGCTGGGCCG
>CAXTTN010000106.1:0-19252 GCA_964247105.1 uncultured Pseudonocardia sp.
CGACGCCGACCTGTCGGTCGCGCAGCAGGAGATGCTGCTGGGCTGGCTCAACGACATGGACGGGGAGTCGCAGGAGGGCACCGAGGACGACGCCGCCGCGCTGCGCCGCCGCATGACCGGCGTGCTCGCCGGGCTGCCGGAGGCGCTCAAGAAGCACCTGGAAGCGCTGATGGCGCTGGAGCACAAGGTCGTCGAGGGGGCCGAGGAGAAGGCCGTCCGCGAGGTCGACCGCGTCGGCGAGCACGAGCGGATGGAGCTGGAGGAGTCGCTGCGGCGGCTCGCGCGCTCGCTGCACGGCGGGCTGACGCACAAGCGGAAGGTCGCAAGCCGCGGCCGCATCGACTCCGGGCGCACCATGCGCAAGAACATGCGCTTCGACGGCATCCCGTTCGCCCCGGTCACCGTGACGCGCTCGGAGGACAAGCCGCGGCTGGTGATCCTCGCCGACGTCTCGCTGTCGGTGCGCGCCACCGCCCGGTTCACGCTGCACCTGGTGCACGGGCTGCAGAGCCTGTTCGGGCAGGTCCGGACGTTCGCGTTCGTGGCCGACCTCGTGGAGGTCACCGACCTGTTCGAGGACCACCCCGTCGAGCAGGCGCTGGGCCTGATCTTCGGCGGCGACGTCCTCGACGTGGACGCCAACTCCGACTACGGCAAGGCCTTCGGCACGTTCGGCGAGGACTTCGGCTCGGCCGTCAACCGCCGCTCCACGGTGATCATCCTGGGCGACGGTCGCGGCAACGGCAACGACCCGAACACCGAGGCGTTCGCCGAGATCACCCGCCGCGCGCGGGAGACGATCTGGCTCACGCCCGAGCCGCGGTACTCCTGGGGTCTGGGCGGCTGCGACCTGCCCGACTACGCGGAGTACTGCTCCCGCGTCCGCGTGGTCCGGGACCTGACCGGCCTGGAGACCGCCGCGCACGAGATGGCGACCGAGCTGGTGGGCCGCTGATGCGACTCACTCGAACGGCCGAGTCAGGCCGGCGCTTGCCCGGTCGATGGACGTGGTGACTCCTCCTGGCGTGGAGGGCATGGTCGCCGCCGCGCCGCCGCGTCTCACGCTCGGCCCCGACGGGCGGCTGCGCCACCGCATCTCCCCGGCCGAGATCAGCAACGACCTCGCCGGATGGATCGCCGACGACCTCGTGGCACCCGGCCACATCGCGGCGTCGGCGTTCGAGCGCACGTTCGTCTCCGTCGTGGCCTCGGTCGACCCGGGCTGGACGGCGTTCTACGGCAACACGGTGAGGGAGTTGGCCCGCGGCGGCGAGCCCGGCGGCACGAACGCCGGGATGGCGCCGGTGCACGAGCGGGCCGCCGCGCTGGCCGTCGGGTCGGTGGTGGAGCTGGGCTGCTGTTTCGGGTTCCTGTCGCTGCGCCTCGCCGCGGACGGGCACCGGGTCACCGCCGTGGACCTGTCGACGGGCACCGTCGGCCTGCTCGGCCGCGTCGCACCGGCCCTCGGCATCGCGCTGGACGCGGTGGCCGGCGACGCCACCGCCGTCCCGTTGGCCGGTGGCAGCGCCGACACCGTGTTCGCGGTCCACCTGCTGGAGCACCTGCCGCCCGGCGTCGACCGGCTGGTGCTCGCCGAGATGCTCCGCGTCGCGCGCCGCCGGGTGGTGGTCGCCGTGCCCTACGAGCAGGAGCCGGACGAGACGTGGGGCCACGTCCGCACGTTCGACGCGGCCGCGCTCGACGCGCTGGGCGCCACGACCGGCCACCCGTACGAGGTCACCGACCACCACGGCGGCTGGCTGACCATCCACCCCGCGAGTTGACGATCCCGACACGCTGAATGTGCCGTCCGAGCACCGTGCCGGATCGGCGCGTTCACCGTGCCCGATCGGTCGACTCGCGGGGTGGGGTCAGAGGTGGGCTGCGGCTCACGTCCCACGCGCCCTCAGCGGGGCGATGACGTCGAGTTCGGACCGATCACGGGGCGGCGGGCGCGACGGTCGAGGGCGGGCCGGCGCCGAGCTCCACCGCGGCTGTGGCACCCAGGGCGGCGAGGGCCAGTGCGGCGGCCGCGACGAGGACGCGCACCCTGCGGCGGCCCGGCCTGCGGTGGCGGCCGGCGCGGCCCGGCGGGGCGGCCAGCAGCCGCGCCACCAGCGCCGCCTCCGGCCGCTGGGCCGGGTCGTCGTCGGTCATCGCCTGCAGCAACGGGGTCAGGCCGCCGGGCAGCGACTCCGGCACCACGGGCCTGCGGTACAGCCGTGCGGTGGCCGACTCCAGGGCGGCGCCCGGGTACTCGCGGTGCCCGGTGACGGCCTCCAGCAGCACGAGCCCGAGCGCGTACACGTCGGCGGCCGGGCCGGCCTCCACGCCCCGGGCCTGCTCGGGGGCCAGGTAGGCCGCGGTGCCGACGACGCAGTCCGACACCGTCGCGGCCGCGTCGTCCGTGGCCCGGGAGATGCCGAAATCGGCCAGCCGGGCCGTCGCGCCGTCACCGAGCAGGACGTTGGCCGGCTTGACGTCCCGGTGCACGATGCCGCTGCCGTGCACGTGCGCCAACGCGGCGGCCAGCTCCGCGCCGATGCGCCGCACGACATCGGCGGGCACCGGCCCGTCCGCGATCCGTTCGGCCAGCGACGGGCCCTCGACGAGGTCGGTGACGACGAACGAGCGGCCGTCCTCGGTGCCGCCGTCGTGCAGGCCGACGAGCCCGGGGTGGTCGAGGCGGGAGAGCGCGCTGATCTCCTGGCGTTGCTGGCGGAGGTCGGCGGCCGTGGAGCCCGGGTGGAAGAGCTTGACAGCCACCGGCTCCCCGTCGACGAGATCACGTCCCCGCCGGACCACGGCCGACGACCCCACCCCGATCACCGCTCCGAGCGCATACCGGCCGGCAACTGGATCATCGTCCACAGGCTTCCCGTTCCCGGGCCGCGATCCCCCCAAACAACGAGTGGCACTTTCGTCGCAACCTATGCGACGAAAGTGCCACTCGTTTCGGAGGTGGGGGTCAGCCGGCGGCTGTCGTCAGCGCCCGTCTGGTCAGCACCTTCACCAGGTGGCGGCGGTACTCCTTGGTGCCGGCCAGGTCCGCGGGGGGATCCGTGCCCTCCGCCGCCAGGTCCGCCGCTTCCGCGATGCTCGCGCCGCCGGCCAGCGCCGCCTCCGTCGCGCTCGCGCGCAACGGCGTGGGCCCCATGTTGACCAGCCCGACCCGGCCGTCGACGACCGCGACGCCGACGATGGCCCAGTCGTTGGCCCGGCGGGTGAACTTCTCGTAGGCCCAGCCGGCGTCCCCCGTCCGGGGCACGCGGATCTCCACGACCAGCTCGTCGGGCTCCATCGCCGTGGAGAACACGCCCGTGTAGAACTCGGTGATCGGCACGTGCCGCTCCCCGCGCGGGCCGCGCAGGGTGACGGTGCCGCCCAGCGCGAGCACCGCGGCGGGCAGGTCGGACGCCGGGTCGGCGTGGGCGAGCGAGCCGCCGATGGTGCCGCGGTGGCGCACCTGCGGATCGCCGACCGTGCGGGCGACGGCCCCGAGCAGCGGGACCTCCGCCGCGATCTCCGCCGACGTCTCGATGTCGTGGTGCCGCGAGCCCGCACCGATCGCGACCTCGTCGCCGTCCACGCGGATGTAGCGCAGCTCCGCGAGCTTGCCGATGTCGATCACCAGCTCGGGCGCGGCGAGGCGCAGCTTCATCACCGGCAGCAGCGAGTGCCCGCCGGCGAGGATCTTCGCGTCCTCACCGTGCTCCGCGAGCAGGGCGAGCGCGCCGTCGAGGGAATCGGGGCGCTGGTAGTCGAAGCCGACGGGGATCACGCGTCACTCCCGGTGGAGAAGCCCGGTGCGGCCTCGACGCCGCCCGAGGGGGCGGTCTCGACGTTGCCGGTGAGGCCCTGGACCGTGTCCGGGTCCTGCCCCGACGCGGCGATCACCGAGCGGACGATGTTGTGGTAGCCGGTGCAGCGGCAGAGGTTGCCCTCCAGCGCCTCGCGGATCTCCCGCTCGGTGGGCTTCGGGTTCTCGTCCAGCAGGCTGACCGTGGCCATCACCATGCCGGGCGTGCAGAACCCGCACTGCAGGCCGTGCTCGGCGCGGAACGCCGCGGCGACGGGGTGCAGGTGCTCGCCGTCCGCGGAGAGTCCCTCCAGCGTCGTGACCGACTGCGACTCGGCCTGCACCGCCAGCAGCGTGCAGGACTTGACCGACTCGCCGTCGAGCAGCACGGTGCACGCACCACAGGACGTGGTGTCGCAGCCGACGTTGGTGGCCTTGAGCCCGATGACGTCGCGCAGGTAGTGCGCGAGCAGCAGCCGAGGCTCGACGTCGGAGCTGGTCTCCTCGCCGTTGACCGTGATCTGGACCTTCACTTGGCACCCCCAGCAGCCTGAATGGCCTCCCACACCCGCAGGGGCGTGGCCGGCATGTCGATGTGGCGCACCCCGAGGTGCGCGACGGCGTCGATCACCGCGCTCTGCACGGCGGGGGTGGCGCCGATGGTGCCCGCCTCGCCGATCCCCTTGACCCCCAACGGGTTCAGGTGCGTCGGCGTGGCCATGTCGAGCAGCGTGAAGCTGGGCAGCTCGGCCGCGGACGGGAAGCCGTAGTCGGCGAACGTGGCGGTCAACGGGTTGCCGTCCTCGTCGTAGACGACCTCCTCGAGCAGGGCCTGCGAGATGCCCTGCGCGATGCCGCCGTGGCGCTGGCCCTCGCACAGCAGCGGGTTGAGCACGGGCCCGGCGTCGTCGACCGTGATGATCTTGTCGACGACCGCCTTGCCGGACTCCACGTCCACCTCGACGACCGCGACGTGCGCGCCGAACGGGAAGGTGGGGGCGCCGCTGTCGAAGTTCGTGTCGACCTTCAGCTCCTCCTTCGCCGCGAGCTCGGCCAGCGTGATGCCCGTGTCGGTACCCTTCACCGCGACCCGGCCGGACTCGACGACGAGGTCGTCCACATTGGCCTCGAGCAGGTCGGCCGCCCGCTGCTTCGCCAGCTCCACGAGCTCGCCGGCCGCCTGGTAGACCGCGATGCCGCCGGTCTGCAGGCTGCGCGAGCCCATCGTGCCGCTGCCGCGCGGGACGAGGTCGGTGTCGCCGTGCTTCACGGTGATCTTCTCGATCGGGATGCCCAGGTGCTCGTGCGCGAGCATGGCCCACGCGGTGGCGTGGCCCTGGCCGTGCGGGGAGGTGCCGGTGAGCACGGTGACCGTGCCGTCCGGGTGCACCTGCACCGAAGCGTCCTCGCTGAACGCGCCGCCACCGGTGATCTCGACGAACACCGAGACGCCGATGCCCAGCTGCACGACCTCGCCCGCCTCCCGGCGGCGCTTCTGCTCGGCGCGGAGCCCGGCGTAGCCCGACGCGTCGAGCACGGCGTCGAGCGCCTTCTCGTACTCGCCGCTGTCATACGGCGCGCCACCCTTGGTGACCAGCGGGAACTGCTCGGGCCTGAGCAGGTTGATCCGGCGCACCTCGGCGGCGTCCTTGCCGATCTCGGCGGCGAACATGTCCATGGCGCGCTCGATGGCCGCGGTGGCCTCCGGGCGGCCCGCGCCGCGGTAGGCGGCGGTGGACGTGGTGGTGGTGACCAGCACCCGGGCCCGCGACTCGACCTTCTCGATGTCGTAGACGCCCGGCGCCATCATGCGCGTGAACAGCGGCAGGATCGCACCGAGGCGCGGGTAGGCACCGGCGTCGGCGAGGACGTCGAGGCGGTAGGCGAGGACCTTGCCGTCCTTCGTGCCCCCGATCGTGAACGTCTGGAGCTGGGCGCGGCCCTGCACCATCCCGGTCATGTTCTCCGAGCGCGTCTCGTTCCACCGCACCGGCCGTCCGGAGCGCTTCGCGAGCCACGCGACCAGCGCGAACTCCGGGTCGGCGCCGATCTTCGCGCCGAACCCGCCGCCCACGTCCGGCGTGATGACGTGGACCTGGGACGCCTCGACGCCCAGCCAGCCGGCCACCTCGTCGCGCGCGCCCTGGGCGGCCTGCGTGGAGCACCAGAGCGTGACGCGGCCGTCGTCACCCCAGACGGCGCTCGCGGCGCGCGTCTCCAGGGGCGCCGCGGCGAGGCGCTGGTTGACGATCTCCTTGGTGACGACGACCTCGCAGCCGTCGAACAGGTGCTCGTCGAAGTCCTTGTCGGCGTCGAAGCCGTTGGAGGTGTTGGTGCCCACCTCCTCGAACAGCAGCACCTCGTCGGACGCCGCCGCCTTGAGGTCGATCACCGCGGGGAGCGGGTCGTAGTCGATCTCGACCAGGTCGGCGGCGTCCTGGCCCTGGTAGGCCTCCTCGGTGAGCACGGCGACGACCGGCTCCCCGACGAAGCGCACCTTGTCGGTGGCGAGGAACGGCCGGACCATCCCGGCGTCGGCCCCGGCGAACAGCAGCGCCGGGCTCAGGTCTACGTCGGCGCCGGTGATCACCGCGACGACGCCGGGGGCCTGGCGGGCCTCGTCGACGTCGACGGAGGTGATGCGCGCGTGCGCGAGTGGGGACCGTACAAGGGTCAGGTGCAGGGCACCGGTGAGCCGCTCGTCGATCAGGTCGTCGGTGTAGGTGGCGCCTTGCGAGAGGAACTGCGGATCCTCGACGCGGACCACCCTCGTGCCCATGATGCTCATCGCCCGGAGCGTATCCCCAGGACGGCCAAGTTGCGCACCTGATCACCGGGCCCGGACGATTCCCCGTCCGGTCAGCAGACGACCTTGGAAGCTCCGACGCCGCTGCTCGAGTTGAGGACGGCGCGCAGGCACGGGTGATAACCATCGGTTGTGATCGTGTCGAGGTCGTATCGGACGAACTGGCCGACGGTGACGTTGTGCTTGACCACCTCATCGTAGGTGGTGGTCGTCCCGCTGCTCGCGTTCTTGTTGACCGGCTGCACGCCCAGCAGGAGGTCCTGGACGGGAGGGCCGTCGGTCTTGGCGTAGGACGCCACGATGTTCCGGAACTGGCCGGGAGCATCTCTCGTGACGGTGATGCAGAGCGAACCGTTGTCGAAGTCTCCACAGTGGGTGATGCTCGGCGGCCCGTCCGCCGTGGAGGGGGTCGAGGCGTGGGCGTTCGCCCCGAGCGCCACACCGGCCAGCACGACGAGAACCCCCGAGGCGATCGCACCGGCGCGGCGGATCATCGACGACCGACCGGGCGCACCACCTTTCTTCGCGATGTGCTCGTGCACGTCGGGACCCGGACCTGATCCGCTCACCACCGCAACGTCATCGGCTGCCATCGGCTGCGTCCACTCCTTCGTCAGGCACGGATTCCTCGTGATCCGCGAACCAGCGCAAACCGTAGGAGCCCGGCCCCTGGGATGGCCGGGCCGCGGGAGCGGGCTTCGGGACGACCCTGCCCAAGCACGCACGGCCTCGATCAGGACACGCAGAAGGATGCTGGGCCCAGGCGACTCACGCCGTGCCGACCGGGCCGCCAGAGACCGGACCGTTCCACCACGGCCGCACCGCCCACAGCGGGGACACCGGGCCGTGCCCGCCGCCCAGCGGGTAGGACTGCCGCACCGACTCCACCACGTACCGCTTGCCCATCGCGACGGCCGCGGGCACGTCCATCCCGCGGGCCAGACCCGACGCGATCGCCGAGGCCATGTTGTCCCCGCTGCCGTGCGTGTCGCCGGTGTCGAACCGCGGGCCGGGCAGCTCGACGAACGCGTGCCCGTCGTAGAGGAGGTCGACGCACGCGTCGGCGTCCTCGCGCAGGTGCCCGCCCTTGACCAGCACGTACCGCGGGCCGAGCGCGAACAGCCGCGTCGCGGCCTCGTACTGCGCGGCCCGGTCGTGCACGTCTATCCCGGTGAACAGGCGCACCTCGTCGAGGTTGGGGGTGATCAGCGTGGCGCGCGGGAACAGCAGCGAGCGGAACGCGTCCAGCGCCTCGTCGGCCAGCAGCTGGTCGCCGTGCATCGACGCCGCGACGGGGTCGACGACCAGCGGCGTCGCACCGCCGGCGCCGATGCCGACACGGTCGCAGGCCGCGGCGATCGCCTCGATGATCGGGGAGCTCGCGAGCATGCCGGTCTTCACCGCGTCCAGGCCGATGTCGGTGGCGACGGACTCGATCTGCGCCGCCACGACCTCCGGCGGGATCGTGTGCACGCCGGTGACGCCCAGCGAGTTCTGCACGGTGACGGCCGTGACGGCCACGCAGCCGTGCACACCGCAGGCGGCCAGCGCGCGCAGGTCGGCCGCGACGCCGGCACCCCCGCCCGAGTCGGTGCCCGCGATCGTCATGACGCGGGGCGGGGTGACGCCCACCGTGGGTTCCACGTGCCCTCCTGCCGCCGACCGTGTTGGATGGTCATCATGCCTCTTGACGGCGAGTACGAGATCAGCCCCGTGGGCTGGGTCCGGGACCAGACCGAGAAGATCTTCGAGACCGGCACCACCGAGAGCGTGGACATCGGCGGGCGGGCCGTGATCCTGCTGACCACGCGCGGCGTGAAGTCCGGGAAGCTGCGGAAAGTGCCGCTCATGCGCGTGGAGCACGACGGGAACTACGCCGTCGTCGCCTCGCTGGGCGGGGCCCCCAAGCACCCCGTCTGGTACTACAACGTGAAGGCCGAGCCGCACGTCGAGCTGCAGGACGGCACGGTGACCAGGGACTACACCGCACGTGAGGTCACCGGCGACGAGAAGGCGCAGTGGTGGGAGCGCGCCGTGGCCGCCTACTCCGACTACGAGGACTACCAGAAGAAGACCGACCGCCAGATCCCGGTGTTCGTGCTGGAGCCGCGCGTCTCGGAGTGACTGTCGGTGGCCCGTGCCACACTGGCTGTCGTGACCGCCGAGTCCTCGATCCAGCCGTTCACACCGCCCCGCCTGCTGACGGTGGCGGAGTACCTCGCGCTCGGGGAGACCGAGCAGGGCTATGACGAGCTGGTGGAAGGCCGGGTGATCACGTCGCCGAGTCCCAGGCCTCGCCACAACAAGGCCGCGTTCGAGGTTGCCGTCGCCCTGCGGTCGCAGTTGCCGCCCCATCTCGAGGTGTTTCTCGACCTCGACATCGACCTCGAGCTCGCTCCACCGGACGAACCCGGGTTCACGCGTCGCCCCGATCTTCTCGTCGTCCAGCGGTCGGCTCTCGAACGAGTCGACCGCGAGGGCGGCGCTATCCGGGCGTCCGAGGTCGTCGTCGTCGGGGAGGTCGTGTCGCCCGGCTCGCAACGCACCGACAACGTGCTCAAGCGCGTCGACTACGCCGACGCCGGGATCCCGCACTACTGGATCATCGATCTCACCGGGCCGGTCACGCTGATCGCCTGCCACCTGGCCGGCGAGTTCGGCTACGCCGACGGCGGGGAGGTCACCGGCGTGTTCCGCACCGGTGAGCCGTTCCCCGTCGAGCTGGACCTCGACGCCCTGCTCTAACCCAGCTCCGTCGGCACCGCCACCACGTCCACCATCGCGCCGTTCCGCAGCACGGTGACCGGCAGCGGCACGCCGATGGCGTCGCCGAACAGCTGCTTCTGCACCCCCTGCGCGTCCTGCACCGGACGGCGCCCGACGTCGAGGACGAGATCCCCGGCCCGCAGGCCGGCCTGCGCGGCGGGGCTGCCGCCGATCACCTCGGCGAGCCGCAGGCCGTTGCGGCGCCCGTAGCGGTCGGCGACCGTCGCGGGCACCGGCGCCGGGGTCCCGACGACCCCGAGGTAGGCGCGCCGCACCCGGCCGTCGGCGAGCAGCGCGGCCACGATGCGCCGCGTCGTCGTGTTGATCGGCACCGCCAGCCCCAGCCCCACGCCCGCCACCGCGGTGTTGATGCCGACCACCCGCGCCCGGGCGTCGGCGAGCGCGCCGCCGGAGTTGCCGGGGTTGAGCGCGGCGTCGGTTTGGATCACGTCCTCGACGACGCGGCCCGCGCTGCCGCTGCGGGTGGGCAGGGCGCGCCCGAGCGCGCTGACGACGCCCGCGGTGACCGAGCCCGCGAGCCCCAGCGGGTTGCCGACGGCGACGACGAGCTGGCCGACCACCAGCTCGTCGGCGTTCCCGAGCGTGACCGGCGGCGGGAGATCACCGGGCCGGGCGGCGCGCAGCACGGCGAGGTCCGACAGCGGATCGGTGCCCACCACGGTGACGTCCACCTGGGTGCCGTCGACGAGATCGGCGCGGCCCCGGCGGGCCCCGGCCACGACGTGCGCGTTGGTGACGAGGATCCCGTTCGCGTCGACCACGACCGCCGATCCGCTGCCCCGGCCGATCCGGACGGCCGCGACCTTGCCGGTGATCTCGGCCGCGACGGCGCTGACCGTCCGTGAGTAGGAGTCGAGTTCGTCCACGGCAGCCTCCGAGCTGTGGCGATGCCGCCTCCGCGGGACGGAGCGCGTCGGCGGGATTACAGCGTTGCAGCCACCACCGTACGCCGGCTCAGACGTCCTCGGCGTGCTGTACGGACGGGTCCCACGCCAGCCCCGGCACGCCCCACCCGTTGCGCTTGACGGCCTTGCGCCCCGCACGCTGGTTGCGCCCGACCAGGCGATCGAGGTAGATCACGCCGTCGAGGTGGTCGACCTCGTGCTGCAGGCAGCGGGCGAGGAACCCGGTGCCCTCCACCTCCACCGCCGCGCCGTCCGCGTCCACCCCGGTGACGCGCGCCCACCCGGCACGTCCCGTCGGGAACTGCTCGGCGGGCACCGACAGGCAGCCCTCGTCGTCGTCCTCGGGATCGGGCATCGTCTCCGGACGTCCGGACGTCTCGATCACCGGGTTCACGACGACGCCCCGCACCCGCGTGCGCGTCTGCTCGTCGGGGCAGTCGTAGACGAAGACGCGCAGCGGGGCGCCGATCTGGTTGGCCGCGAGCCCGACACCCTCGGCCGCGGCCATCGTGTCGAACATGTCCGCGACCAGCCCCTTCAGCTCCTCGTCGAACGACTCGACGGGGTGGGTGGGGGTGTGCAGGACGGGATCACCGATGATGCGGATGGGTCGGACGGCCACGCCGTCGAAGGGTAGTGGGCGGCGGATTCACCCCGTACGGGCGGCGCGTCCCTGCCCCGGTTCCGTCGGTCCCCCGTGATTCAATGGCTCCGCGAATGACAGGCGTGTCATTCACTCCCCTGCGAGGCCTCGAGGAGCGTGATGGAGTCCGCCACCGAACCCGGCACTCCCATCGGGAGCCCGTACCGCGAGCTCGATCGCCGGGATCGCGAGATCCTCGCCTTCGAGGGGCAGTGGTGGAAGTATGCCGGTGCCAAGGAGCAGGCGGTCCGCGAGCTGTTCGACATGTCGGCCACGCGGTACTACCAGGTGCTCAACGCGCTGCTCGACAAGCCCGAGGCGCTCGCGGCGGATCCGCTGCTCGTGAAGCGGCTGCGCAGGCTCCGCGCCAGCCGGCAACGCACCCGTGCGGCGCGTCGGCTGGGCATCGAGCCCTGGTGAGGACACGATGATCGGGTCGGCTGACGATCATCGGAGGAGAACGTGACTACACCCGCCCCGTCCGGAGGTTCGTCGCCACTGCGGGTCGGCGGTCTCGCGTTGCTCGGGGTCGGCGCCGTCGCGGCGATCGTCGGCATCGGCACCCTCGTCTCCGGCGGAGGTGACGGATCGAGCACCGCCGCCGCCCCCACCACGAGCGCGGCCGTCGACACCGCGCCTGTCACCACCGCTGCGGCCCCGGCGACGGGTGTCGGCGTTCCGTCGTTCACCTCCGCCCCCACCGCGGCCATCGCGGCGCCCGGCACGGGCACCGACGGCACGGGCACCGACGGCACGGGCACCGACGGAGCCGCCGCGGGACCGGGCGCCGGCGGTACCGGCGGCAGCGGATCGGGCGCGTCGGGCGGGGGCGCCGGCGTGGTCAAGGCCCCCGTGCGCGTCTACAACAACAGCACGATCAAGGGACTCGCGGCCCGCGCCGCCGATGACTTCCGCACCGACGGCTGGACGGTCGACGCCGTCGCCAACTACCCGTACGGCACCATCCCGACGAGCACCGTCTACTTCCGCCCCGGCACCTCGGAGCAGAGCGCCGCGGAGGCGATGGGCAAGGCGTTCGGGATGCGGGTGGAGCCGCGGTTCGTCGGGCTGGACGACGCGAGCCCCGGCCTGATCGCGATCGTCACGAACGACTACCAGAAGCGCTGATCAGGACGATCGCCGCTCGGCGTAGGCCTCCAGCGCCGCGAGCTGGGCCGGATCCAGCGACGCCGGGACGGCCTTGCGCGCGGCCGCGATGTGCGCGGCCGTCACCTGCGCGGCGTCGAGCGACTCCCGCATGGCGGTGAGCGCGGCCTCGCGCAGCACGGCGGCGCAGTCGGCGGCCGAGTAGCCCTCCAGCTCGGCGCCCAGCGCGTCGAGGTCGACGTCGTCGGCGAGCGGGGTGTTGCGCCCGGCGGCCCGCAGGATCTCCGCGCGCGCCGCGGCGTCCGGCGGCGGGACGTAGACCAGCCGCTCCAGCCGCCCCGGCCGCAGCAGGGCGGGGTCGATCAGCTCGGGCCGGTTGGTGGCCCCGACGACGATCACCTCGCGCAGCGGCTGCGCCCCGTCGAGCTCGGTGAGCAGGGCCGCGACGACCCGGTCGGCGACGCCGGAGTCCGACGACTGCCCGCGCCGCGGCGCCAGCGCGTCCACCTCGTCGAGGAAGATCAGCGCGGGAGCGGCGTCGGCGGCGCGGCGGAACAGCTCGCGCACCGCCCGCTCCGACTCCCCCACGTACTTGTCCAGCAGCTCGGCCCCCTTGACGGCCAGGACGTTGAGCTGCCCGGTGCCGGCCAGCGCCCGCAGCAGGAACGTCTTGCCGCAACCGGGCGGGCCGTAGACCAGCACGCCCCGCGGGGCGGCGACGCCGAGCCGGGCGAACGAGTCCGGGTACTGCAGCGGCCACAGCACGGCCTCGGTGAGCGCCTGCTTGACCTCCGCCATGTCGCCGACCTGATCGAGTGTGATCCCGCCGGTCTGCAACGTCTGCGACGAGGACATGGAGATCGGCCGCACCGACCCGACGGCGTCGAGCAGGTCCTGCTGGGCGATCGTCGCCTCGCCGTCCCCGGAGTGGCGCAGCGCGGCCTGCACGGCGGCCTCACGGCGCACGGCGACGAGATCCGCGACGACGAACCCGGGCGTACGCTCGGCCACGGCCTTCAGGTCGACGCCCTCGGCGAGCGGCACGGCGGCCAGCAGGCGGCGCAGCAGCTCGGTGCGCGTGCGCAGGTCGGGCAGGGCGAGGCCGAGCTCGCGGTCGACGAGATCCGGCGCGCGAAGCCGCGGGTCGACGGACTCGGGCGCGGCCGTCGTGGCCACCAGCGCCAGGCCCGGGGTGCCGACGGCGTCGCGCAGCGCGTCGAGCACCAGGGTCGCGAGCGGGGGCGGTGTGGTGGCGGGCAGCAGCGCGTCGACGTCGTTGACCACCAGGACGGTCCGCGTCCCCGCCCGGGCCTGGCGCCGCGCCGTGCCGATGGCCTCGTGCACGCGCTCGGACGCCGCACCGGGCTCCAGCGCGGCCGCGCCCGGTCCGGACAGCTCGACGCACCGCGCGTCGACCGCGGCCGCCGCGCTGCGTACCAGCGTCAGCTTCCCGACGCCCTCGGGCCCGACCAGCAGCACGCCCAACCGGGCCGAGCCGCCGAGGCGGGCGAGCAGCTCGGGGCGGTCGAACGTCAGCTCCATCCACTCGACGAGGCGGCGCGCGGCGTCGGTGTTGCCGATGAGGTCCTCGATCCCCACGGCCGCGGGTGTCGCCCCGGCGACGGTGGGCCCGCCGTCCGCGGCGGCGGGGCCGGCTGCGGGCACGTCCAGCCGGATCGGGGATGCCGGGCCCTCGCCGGTGGCCGCCCCACCCTCCCACCCGACGACGGTGCTGGGCCGCACCGCCACGGCACCCGCCGGCTCGACGGTCGCCACCGTCAGCAGCTCGGTGGTCCACGAGCTGCCCAGCGCCCCGGACACCCGTTGGCGCGCGGCCGGCGCGTCCAGGCCGGGGACGGGCGCGATGTCCTGCGGCAGCAGCGACACCGCGTCCCCGCTGGTGACGACCTTGCCGAGCAGCGCGAGCCGCACCGTCCCGGGCGTCAGCGCCGCGCGGGCCACCCGCGACCCGGTGAGCCTCACCAGCCGGGCCGGCTCCACCTCCGCGGGCGCGACCACCACGGACGCGCCGTCGGCCAGCCCGGCGTTGGAGAGCGTGACGTCGTCGAGCGTGGCCTGGCCGGGCGGCCCGTCCCCCGCGGCCACCAGTGCCGTGGTCACCCGCGCCCCCGTCAGCGACACGGCGTCCCACGAGCGCAGTCCCAGCGCGTCGAGCACCTCCGGATGCAGCCGCACCACCCCGCGCCGGGCGTCAGCGGCGGAGGCGGCCAGCCGGGCGACGAGGGTGATGGAGGGAGCGCTCACACCGCCACGCTATCGGCCCCGCGAGTCGACCTCCTCGACACGCCGAATTCGCCGGACCGGCACGCGCGCCGATGTGCTCGATCGGCGACGTCACCGTGCTGAGGAGGTCGACTCGCGGCCGTGGGGACGGGACCGGCGTGCTCGATCGGCGACGACGGCGTGCTGGTTTCGTCGACTCGCGCTCGGGGGTGGGGTCAGCGGCGGCGGGCGCGGCGCAGGCCCAGGCGGAGGCGGTTGCCCGGACGCGGGCGCTGGGGTTGCGGGGCCGGGCCGGGCGCGCGGCCGTTGACCGGGCGGCTCCGGTACGAGGGGTTGGCGGTCTCGTCACCGAACCTCCTCACGGCGCGGGCCACCGCGCTCGCCCGTCCGGCGACCCGGCGGGGCAGCGGCGGGCGCAGCCCGAGCCGGCGCGCGGAGCGGGCGGCACGGGCCACCGCCCGGCGCTCCCGCACCGGCACGTTCCAGGCCTCGGGGTGCCTGCCCATCCAGCGGTGCAGGTAGGCGCCGTAGGGGATGTGGGCGAGGTAGGCGAGCGCGGCCACGGCCAGCCCCAGGAACGGCGCCGTGACGACCACCGCCGCCGCCAGTCCGACCAGCACCAGCAGCGGCGCCACCAGCCGCGGCCGCACGCGCACGGTCTTGAATGACAGCGTCGGGATGCGGCTCACCATCAGCCCGGCGCAGACGAGCGCCCACAACCCGACGACGACCGCCGACGACCACCAGCCCGCACCGAACTGCAGCGTGACGTAGAGCGGGATGCCCGACACCAGCGCGGCGGCCGGCGCGGGCACGCCGACGAAGAACTCCTTGATGTAGGGCGGCTCGTCCTCGGCGTCGAGCAGGGTGTTGAACCGGGCCAGCCGCAGCGCCATGCAGACGGCGAACACGAGCGCCACCGTCCAGCCGAACCGGCTGCCCTCCAGCTGCCATATGTAGATCACCAGCGCGGGCGCGACCCCGAACGACACGAGGTCGGCCAGCGAGTCGAGCTCGGCGCCGATGCGGGAGCTCGCGTCGAGCATCCGGGCCAGGCGCCCGTCGACCGCGTCGCAGATCGCGGCGAACCCGACCGCGGCCACGCACAGCTCGAACCGGCCGCCGAGCGCGAAGTAGACGCCCGACAGGCCCGAACACAGCGCCAGCACCGTGACGGCGTTGGGCAGCAGCCGGATGCCCGCTGAGTAGGTCGGCACGTCAGGCCTCCAGGGGCAGCTGCGTGTTTTCCATCGGCAGTTCGGCCAGCACCGTCTCGCCGCCGATCGTCCGCTGCCCGACGCCCACGAGCACGCGCGAGCCCGGTGGCAGGAACGTGTCGACGCGGGAGCCGAAGCGGATCAGGCCGTAGGTCTCGCCGGCCGCGACCTCGTCGCCGGGGCGCACGTCGCACACGATGCGGCGGGCGAGCAGCCCCGCGATCTGGACGACGCCGACGCGGGCGCCCCCGGTGCTCTCGACGAGGACGGCGTTGCGCTCGTTGTCCTCGCTGGCCTTGTCGAGGTCGGCGGACAGGAACGCGCCGGGGCGGTAGGCGACGGCGACGACCCGGCCGTCGACGGGGATGCGCTGCACGTGCACGTCGAGGACGGACAGGAACACGCTGATCCGCGGCGTCGGGACGGCCGGCAGCGCCAGCTCGGCGGGCGGCAGCACGTCCGAGACGGTGGCGACGGTGCCGTCGGCGGCCGCGAGCACCACGCCGTCGAGCGGGGGCCGCACCCGGCGCGGGGACCGGAAGAACGCCGCGACGGCCGCGGTCGCGAGCGCGCCGGGCAGGGTGCCGCGGCCGGTGACCACGCGGACCAGACCGGCGACGGCGGCCGTGCCGAGCACCAGAGGGCGCCCGCCCGGATGCATCGGGGGGATGGCGTCCCTGACGAGCCCGGCCATGTGGGGGATCGAGAATCCGGACTGATCGGGCATCGAGTGGGTCGGCTCCTCCGGCGTGGCGGCTCGGACGGCCGCGGGGCGGCGGCTACGGTACGCGACGCCACCTACCCGACCGCGCAGCACACCGGCCCCGACTTCACACTCGGGAACACAGAACACCCGGGAACGCAGAGGGCCGGGGCCGTCATCCCCCGAGACGACGACCCCGGCCGTGGAACCGCTCGTCCGCTCCCCAGCGACGGGCGGTGGGTTCTCTGCGACGAAGGGTGGGGACCTCCGTCGTCATTCAAGTATCACCGAGCACCCGATCGAACGTCCAGATCACGGGGTCAGATGCCCGCGATCTGCACCGATCGGCGGAACGCTCACTGGTAAGACGCTCCGCAGCCGCACATTGTTGCCCCGCACGAGTGTGATGTACGCCACATATACTCGAACGGGTCACCCGTCGAGCAGCAGGACCTCGACGAGCGCGTGCTCCGCCAGCTCCGTCACGTCCTCCGGCACGACGATCAGGCACTCCGCACGGGCGAGCGAGCCCAGCATGTGGGACGCCGCGGTGCCCACCTCACGCACGGAGCCGTGCACGGCGTCGACGATCCCGCGCCGGAACTGCCGCCGCCCCGCCGGGGACGTCAGCCGCTCCCCCAGCGTCGCCGTCACCGTCGGCCGTTCGGGGTGCGGGTGCCCCATCGCGGCGCGGAGCGCGGGCCGGACGAACACCTCGAACGACACCTGCGAGCTGACCGGGTTGCCCGGCAGCGTCACCACGGCGACGCCGTCCAGGTCCGCCACGCGGCCGGCGCCCTGCGGCCCGCCCGGCTGCATCGCGACCCGCACGAACTCCACCCCGCGCCCGGTGAACGCGTCCTTCACCACCTCGTAGGCGCCCGCGCTGACGCCACCGGAGGTGAGGACGAGGTCCACCCCCTCCTCGACGCGGTCGCGCAGCACCCCGAGGAACTGCGGGACGTCGTCGGGGACGAACCGCAGCAGCTCCGCGACCCCGCCCGCCTCCTCGACGGCCGCGGCGAGCATCGGCCCGTTGCTCTCGTAGATCTGCCCCGGCCGCAGCGGCGTGCCCGGCGCCACCAGCTCGGAGCCGGTCGACAGCACCAGCACGACGGGACGGCGCCGGACGGGCAGCGTGGCCGACCCGACCGCGGCCGCGACGCCGATCTGCGGCGCCCCGAGCACCGTGCCCGCCGTCAGCACGACGTCGCCTGCGCGGACGTCCTCGCCGACGTGCCGGAGGTACGCGCCGGGCTGCGGAGCCGTGCGGATGAGCACGCGGTCGACGCCGCCGTCGGTCTCCTCCACCGGCACGATCGCGTCGGCGCCCGCCGGCATCGGGGCCCCGGTCATGATCCGGGCGACCGTGCCCGGTTCGAGCGCGGGCACGTCGGTGCGCCCGGCCGGGATGTCGGTCGCCACCGGCAGGGCGACGGGCACCGCGCCGGCCAGCTCGGCGGCCCGCACCGCGTAGCCGTCCATCGCGGAGTTGTCGAACGAGGGCAGCGAGACGGCGGCGACGAGGTCGGCCGCCAGCACGCGGCCGCGGGCCTGCGCGAGCGGCACGTCCTCGGCGGGGGTCGGGGGCAGCAGGGCCGCGACGGCCGCGCGGTGTTCTTCGACGGACCTGGTCATACCCCGCATCGTGCCCGAGAGGGGGCGCTTGCACTCGCCAAGGCCGAGTGCTAGAACCGGTCTGGCACTCGGCACGGTAGAGTGCCAGTTGTCGAACAGGCGAGACCGGCGCAGGGTTGCCGGTCGTCCGTCGCGGGCGCCGCGTTCGACACCGTGACTTTTTCGGTCATCCCAATCGGAGGACTACACACCCATGGCGAAGATGATCGCTTTCGACGAGGAGGCGCGCCGCGGGCTCGAGCGCGGCATGAACACCCTCGCCGACGCTGTCAAGGTGACGCTCGGCCCGCGCGGCCGCAACGTCGTGCTGGAGAAGAAGTGGGGCGCGCCCACCATCACCAACGATGGTGTGTCGATCGCCAAGGAGATCGAGCTCGAGGACCCCTGGGAGAAGATCGGGGCCGAGCTCGTCAAGGAAGTTGCGAAGAAGACCGACGACGTCGCGGGCGACGGCACCACCACCGCCACCGTGCTCGCCCAGGCGATGGTCCGCGAGGGCCTGCGCAACGTGGCCGCCGGCGCCAACCCGATGGCGCTCAAGCGGGGCATCGAGAAGGCCGTCGCGGCCGTCTCCGAGGCGCTGCTGAAGTCGGCCAAGGAGGTCGAGACCAAGGAGCAGATCGCGGCCACGGCCTCGATCTCGGCCGCCGATTCCACGATCGGCGAGCTCATCGCCGAGGCGATGGACAAGGTCGGCAAGGAAGGCGTCATCACGGTCGAGGAGAGCCAGACCTTCGGTCTGGAGCTCGAGCTCACCGAGGGCATGCGGTTCGACAAGGGCTACATCTCGCCCTACTTCGTCACCGACGCCGAGCGCATGGAGGCCGAGCTGGAGGACCCGTACGTCCTCCTGGTCAGCTCCAAGATCTCCACGGTGAAGGACCTGCTCCCGCTGCTGGAGAAGGTCATGCAGGGCGGCAAGCCGCTCGCGATCATCGCCGAGGACGTCGAGGGCGAGGCACTGGCCACGCTCGTCGTCAACAAGATCCGTGGCACCTTCAAGTCCGTCGCCGTCAAGGCCCCGGGCTTCGGTGACCGCCGCGAGGCGATGCTGGCCGACATGGCCATCCTCACCGGTGGCGAGGTCATCTCGGAGAAGGTCGGGCTCAAGCTGGAGAACGCCGATCTGTCGCTCCTCGGCACGGCCCGCAAGGTCGTCGTGACCAAGGACGAGACCACCATCGTCGACGGCGGCGGCGACGCCGACCAGATCGCGGGCCGGGTCTCCCAGATCCGCAACGAGATCGAGAAGACCGACTCCGACTACGACCGCGAGAAGCTGCAGGAGCGCCTGGCCAAGCTGGCCGGCGGTGTTGCGGTGATCAAGGCCGGAGCTGCCACCGAGGTGGAGCTCAAGGAGCGCAAGCACCGCATCGAGGACGCCGTGCGTAACGCCAAGGCGG
>CAXTTN010000107.1:0-18924 GCA_964247105.1 uncultured Pseudonocardia sp.
GGCGGGCCGCGCAGGTCGCCAACGTGATCACCTACCGGCCGCGCTCGGAGGTCCGCGACATGGCGAAGGCGCTCGGCTTCTCACCCGGCCAGCAGGACGCGTGGAGCAAACGGATCGAACGCTGGAACGGCGCCCCCGCCGTCGAGGGTATGCCTGAGCAGGTCACAGAGCTGGCCACACAGCTGCTCGGCTTCCCCCGCCACCTCGGCATCCACTCCGGCGGCATGGTGATCTGCGACCGCCCGGTGTCGGAGGTGGTGCCCGTCGAGTGGGCCCGCATGGAGAACCGGACCGTCGTCCAGTGGGACAAGGACGACTGCGCGTACGCCGGCCTGGTCAAGTTCGACCTGCTCGGGCTCGGCATGCTCACCGCGCTGCACCAGATGATCGACCTGGTCGCCACGTACGCCGGGCGGGCGATCGAGCTGCACGAGCTGGGCGAGAGCGACGAGGGCGTCTACGACATGCTCTGCCGCGCCGATTCGGTGGGCGTGTTCCAGGTGGAGTCGCGCGCGCAGATGGCCACGCTGCCCCGGCTCAAGCCGAGGAAGTTCTACGACCTGGTGGTGGAGGTCGCGCTGATCCGGCCCGGCCCGATCCAGGGCGGCTCGGTGCACCCCTACATCTCGCGGCGCAACGGGGCGAAGTGGAAGCACGACCACCCGCTCCTGAAGAACGCGTTGGAGAAGACGCTGGGTGTGCCGCTGTTCCAGGAGCAGCTCATGCAGGTGGCCGTCGACGTCGCCGGGTTCTCCCCGTCCGACGCCGACGAGCTGCGCCGCGCCATGGGCTCCAAACGCTCCACCGAGAAGATGGAGAACCTGCGCGGGCGGTTCTACGCCGGGATGGCGGCCAACGACATCACCGGCGAGCTGGCCGACACGATCTACAACCGGATGCTGGCGTTCGCCAACTTCGGCTTCCCGGAGAGCCACTCGATCAGCTTCGCCGCGCTGGTCTACTACAGCGCCTGGTTCAAGCTCTACCACCCGGCGGCGTTCTGCGTGGCGCTGCTCAACTCCCAGCCGATGGGCTTCTACTCGCCGCAGTCGCTGGTGGCCGACGCCCGGCGGCACGGTGTGCTCGCCCGCGGCCCCGACGTCAACCTCGGACGCGCCGAGGCGATCCTGGAACCCGATCCGCTCAGCATGGGCGGCCGGGCGGTCCGGCTGGGCACCGCGGAGGTGCGCGGCGTCGGGCTCGACCTCGCCGAGAAGATCGACGCCGAACGCGGCGCGCGCGGGCCCTTCCGCGACCTGGCCGACCTGGCCGGACGCGTGCGGCTCACCGTGCCGCAGGCCGAGGCGCTGGCCACGGCCGGGGCGTTCGGGTGCTTCGGCGTGGACCGCCGATCGGCGCTGTGGGCGGCGGGGGTGGTGGCGTCGGTGCGGTCCGAGCAGCTGCCCGGCACCGCCGTCGGCCTCGACGCCCCGGCCCTGCCCGGACTGACGCCCGCCGAGCTCACCGTCGCCGACGTGTGGGCCACCGGCGTCTCGCCCGACAGCCACCCGATGCAGCACCTGCGCGAGCAGATGGACCGCCTGGGCGCGGTCCGTATCGACCGGCTCGGCGCGCTCGACGCCCCGACCGATCCCGAGCTGCGCCCGCCGCGCGTGCTGGTCGGCGGGCTCGTCACGCACCGGCAGCGGCCCGCCACGGCGAAGGGCGTCACGTTCGTCAACCTGGAGGACGAGAGCGGGATGCTCAACGTCACGTGCTCGGAGGGGCTGTGGGCGCGCTACCGCACGGTGGCGATCGGCAGCAACGCGCTGCTGGTGCGGGGGAGGCTGGAGCGCAGCCCGGAGGGCGTGCTGAACCTGGTGGCCGACCGCCTGCAACGCCTACCGCTAACAGTGCCGGTGAAGTCGCGCGACTTCCGCTAGCCCCCCGACACCCACCAACGAGTGGCACTCTCGTTCGAACCTATGCGACGAGAGTGCCACTCGTTGAGATCGAGAACGCTACTTCACCATCGGGCTGCCCATGCCCATCGGCTTGGCGCCGAGCTCCTGGCCCACGCCGTCGAACCAGATGTAGGCGAAGATCGCGCAGAACACGAACACGCACACGCCACCGAGCGTCGCGAAGATCTGCGTCGCGGTCAGGGTGTAGGCGAGCACCAGGGCCACGGTGATGTCGACGAACAGGAAGCCCGCCGTGAACGCGAGCGGCAGGCGCAGCGTGGCCAGCGTCAGCAGGACGAACACGATCAGCCACGCGATCAGGAACGTCGTGAGCGCCTGGCTGGTGGCGGTGAGGCCCAGCCAGCCGTTGGTGAGCGCGGCGACCAGGACACCGAGGCTCAGCCAGAACGCCGAGAAGGTGCCGAAGATCGCGCCCACCAGGCTGTTGCCGACCCGCGAGCACCACACCGTCGCGACCAGCAGGAACAACCCGGACGAGAACAGGATGGCCGGGGCGACCCCGCCCAGGTCCGCCGCCGGCAGGTAGCCGACGAGCCAGAGGCCGAGGCTGAGCGCCCCGGGAAGGAAGGTGGCCAGGCCCAGCAGGACAGGGTTGCCCACGGGCGCCGCGGGGGCGGCAGGTGCGGCCTGCGCCCCGGACTGGACGTCGCTCTCCACGCTCATGAACGGGCTCCTCGTTGAGACTCGATAGAGATGGTCGATCCGGCGGTTACACCGGTTGGCGGACATTGTGCGCGCGATCACAGGGCTGACAAACCTGTCCGATCGGGCGGAACCCTCCCCCTACCCGCATGGCACCCTGCCCGGGTGGACGACGATGCCGAGTACGCCGACCTGGACCTGTCCGATGTGTCAGCGGGCGAGAATCCCTGGAGGCGCCGGCGTTTCCGGAGGTGCCGCTTTCTCGATTCCGACCTCCGCGGTCTCGTTACCGAATTGTGTTCTTTCGACGAGTGCGATTTCACCGGTTCCGACCTCGGCGACTCCTCCCACCGCGGCTCGGCGTTCCGCAGCTGCACCGTCCGCCGCGCCACGCTCGGCGGCTCCGCGTTCCGCGGTTGCTCGCTGCTGGGCACCAGCCTGATCGACTGCCGGCTGCGCCCGATCACCGTCACCGACTGCGACCTGACGCTCGCCGCGCTGGGCCGGGCCGACCTCCGCACGACCGATCTCTCCGGCCTGCGGATGCGGGAGGCCAACCTGACCGAGGCCGACCTGCGCGAGTGCGACCTGCGTGGCGCCGACCTGACCGGGGCCCGCCTGCTGCGCGCCCGCCTGGAGGGGGCGGACCTCCGCGGTGCCCGCATCGACGCCGACGCGCTCGTGCAGGCCCGGCTGACCGGCGCCACGGTCGACGCCGAGCAGGCGCTGGCATTCGCCGCCGCCCACGGACTCCGGGTCGCCTGAACTCCGTCCCCGACCTCGGGGACCGGGCGACGCCGGCCACCCCGAGTGATCATGGGCGCGGTCCTGCACCCCGGCCGGCGCCGGGCGCGGCGCTCGACGGCGGCCGGAAACGCCCCGGCTACAGGCAGAGGGGATCGCTGTACCGGAGTTGTCCGTCCAGGTACACGACGCCGCGGAGGCAGGGGAAGTCCGGGTGCTCGGCTGCGACGTAGTCCGGGGCGGCGACGTCGATCCGTCTCCCCGGCTGCACGTCGGTCGCGTTCGCGAGAATCTTCTGGTCGCCTCCTGGTGCTCCCTTCCGGCTGGCGGACTCGAATCCCAGCCGAACCGAACGTCGGGGCGATCCACCGCGGAGCGGCTTGGTGTAGGTGTACTTGACCTGGATGTCCGTCAGTTCGTAGGGGGAGCCGAAGTCGGCGGTGACCAGGACGGCGGTGATGCAGACGGTCTCGAGTCCATGGTTGATGTTCCGGTCGTTGCACTTCCCCACAGCTGTCTGGTCCCAGCCCGCACGCTCGGGGTTGAACGGAGGGACCAACCAGGTCTGGGCATCAGCGGCCGACCCGAACATCCCGCCCACCGCAAGCGCCCCCGCGATCGACACCGCCGCCAGCGTCCTCCGGCGGAGTTTCCCGGGCGACGCATCCACGCCGGCGTGGCGCGACGACGCCGGAGGCGTGCGGTCGGATCGGTCCACTGTGGTGCCCACGGTGTCTCCCGGGATCGTGACGACGACGGATCGATGCCGCCACCAGCCTCGGCCCCCCACCGCACCGCCGGCGGTCGCGTGTGGGTCGACTTCTGCACGCCCTGCCCACGCCGGCCTCCCGGCGCCACGGGGCCGGTGACCCGACGCCGGGCGACGCCCGACTTCACCAGTTCGGTGCCGCCGGGACCGAACCCGAGACCGCGCCGAGGTCGGGATCACCTCCTGGTCCGAGAGCGCCGGTCGGATGGCCCCGGGAGCGGTCACCAGTGGCCCTCGCGGGTGTAGCGCCGCAGCCACAGCGCGACCTGCATCGTGACGGACTTGAACCAGGCTTGGTGCATCAGCTCCACCTCGGCGTCGGAGTGCCCGCCGGAGGCCAGGAACGGGCGGATCGTGGCGGTGATGGGGTAGATGAGGGCGACCATGTGCCGCAGCGGCACGACCGGTGTGGACGTTGCCCGGTCGGTCTCGTTCTTGTGCGGTGGCAGGTGCCGGCGCCCGATCTCCTCCGCGTAGGCGAGCCAACGGGTGTCGTAGGGGCGGCGACAGGTGTCGAGGATCCACTGGCCGAACCGGGTACGGACCCGGGCGAGGTAGTCGGGCTGAGGTACGCCGTCGGGGGAGGAGAACGACGCCAGCAGGTGGGGGTGCGCGCCGACGAAGCCGTACCAGACATCGAGGATGGCCTCGACCTGGCTCTCCAGGACGTCGCCTGCCGCCACGAGTGCGGCCGCGTCGGCGTCGCCGAACAGGACGCTGGACTTGAGTTCGGCCAGCTCTGCCTCCTGCACGGGGGAGGCGTCGACGGTGTCGTAGGAGTAGCCGGGGATGTGGGGTGAGGTCATGAGATCTCCCAGGTAGTAAGGACTCCTCATTATTCTGGGTAGGAGTCCTACACTGTCAACCCTCGGGCAAGGGGGAGCGGTGGACGGTTCGGTGGCATCGCGGGTGGCCGACGCGATGGAGCGGTTGGCCAACGCGCAACGCCGGGTGGTTCAGGATGTCGCGACCCGGTACGGCCTGAGCCCGCTCCAGGTGCAGGTTCTGGTGACGGTGGAGGCGGGCCCGCCGCCCGTTCCACGGGCGAGTGCGCTGGCCGCCGAACTGGGGTTGACCCGGCCGACCGTCAGCGACGCGGTCGCGAGCCTCGTGGCCAAGCACCTCCTCGCGCGGCACGTCGATCCCGACGACCGCCGCAGTGCCGTGCTGGAGCTCACGGGGGAGGGGCGGCGAACCGCCTCCGCCCTGGCATCGGCCGGGGGCGCGGTCGCGGCCGCGGTCGCGGCTCTGCCGGAACGCGAGCAGGAGGAGGTCCTGGTCGGGTTGCTGCGGCTGATCGGCGCGCTGGCCGATGCCGGCGTGCTCGGCGTCGCGCGGACCTGTCCGACCTGCCGGTTCTTCGAGCGGCGCGCCGGGGGGGATCACTGCGGCCTGCTGGACGTGGCGTTGCCACCCGCGCAGCTGCGAGTCAACTGTCCCGAGCACGAACCGGCCGAACACTGATCGAGACCGTGTTCCTCCACCGACACGCGGCCGCCCACCCGGCCCCGATGCTGCGATGACCGAGTACGGCCGGCCGCGGACCGTCTGCGCCGACCGCGGCGGGGCCGGCGCCGGTGGTCATGTCCCGCCACCCGCCGATGAGCAGCAGGGACACCCAGCTCCCGCTGGAAGCGTTCGCCGTCGAGCTGAGAGGATGAGCACGTGACCGCGACGGTGATGGACGGCAGGGCGACGCTGAACGAGATCCTGCTCGAGCTGACCGGCCGGGTGGAGAAGCTGGTGGCGGGTGGCGTGACGCCCGGGCTGGGCACGCTGCTCGTCGGGGACGACCCCGGATCGCACTCCTACGTGCGCGGCAAGCACCGCGACTGCGCCAAGGTGGGGATCACCTCGATCCAGAAGGAGTTGCCGGCCGACGCCACGCAGGCGCAGGTCGAGGCGGCCATCGACGAGCTCAACGCCGATCCCGCCTGCACCGGCTTCATCGTGCAGCTCCCGCTGCCGAAGGGCCTCGACGCCGGCGCGGCCCTGGAGCGCATCGACCCGGCCAAGGACGCCGACGGCCTGCACCCGGTGAGCCTCGGCCGCCTCGTGCTGGGCGAGCCGGGCCCGCTGCCGTGCACACCGCGCGGCATCGTCGAGCTGTGCCGGCGCTACGGCGTGGAACTGGCCGGGGCGCGGGTCACGGTCGTCGGGCGCGGCGTGACGGTCGGGCGCCCGCTGGGCCTGCTGCTCACCCGGCGCAGCGAGAACGCCACCGTCACCCTGTGCCACACCGGCACCCGCGACCTGGCCGCCGAGGTGCGCCGCGCTGACGTCGTCGTCGCGGCCGCGGGCGTGCCGGGGCTGATCACCGCGGACATGGTGCGGCCCGGCGCCACCGTCCTGGACGTCGGCCTCACCCGCACCGAGCTCGGGCTCGTCGGCGACGTGGCGCCCGAGGTCGTCGAGGTGGCCGGGAAGCTCGCGCCGATGCCCGGCGGGGTGGGGCCGATGACGCGCGGGATGCTCCTGACCAACGTGGTGGAGGCAGCCGGTGGTTGATCTCCGCTCCCGCATCCCGTCAGCGCTGCCCGCGGCGCTGGTGGCCGCCGTCGCGCTGGTCGGGATGGGGCTCGTCCTCACCCAGCACTGGCGCAAGGGTGCCGTGCTGCTCGGGGCGGCGCTCCTCGTGGCGGCTGTGTTGCGGATGGTGATCCCGCCCGACGGTGCGGGTTTGTTGGCGATCCGGAGCCGCGTCATCGACGTGCTGTGTTACACCGGGTTCGGCGCCGTCATGGTGGTGCTGGCGATGACGATCACCAGGGGCTCGCTCTCCGCCGGTTAGGGCCGCGTTCCGGCCTGCGGGGTACGACGGTGTCGTCAGTCCAAGCCTGCCTCGCGCAGCAGCAGGCTGACCGTGAAGTCGTAGAGATCGGTGCGCAGCTCGGGGGCGATATCGGGCAGGTGGCCGAACACCTCGGCGGTGATGTGGCCCTGAAGCCGGATCCGGCCTGACACGATGACCGCCCCGACGCCGGGGTCGCCGGTGGTGCGCGCGAGCGGGGCCCGCAGGGCATCGGGCACGAGAAGTTCCGTCGACGCTGCTCTCCCTTCGAGGGCCTCGACGATGAGCCTGCCGAACACCAGGCCGGCCCGGTCGGCGGCGGCGACCACGGTCTCGGTGTAGGGCGTCTGTGAGGGGGCCCCGAAGACCAACGCGAATGCGGCCGGCTCGCTCAGTGCCCACTCCCGCCACGCGTGGGCGACGCGGCGCAGTCGCTCGGTCGCGGAGCGACCCGCGCCGTCGTCGGCGGCCCCCCGTAACCGGTCGGCCAGCTCGTCCCACACGTCGGCGGCGAGCGCGGCCAGCAGGTCGTCGCGGCCGTTGTAGTAGCGGTAGAGGCCGGACGGGACGATGCCCAGCCGGCGCGCGACCGCGCTCACGGTGAGCCCGCCCGCCCCCTCCTCGGTGAGCAGCGCGCGGGCGGCGTCCCTGATCTCCTCGACCGTCGCGTCATGGGCGCGCCGCCTACGGCTGCTCGTGCGTCGGGAGGCTGCGGTCGGCGGCGTCACGGAATCAGTATCTCATACGAGAAATGCTGTCTTGACATCCCCGATCGCCCACGGGCACACTCCGACCGGTTTCGAGAAAGACATTCTTGAACAGGAGAACATGTCATGAAGAGCGCTTCTGTCGCTCGGGGCCGCGCTGCGCCCGTGGCGGTCATCGCGGTCGCCGGCTGCGTGGCGATGGTGCTGTCGGAGATCGTCGAGCGGATCAGCGGGGGCTTCACACCGATCAGCTACACCGTGACGGTCGGCGGATTCCTCGGGCTCGCCGTCGCGGCCGTCGCGGCCCACGTCGGACAACGCCCGCCGGACGGGGCACTGGGACTGGCCGGTGCGGTCGCGTTCGCAGCTGGTGCGTCCGTCCAGGCCCTTGCCGACATCGTGGGCTTCGGCCTGCCGGACGAGGCCGCACTGCAGGCGGCCACCGGCCCACTCGTGCCGATCGGCGGTGTGCTGCTGGTCGTCGGAGGCCTGGCGCTCGGTGTCGCGATCCTGCGGGCCCGACGCTACCCGGCCTGGACCGGCGTGCTGATCGCCACGATGCCGCTGTTCCTACCGGCCACTCTGCTCGGCCTGCCGGTGCCCGTCATCAGCCTCACCAACAGCATCCTCGCGCTGGCGCTCGGGGTCGTCGCGTGGCAGTTCCCGCGCTCGACGGCGTCCTGACCAACCCCGTCCACGACCGCCGATCGCAGGGCCGATGTCGCCCGTCCTGCGGCCCGCGGCAGCCACTTCACCCTCGCGCTCGTCGTCGGGGAGCCGATCAGACGGTCGGTGCCGCGTACCACCCGTACGGCCTGCGTAGAGCGTCCGCACCAGGTCCTCGATCGACGGCTCGTCCACGGTGACGTCGCGCAGCGGCGCCCGCCGGGCCACCGCGGCGATCAGGTCCGCCGCGCTGGTGGACGCGGTGAACTCCAGGCGTTGCCGCAGGCCCTGGGCCTCGACGGTCACGTCGACCACCCCGTCGAGCCCGAGCAGGGTCGGCTCCGGCGCGGCCAGCTCCACCACGAGGGTGCGGTTGCCGGCGAAGCGGGCGCGCAGCGTGGCGAGGTCGTCGTCGACGAGGACCCGGCCGCCGCTCGCGCGGTCCAGCGGGTCACAGCCGATGACGACGATGCGCCGGCACAGCCGCTCCACGTCGGGCAGGTCGTGGGTGGTGAGCAGCAGCGTCACGTCGCCGCGGGCGTTGACGGCGGAGAGGAACGCGCGCAGACGCTCCTTGCTGGCGAGGTCGAGGCCGATCGTGGGCTCGTCGAGGACCAGCAGCTCGGGGGCGTGCAGCAGCGCCGCGGCGACCTCGCCGCGCATCCGCTGGCCCAGCGAGAGCTGCCGCACCGGCGTGGTGAGGAAGCCGGCCATGTCGAGCAGCTCCACGCACTCGTCGAGGCGCTCGCGGTAGCGCGGCGCGGGGACGCGGTGGATGGCGCCGTGGAGGTCGAAGCTGTCGGCGAGCGGGAGGTCCCACCAGAGCTGGCTGCGCTGCCCGAACACCACGCCGATGCGCCGTGCCAGCTCGCGGCGTTGCCGCACCGGGTCGAGGCCGCACACGGTCGCCCGGCCCGCGGTGGGCACGAGCACCCCGGTGAGCATCTTGATCGTCGTCGACTTGCCCGCGCCGTTCGGCCCGAGGAAGCCGACGGACTCGCCGGGTGCGATGCCCAGCGTCACGCTGTCCACGGCGGTGACGCGGCGGCGGCGCAGCCGGGCACCGACCAGGAACTCGCGGCGCAGCGCCTCCGCTTGGATGATCATGATCCCGTCCCCTGGTAGTGCCGGATCCCGGTGCGCCACACCAGCCGCGCGACGACCACGGCGACCACCGCCACCACCGGCGACGCGTAGCGCAGCGCGCCGGGCAGGCCGAGCGGGTCGGGCCGGTCGAGCAGGGCGAGCGCCGGGAAGTACGCCACGAACGCCCCCGGCACCGCGAAGCACATCAGCCGCCGCAGCCACGGGCCGTAGATCGTGATCGGGTAGGAGGTGGCGAAATCGGAGCCGTAGGTGACCGAGTTGGCCACCTCGCGGCCGTCCACCAGCCAGAACGACACGCAGTTGGACGCCACCCACACCGCCGCGAGGATCACCGCCCCCGCGAGCGGGGCGACGAGCACGACGGCCACGCGCAGCGGCGTCCAGGCGATCGGCACGTGCGCCAGCGACCAGCCGAGCACCGCGAGCCCGACGGTCACCCGCCCCACCCGCTTGAGCGCGACGTCGGCCGAGAGCAGCTGGGCCAGCGTGTCGAGCGGCCGCAGCAGCATCACGTCGAACTCGCCGGTGCGGATGTACTCGGGCAGCGCCTCCACCTGACCGACGGCGAGGTCGGCCAGCCCGAACGCGGTGGACGCCAGGCCGTACATGAGCACGACCTCGGCCTTGCTGAACCCGCCCAGCGACGTGACCTGCGTGAACAGCACCAGGATCGCCAGCAGCTCGATGGCCTGGCCGAGCAGCTGGGCGGTGACGTCGAGCGCGAACGAGCCGGGGTAGGCGAGCTGGCTGCGGACCCGCGAGGCGACGATCCGGGCGTAGACGTGATCAGCGCTCATGTTCGCTCCGCAAGCTCCGTGCAGTGCTCATGTTCGCTCCGCAAGCTCCGCTCAGTGCTCATGTTCGCTCCGCAAGCTCCGCTCAGCCACCCTGCACCACCAGCCGTCGCGCCCCGCGGCTGAGCACACCCCGGCCCAGGGCGAGGAGGATCGCTCCCCACACCACCTGGTGGGCGATGAGCCCGGCCGGGTCGCCGCGCTCGGTGAACACGTCGATCGGCGTCTGGAACAGCGCCGGGAACGGCGTCCAGGCCAGCACCGCCCGAGCCCACGCCGGGTACCAGGAGATCGGCAGGATCAGCCCGCTGAGCACCCCGCCGACCGTGCCCCACACCGCGAGCACGCCCCGCGCGTCGAGCAGCCAGAAGGCGGTGAGGTTGAGCAGGAACCGGATGCCGAAGCTCACCACCACCCCGAACAGCGCGGACACCGCGAACAGCGCCCACGTCACCGGGTGCTCCGGGAAGCGGAACGGGAAGAACACCATGCCGATCAGCATCGGCGGCACCAGCCTGCTCCCCACCGCGTAACCGGCCCGGCCGAGGTCACCGGCCAGCAGCGCGGCCTGCAGGTCCCACGGGCGGCCGAGGTCGACCACGACGTCGCCGGTGCGGATGCGGTTGGCGAGCGTCCGGTCGCTCCAGAGGTCGACGACCGTGAGCAGGCCCTGCCCGAGCCACACGTAGGTGACCGCGGTGGCGACGTCGTAGCCGCCGACCGTGCCGCGCTGGGCGAGCACGGCGACGAGCACGGAGGCCCGCAGCAGGCCGAAGACGCAGTTGGTGGCGAGCCCGGCGAGCGCGGCCTGGCGGTAGGAGGCGAAGCGCCGGAACCCGGCCCTGGCGAGCTGGGGATAGGGCGCGAGCACGCCTACCCACGCTACGGCCGGTCGCAACCGGTTTACGGCACCCTGGCGGTGATCACGGGCAGATGGCGGCGGGTGGATCTCCGCCGACCACCCTCCGCCCGTGATCGCCGCCGGGGTCGGGGCGGGTCAGAACTCTGTGAGCGCTGCCGTGAAGGTGGCGCTCGGGCGCATGATCGCGTCCGTCCGTGCCTTGTCGACGTAGTAGTAGCCGCCCAGCTCCACCGGGTGGCCCTGCACGCCGGCGAGCTCGGCCACGATCGTCTCCTCGTCGTCGGCCAGACGCTGCGCGAGGCCCGCGAACAGCCCCGCCAGCTCGGCGTCCCCGGTCTGCGCCGCGAGCGCCTGGGCCCAGTAGAGCGCCAGGTAGAAGTGGCTGCCGCGGTTGTCGATCTCCCCGACCTTGCGCGACGGCGACTTCCCGGTCTCCAGGAGCTTGCCGGTGGCGTCGTCCAGGGCCTTCCCGAGCACGGCCGCGCGCGGGTTGGCGGTCTTCTCGGCCAGGAACTCCAGGGAGACGGCCAGCGCGAGGAACTCGCCCAGGGAGTCCCAGCGCAGGTGGTTCTCCCGCACGAGCTGCTGCACGTGCTTGGGCGCCGATCCGCCGGCCCCGGTCTCGAACAGCCCGCCGCCGTTCATCAGCGGCACGATCGAGAGCATCTTCGCGCTGGTGCCCAGCTCCATGATCGGGAAGAGGTCGGTGAGGTAGTCGCGCAGCACGTTGCCGGTGACGGAGATCGTGTCCTCGCCGGCCTTCGCCCTGGCCAGGGTGTAGCGGGTGGCCGCGGCCACGTCCATGATCTCGATCGTCAGCCCGTCGGTGTCCAGCTCGGCCAGCTGCGCGCGGACCTTCTTCAGTACCTGCGCGTCGTGGCCGCGCGTCTCGTCCAGCCAGAACACCGCGGGGCTGCCGGTGGCGCGGGCGCGCGAGACGGCCAGCTCCACCCAGTTGCGGACGGGGGCGTCCTTGGTCTGGCAGGCGCGCCAGATGTCGCCGGGCTCGACGTCGTGGGTCAGCAGGACCGTGCCGTCGGACGCGACGACCCGCACCGCACCGGCCGCCGCGATCTCGAAGGTCTTGTCGTGGCTGCCGTACTCCTCGGCCTTCTGCGCCATCAGCCCGACGTTGGGCGTGGTGCCCATCGTCGTCGGGTCGAACGCGCCGTGCTCCCGGCAGAAGTCGACGGTCTCGGCGTAGAGCGCGGCGTAGGACGAGTCCGGGATGACGAACTTGGTGTCCTGCTGGGCGTCGTCGGCGTTCCACATCTGGCCCGACGAGCGGATCGCGGCCGGCATCGACGCGTCGATGATCACGTCGCTGGGCACGTGCAGGTTCGTGATGCCCTTGGCCGAGTCGACCATCGCCAGCGCCGGGCCGCTCTCGTACCCGGCGGTGATGGCCTTCTCGATGGCCTCGCGCTTGTCGGCGGGCAGCTTCGTGAGGGCGGCGAGGACGCTCGCGAGGCCGTCGTTGGGGTTGGCGCCGACGGCGGCGAGATCGGCGCCGTACTCGGCGAACACGGCCGGGAAGAACTGCCGCACGGCGTGGCCGAAGATGATCGGGTCGGAGACCTTCATCATCGTGGCCTTGAGGTGCACGGAGAACAGCACGCCGCTGGCCTTGGCGTCGGCGACCTGCTCGGCGAGGAACGCCTCCAGCGCGGCCCTGCGCATCACCGAGCCGTCGACGATCTCACCGGCCAGCACCGGCAGCTTCTCCCTGAGCACGGTGACGGTGTCGTCGGCGGCCACGTGCTCGATGCGCAGCACGTCGTCGCCCGCGAGGGTGACCGACGTCTCGGAGTGGCGGAAGTCGCCGTCGGTCATGGTCACGACGTGCGACGCCGAACCGGGCGACCACGCGCCCATCGAGTGCGGGTGCTTGCGCGCGAAACCCTTCACCGACGCGGGCGCGCGGCGATCGGAGTTGCCCTCGCGCAGCACCGGGTTGACCGCGCTGCCCTTGACCGCGTCGTACTTCGCGCGGGCCTCCGGGTCGGTGGCGGGGTCCTCCGGGTAGTCCGGGATGGCGAAGCCCGCGGCCTGCAGCTCGGTGATCGCGGCCTTGAGCTGCGGGATCGACGCGCTGACGTTGGGCAGCTTGATGATGTTGGCCTCGGGGGTGGTGGCCAGCGCGCCCAGCTCGGCGAGCGCGTCGGGCACCAGGTCGAACTGCGCGAGGACGCGCGCGGCCAGCGAGATGTCGCGCGTCTCGACGTCGACGCCCGCCTTGCCCGCGAACGCCTCGACGACGGGGAGGAACGAGTGCGTCGCGAGCGCCGGTGCCTCGTCGGTGTAGGTGTAGATGACCTTCATCGTTGCTTCGGCCCTGCCTGTCGACTCGGGTGTGCTCTCCGTCCGACACGCTATCCTGGATTGACCGCCTGCCCCCCGGGAGACCAGCACCATGGCAAAGGTCAAGATCTGGCCCTCGAAGCTGCGGCTCAAGGGCTGGCCGCTGGTGCTCATCCTCGGCCTGCTGCTGGCCCTGGTGGCCATCGTCGACCGGGGCGGTCTCGCGGCCGTCACTCCGGCGAACGGGTCAGTCGGCTGCGCACTTCGGGTGACGGTGGCTGAGCTCAACGTCCGCAGCGGCCCGAGCCAGCAGTCGCCGTCGGTGCAGACGCTGGCCCAGGGCGCCACCATCGAGGGCACGAACATCCTCACGGCGGGCTTCCGCCAGCTGAAGGACGGCGCCTGGGTCTACGACCAGTACGTGACCCCGATCGCGGGCTCCACCTGCACCTGAGGGACGCTGCCTGCGTGACCTCCGCCAGAACGGTCCACGTCCGATGAACCCGGTCAGCCCCACCCGGGTGATCGGGGGCCGCTACGTGGTGCTCGGCGAGCTGGGCCGGGGCGGGATGGGCATCGTGTGGCGGGCCGAGGACCGCACCATGGGCCGGCAGGTCGCCGTGAAGGAACTGCACCTGCCGCAGGGGCTCACCCCCGCCGAGCGGCTCCAGTTCCGCGAGCGGCTGCTGCGCGAGGCCCGCAACGCCGGGCGGCTCAACGACCCGGGCATCGTCACCGTGCACGACGTGATCAGCGACGAGGGCGTCGACCACATCGTCATGGAGCTGATCGACGCCCGCACGCTCACCGACGTCGTGGCCACCGACGGGCCGCTCGACGACCGCACGGCCACGTCCGTGGCCCAGCAGCTGCTCGCCGCGCTGAACACGGCGCACGCGGCGGGCGTGGTGCACCGCGACGTCAAGCCCAGCAACGTGATGATCAGCCCCGGCGGCCGGGTGAAGCTCACCGACTTCGGCATCGCCCAGGCCGCCGACGACCCGCGGCTGACCACCACCGGCTCGGTGATCGGATCGCCCGGCTACCTGGCGCCGGAGCGGCTCGACAGCGGCGCGGCGTCGGCGGCGTCGGACCTGTGGGCGCTGGGCGCCACCCTGTACTTCGCGGTGGAGGGCACCGGCCCGTTCGCCCGGGAGACCACGGCGGCCACGGTCGCCGCCGTCCTGCACGCCGAGGTGGCGCCCGTGCGGGCCCGCGGCCCGATCGCCACGGTCATCACGGGGCTGTTGCAGCGCTCGCCCGAGGCGCGCCTGTCGGGCGTGCAGGCCGCGGCGCTGCTCGCCGCCCAGCCGACCGCCCCGATGCGGTTGCGGACGGGCGAGCCCGAGACCGCCCCGATCGCGGTCGTCGCCGCGCCGCGCCGCCGCTGGGTGTGGCCGGCCGTGGCACTGGTCCTGGGGCTGGTCGCCGGCGCCCTCGCGACCTTCCTGCTGACGCGCCCCGCCACGCCCGCGGTGGCGGTGATGACCTACGGCACCGGTGGCGACATCCCGGTGTTCGACATCAACTCGACCTACTGCGTCCTCGGGCAGCTCGCCCCCGGGCGGTCCTTCGCCTCCGGCGCCTACACGAGCTGCGACAACCCCCACGACCTGGAGATCTTCCAGATCCTCAGCCCCTTCGACGCCCAGCGCACGCTGCCCTATCCGGGCCTGGTCGACCTCACCGGCTACTCCCGTGCGGGCTGCACGCTGATCTTCGACTCGGCGCTCGTCGAGGGCGCGGACAAGGCGAAGCTGCAGGTGGTGGCCCTGGTGCCGACCCAGTCCTCGTTCGAGACCAGGTCCGATTCGGGATCCAGCTACACCGGCCGCGAGGTCACCTGCCTGTTGCGCGCCGCCGACGGCGCCCAGCTCACCGGCACCCGCCTCGCGCCGGACCCCGGTTGATGGCCCGGCACCGCAACGTCGAGCTGGTGCTGGCGGCGCTCGCCGCCGGCGGGGCCGACCCGGCCCGCACCGCCCGCCTGACCGTGCTGCCCGAAGCCGTCACCACGGCCGCGGCTGCGGCCGCCGCGCTGGGCGTCGAGGTCGGGCAGATCGCCAACTCGCTGGTGTTCGACGCCGACGGCGCGCCCCTGCTCGTCCTCACGTCCGGGGCGCACCGCGTGGACACGGGGAAGGTCGCGGCACTGGTCGGGGCCGAGAAGGTGCGCCGCGCGTCGCCGGAGTTCGTGCGCGAGGCGACGGGGCAGGTGATCGGCGGCGTCGCGCCGGTCGGGCACCCGGCCCCGATCCGCACGCTCGTGGACCGGGCGCTGGAGGCGTTCGACGAGGTGTGGGCGGCGGGTGGCATCGCGCACGCGGTCGTTCCACTGACCTACGCCGATCTCGTGAAGGTCACCGGCGGCGAGCCCGCGGACGTGGCATAAGCAGGCTTGAGACTGAGGTTCGCGTCGAAACAGTGCATTGTTGGCGCCGCGCCCGAGAGGGAGTCGGTCGCTCAACTCCAGCCCTGCTCCCGAGCCCAGGATTCGAATTGACCAGGTTGCAGTGGGAGCCGATACTCGGTCGCGAGTAGATCGTCGGCGATCTTGGAGACCAACGGAATTGTGAGCATCCCCTTGCGGACTCCGTCCAAGAGGAGGGCAAGTGTGCCGGTGATCTGCACGCCGTACTCTTCCCCGACCTCGCGTGCCACGCGGTCATCGACCACCGCAACATGCCCCCGCGCCTCCGCGAGTGCGAGTACGCCGCATTCACCGAGGTTCTTGCTGCCGCTCGCCAGCCGCGACGTGTAGCGGGCGTGCGCGACGAGCAGGGTGACATCATCACTTCGATCGACCGCGATCCACTCGGCGTCCAACACCTGAGTCAAGAATGGGTGAATGTGTGTGGCCCGAGAGATCTCGTCTCGGACGACGTCGGGAATCACGACCATGCGGTCTGCGGCCAGGGCTTCGAGGATCTTGAGCCAGCCAGCCTCCGCGAAGTGGCTGAGTGGGCCGGTGTCGAAAACAAGGGCATCACTCAAGATGTGAACTTCCAGATCTCGCCTTCGTTGACCGGAGGAAGCGTCGGGAGGCTCGCCTCATCGATGGTGTCCAGAAGTAGGTCAACTGCCCGAGCTGCGCTAATGCGTTCAGAGCGGAAGAGTGCCAGTATTGCCTTCTCGTAGGATCGCGGGAGTGTCGTACCTTCGAGATCATGGGCGACGGCCAAGTCGTATTCGATGATGTCTACACGCTTCGTACTCGTAGCGCGGACGATATGTACAGAGTCCTCATCGGCGATATTCGTTTCGGATAGCCGAGCTGCCAACGTGGACATGTCGACGCGGTATTCGCTGGCTATCCGGACCGCTGCTTGTCGTACTGAATCATGCGTGGTCAGCTCGGTCCATCGCAGCTTCAAGGAATTTTCGGGGAGCAAGAGTGCCCGGGCAAAAGCATCGATGACCTTCTCGCCTTGCTGGACGTTGGCCCAGGCTCCTACTCGCCAGTCGACTGTGTAAGCGTCTGCGACCAGATAGTGGCCGAGTTCGTGCGCCAATGCCAGCCGCCGACGCCCCACGGCCCGGTCGGAGTTGATGACGCTGACGCCGCCGTCGGTGAGGAGTGTGGTGGCTGCGTCAGGTGAGTCAGGACCAAGATCCGCGGAAAATGCAAACAGGCCGATCGTGCTTATCGGGCCTACGAGGTCTGAAATCGGACCGGTTGGATCAAGCTTCAGCAAGCTGCGGGCCTGGGTCGCCAAGGCCGTCGCTTCGGCGAGATCTTGGGCTTGCTCGAAAGTGGCTGGGTTGGCGACCTGTAGGTGGCCCAGTGACTGCACAAGTTCGACGTTGCGCGCCGTATTTTCGAGAAGGCGATCGATAGAGGACAACGTCGACGAGGCACTGCCGAGCCGGTATGAAACCACGGCGGTCGGAGGTTCAGTGACGAACGATTCGAAGGACTCGCCGGTATGCTCGGCGATCCCTGCAAGCTCCAGGGCGGTGATCCGGCGAGCGCCAGTCTCAATTTTGGCGAGCGCGGTGCGGTCCAGTCCGGTAGCGCCGGCGAGCTCGGCTTGTGTGAGACGAGCGCGCGCACGCGCCTCCGCGATCCGGCGGCCGATCGTCTCGCTGTCAACTATCGTCACTTGTGCGATTATAGAACAGGCTCGGTGTGGGCGCGAGCCTCGGACCGCTGGACGATGTGGCTGTCCATGGCCGCGGGGGGCCGATCATGTTGCTGGCTGTGTCCACGAGGATGCGGCGTGCGAGCTCCGCACTGGCACGAGGATGCAGCCGGTCCGACCTGGGCCGCGACGATGACACAGTTGGCAGCGGCTCGGTTCGAGGCGGGTGGCGCGGCGCCGACCTGGGTTGCATCGCAGTGGCGCTGTACGCAAGCCTCACGGTGCGGGTCGAGCCGCGGACGGACGTGGCGTGATCGCCGTCCTGTGTCGGCCTCGAAAGGGTGTCAGATCGAGCAGTTTGCGCACGCGGTCGTTCCACTGACCTACGCCGATCTCGTGAAGGTCACCGGCGGCGAGCCGGCCGACGTCGCCCGGCCTGAACGGCGGCGCTCCCGGCCATGATCGGTGTTCGGGGGCCCCGAACCGCGCCCCGCGCGGCTGCGTGTCCCAAGACGTCGACCACCGGCGTTCCGCGGAACGCGGTCCCCGTCCACGCCGTATCGAGGTGGCGGGCCAGGAATGGTCCTGACGGTGTCGCAGTTGAGCACACCACGCACCGTTGCGCGCGGGGAGGCAGGGGCCGTCCGTGATCTCCGTCGCGTTGTCGAACTCCTGATGAAGGCGACCTACTGTGGATCGTATGACCGATGTGCTCCCCTCCTCGTCCGCGATCAAGCGCGCCCTGCGCCGGGCGCGCGACGGCGTGGTGCTCGACGTCACCGAGGCCGCCGTCCTGCTGGCCGCCCGCGGCGAGCAGCTCGACGAGCTCCTCGACGCGGCCGGCCGCGTCCGTGACGCCGGGCTGGTCGGCGAGGGCCGTCCGGGTGTGGTCACCTACTCGCGCAAGGTCTTCATCCCCCTGACGCGGCTCTGCCAGGACCGCTGCCACTACTGCACGTTCGCCACCGTGCCGCACCGGCTGCCCGCCGCCTTCCTGGAGCGCGACGAGGTGCTGGAGATCGCCCGCGCCGGCGCCGCCGCCGGCTGCAAGGAGGCGCTGTTCACCCTTGGGGACCGGCCGGAGGCGCGCTGGCCCTCGGCCCGCGAGTGGCTCGACGCCCGCGGCTACGACTCGACCCTGGACTACGTCCGCGCCTGCGCGATCGCGGTGCTGGAGGAGACCGGCCTGCTGCCGCACCTCAACCCCGGCGTGCTGTCGTGGGAGGAGCTGACGCGGCTCAAGCCCGTCGCGCCGTCGATGGGGATGATGCTGGAGACCACCGCGACCCGGCTGTGGAGCGAGCCCGGCGGGCCGCACTACGGCAGCCCGGACAAGGAGCCCGCGGTCCGGTTGCGCACGCTCACCGACGCGGGGCGCGTCGGCGTCCCGTTCACGACCGGGATCCTGATCGGGATCGGGGAGAACCGCACGGAGCGCGCCGAGTCGATCTTCGCGATCCGGTCGGTGGCCCGGGCGGCGGGGCACATCCAGGAGGTGATCGTCCAGAACTTCCGGGCCAAGCCCGACACCGCG
>CAXTTN010000108.1:0-18805 GCA_964247105.1 uncultured Pseudonocardia sp.
CTCCACCAGCTCCGCGCCGTCGCCGGGCTCGGCCGGCAGCAGCGGCGTGAGGTCGGTGCCGCCGTCCAGCTCGATCCGGGAGATCCGCGGCGTGACGGTGGGCCCCTCGCCCGCGGCGAGCAGCGCCCGCCCGTCACGGGTGAACGCGAGGCCCGTCACGACGTCACCGGGAGGCTGCGTGACCGGCTGGAGCAGCCCGGAGCGCAGGTCGAGCAGCTCGGTCTCGCTGCGCCCGTCGACGTTCCAGACGAGCGCGGCGCGGGCGCCTGCCGGGTCGAGTGCGACGAGGTCGAGGTCGTCGTCGGCCCGCTCGGCGATCGTGAACACCGTGGACACGCCGGACGTGCCCCGCAGCGTCACCGCGAGCAGCGCGGGCCGGTCGCGCCCGGCGTCGGTGTGGACGTAGAGCTGGCGGCCGGTGACGCCGAAGCGGGCGTCGGCCACGGTCGACTCGGCACCGGGGATGAGCTCGGTGCGCCGTCCGGTGCGCAGGTCCACCAGCTCCAGCCCGCGGGCGCCGCGGCGGCCCAGCCGCACCACCGCGCGCCTCCCGTCGCCGCTCACGGCGCAGACGCGGGCGGCGGGCCCGGCGGCGAGCACCGTGGACGTGCCGTCGCGCAGGTCGAGCAGGCACGCCTGCCCGTCGCCCGCGCCCTCGGGGAACACGGTGATGCCCAGCAGGTGCCCGCCCGGCGACCACGCGCCCAGCGTGGCGGCCGCGGCGCCCGGCGCGAGGTCCCGCACGTCGGACGCCTCCGGGTCGACCAGCCGCACGACCGTCCGCTCGCCGCCGCCGGGCGCGAGCTGCAGCGCCAGCCACAGCCCGTCGGGCGACCAGCTCAGGGCCTGCACGTCGGCGTCGTCGACGATCGGCGTGTCCGGCTCCTCGACGGGCGAGCCATCGGGCGGGAGCGGGGCGAGCCAGGCCCGCGGCCGCCCGTCCCGGTCGGAGATCCAGGCCAGCATCGTGCCGTCGGGGGAGGGGACGGGCTGGGTGTAGGCCGGGGCGAACAGCTCACCGGCCGGAGCGTCAGCGGAGGACGAATGGGCACCGTGGCCCAGCTTCGCGAGCCTCCGTTCGGTGAAGTCCAACTAGACCCCCCTCTCCTGCAGCCACATCTCCAGCAGTGCCACCTGCCACAACGCGTTCGACCCGAGGTTGGTGCGCTTCGTGTTGGGATCGGCCAGCATCGCATCCAGCCAGTCGCGGCGTACCAGGCCCCGGGCCTTCGCGATCGGGTCGGTCACGGCGTCGCGCACGCGGTCGAGGAACGGCCCTTCGAGATGCCGGATGGCGGGCACCGGGAAGTAGCCCTTCGGCCGGTCGATGATCCCGTCGGGCACCACGCCGCGCCCGGCCTCCTTGAGCACGCCCTTGCCGCCGTGCGCGAGCTTGAGCTCGGGCGGGCAGGCGGCGGCCAGCTCCACGAACTCGTGGTCCAGGAACGGCACGCGCGCCTCCAGACCCCAGGCCATCGTCATGTTGTCGACCCGCTTGACCGGATCGTCCACCAGCATCACGGTGGAGTCGATGCGCAACGCCGCGTCCAGCGTCTCGTCGGCGCCCGGCATCGCGAAGTGCTCGGCGATGAACGCGCGGCTGGGGTCGTGGTCGAGCAGCCACTCCGGCTCCAGGATGCTCGCGAGGTCGCGGTGCGGCCGGTCGGTGAACACCCGCGCGTACTCCTCGACGCCCCGGCCGCGCGGCACCCGTGCGAGCGGCGGGTACCAGCTGTAGCCGGCCAGCACCTCGTCGGCGCCCTGCCCGGACTGCACGACGGTCACCGACTTCGCGACCTCCTCGGACAGCAGGTGGAACGCCACGCAGTCGTGGCTGACCATCGGCTCGGCCATGGCGGCGATCGTGTGGTCGACGGCGGGCAGCATCCGGGCGGGGTCGACGAGGATCTGCTGGTGGTCGGTCGCGAAGTGCTCGGCGACGAGGTCGGAGTACTGGAACTCGTCGCCCGACTCGCCCGCCGCGGCGTGGAACCCGACGCTGAACGTCTTGAGGCCGGTCTGGCCCTCCTCGGCGAGCAGGGCGACGACCAGCGACGAGTCGAGCCCGCCCGACAGCAGCACGCCCACCGGCACGTCGGCGACCATCCGGCGGCGCACCGCGAGCCGCAGCGCCTCCAGCGTGGCGTCGCGCCAGTCGCGGGCGGTCATGCCGGCGTACTCGGGCCTGCGGGTGTGCGACGGCCGCCAGTACACGTGCTCGCCGGCGGCGCCGTCGGGCCGGATCGTGCGGACGGTCGCCGGCGGCAGCTTGCGCACCCCGGCGAGGATCGTGCGCGGCGCCGGGACGACCGAGTGGAACGTCATGTAGTGGTGCAGCGCGACCGGGTCGATCGACGTGTCGACCTCACCGCCGGCCAGCAGCGCGGGCAGCGACGAGGCGAACCGCAGCCGGCCCGGGCCCTCGGCGAGGTAGAGCGGCTTGATCCCCAGCCGGTCGCGGGCCAGCGTCACGACGCCGGTGTCGCGCTCGGCGACGGCGAACGCGAACATGCCCAGGAAGTGGTCGACGCAGGCGGCGCCCCAGCGGTGGAACGCCTTGAGGATCACCTCGGTGTCGGAGTCGGAGAAGAAGCGGTAGCCGTGGCCTTCGAGCTCGGCGCGCAGCTCGCGGTAGTTGTAGATGCAGCCGTTGAACACCGCGGACAGGCCCAGCTCGGGGTCGACCATCGGCTGCGCGCCGCGCTCCGACAGGTCGATGATCTTCAGGCGGCGGTGGCCCAGCGCGACCGGCCCGCTCGCGTGGATCCCCGACCCGTCGGGACCCCTGCGGTGCATCGCGGCGGTGATCCGGGCGACGGCCGACGCGTCGGCAGGGGCTCCGTCGAAACGGATCTCACCGGCGATACCGCACATAGGGCACGTCCTCCAGAGGTGGGCTACGGATGCAGTGGACGATGCGAGCGCCCGCGAGCGCAACCCGCGGGACGTTTCGACCATGTGACCCCCCTCGTGACCCCCCACGCCCCGCAGAGCATCGCGCGGGCTCGTCGCTGTCCGCGGGGCCTTCTGAGCGCATCGCGCGGGCTCGTTGCCGGATAGGGAAGGCTGGGGTCATGACCGAGCCGATCCTGGGTGTGGTGTTCCGGCCGCAGTCGCCGCCCGAGCTGCTGCGGGAGGCGGCCGTCGCGGCCGAGCGTGCCGGCGTGGCCGAGCTGTGGTTGTGGGAGGACTGCTTCTCCGAGGGCGGGCTGACCACGGCCGCGATGGCGCTGGCCTGGACCGAGCGGCTGCACGTGGGCATCGGGCTGCTGCCGGTCCCGCTGCGCAACGCGGCGCTCACGGCCATGGAGATCGCCACGCTGGCCCGGGCCTTCCCCGGACGGCTCCTGCCCGGCCTCGGCCACGGCGTGCTGGAGTGGATGGAGCAGGTGGGGGCGCTCGAGGCGTCGCCGATGACGCTGCTGCGCGAGCACACGGCGGCCGTGCGGGCACTGCTGCACGGCGAGACCGTGGACGTCGAGGGCCGCTACGTGACGCTCCGCGACGTCACGCTGGGCTGGCCGCCGGCGGTCGTCCCGCCGCTGCTGGTCGGGGCGCGCGGGCCGAAGACGGTGGCGCTGGCCGACGAGCTGGCCGACGGCGTGATCCTCGACAGCTCGGCCACCGCCGAGACCGTGCGGGCGGTGCGGGCCGCGTCGCGCGGGCGCCTGGTGGTGTTCACCGACGTCGACGACCCCGCCCAGGTCCCGGAGCGCGCCGCGGAGCTGGGCGAGGCCGGCGCGGATGCAGTGGCCTTCACCGCCCCCGCCGAGATGCCCGACCCAGCCCCCTTGATCGCGGCGCTGGCCCGCTCCTGACCCCTCCCGACGAGTGGCACTCTCGTCGGAACCTATGCAACGAAAGTGCCACTCGTTGCGGGGAACCGGCGTCAGCGCAGCACCCAGGTGTCCTTCGCCCCGCCGCCCCGCGACGAGTTGACGATCATGCTGCCGGCCGGGGCCACGCGACTCAGGGCGGCGGGGAGCACCTCCACGTGGGGCGTGCTGCCGATCCGGGACTGCAGGACGAACGCGCGCAGGTCGACCGCGCGGGGCTCCAGCTCGTACCCGGTGAACGTCGGGTGCGTCGAGAGCTGCACCAGGTCCTGCGCCACCCAGCCCGCCGGGTTGGCCCGGATCGCCTCGGCGACCTCGGCCAGCTCGCCCGGCCCGGCGTGCGGGCCGATCACGATGCCCTGGCCGCCGTAGCCGTCGACGGGCTTGAGGACCAGCTCGTCGAGCCGGTCGAGCACTTCGGCGCGCCGCTCGGGATCCACGCACGGGTAGGTCGGGACGTTGTCGAGCAGGACCTCCTCGCCCAGGTAGTACGCGATCATCCGCGGCACGTAGGCGTAGACGAGCTTGTCGTCGGCCACGCCGTTGCCCAGCGCGTTGAGCAGCGCGACCTTGCCCCGCGCCGCGGCGCCCGCGATCGCCCGGCCGATCGGGCGCTGGTCGGCGCCGGTGGCGGTGAGCAGGGTGCGCTCGTCGAGCCTGCGGTAGAGCGCCGCGAGGCGCCGCTTCCCGCCCAGCTCGACGAGGTGGACGCCGTCGTCGGTCACCTGCAGGTCGCGCGGGGTGACCAGCGGGACACCCATCCGGTCGGCGAGCAGCCGGTGCTCGTAGTAGGCCGAGTCCAGGGGGCCCGCGGTCAGCAGCGCGACCTGGTCGTGCCCGGGCTCGTCGGGCTCGGTCGCCGAGAGCAGCGCCGCCTTGAGCTGGACGGGCACGGTTTCCAGGCCGACCACGCCCGCGGGTGCCTCGAGATCGGGCATCACGCTGCGGATGAGCCGCCTGCTCGTGATCGAGTAGCCGATCCCGGACGGCACGCGGAGGTTGTCCTCCAGCACCAGCCAGTGGTCGGCGCGGTCGCGGACCAGGTCGATCCCGGCCACCGCGATCCGCACGGCGTCCTCGGGCACGAGCTTGCCCAGCCGGCTCCAGCCCGGCGCGTCGTCCACCACCTGCGCGGGCACGACGCCGTCGGCGACGATCCGCCGCTCGCCGTAGACGTCCCGGACGAACGCCTCCAGCGCGCGCACCCGCTGCGTGAGCCCGGCGGACAGCCCCTCCCAGTCCTCGGCCGTGACGATGCGCGGGACCAGGTCGAGGGGGAACAGCCGGTCGGGCTCGCCGTCGCCGACCCGGAACGTGACGCCGCGTGCGCGTTGCTCGGTCTGCAGGGCCTGCTCGGCGGCCACGAGGCCGCGCCGGCCCATCCGGTCGAGCGCGCGGAACATGAACCCGTAGTGCGGGAGCACCGTGCCGGACCCGCTGACCGCCTCGTCGAAGGACGTCGGGTGGTACGCGCCGAGCAGCTGGGACGTGACGGGCTGGTCGAGCCGCGGCTCGTACACCGGGATCCGGCCCTGGGTGTGGGCGAGCAGCGAGTCGACGACGTCGGTGATCTCGCCGCGCCGCCCGAACGCCCGGCGCTGGCCGGCCGCGGCGCTGCCCCGGCCGAGCGTGGCGCGGGTCAGCTCCGCCACCTGGTCCCAGTCGCCGAGCTCCTCGAGCTGGGGCCGGAGGTGGTGCACGAGCTGATCGATCAGCAGCTGCGGCGCCACCAGCATCGGTGGTCGGCGAGGGTCCGGGCTCAGGTCGACCAGGTCGCCCTCCAGGCCCGACCGCGCCGCCCGCCAGCTCGCCGCGCGCAGCAGCTCGTGGCGGTTGGGGGGCAGCGGCAGCCCGGCGTCGAGGTCCTCGCGGGCCTTCCCGACCAGCGCGCGGAACAGGCCCGCGATCAGGACCACGTCGTCCACCTGCGGGCACGCGTCGCACACCCGCAGCTCGACGGTCGGCAGGTGGGCGCTGGGCCGGATGTCGAAGTAGACCATCCCGGGGTCGCTGATCGTGCCGGACGCGATGAGCTCGGACACCATCTGGTCGTAGTCGGCCGCGGTCTCGACGTGCCCCGGTGGGCCCGCGGTGGGCCAGCGCGACCACACCATGCTGCGGTAGCTGGCGTAGCCGGTGTCGCGCCCGCGCCAGTAGGGCGAGCTGGCCGAGATCGCCAGCAGGGTCGGCAGGTAGGGCGCCACCCGGCGGACGACCTGCACCGCGACGTCCCGGTCGGGCACGTCCACGTGCACCTGCGCGCCGCAGATGTGCTGCTCGCGCACCAGCAGCTGGTACTCGTGCTGCATGCGCTCGTAGCGCGCGCCCGCCGAGATGTCGTCACCCTCCAGATCGGCGAGCGGCACCGTGCCCGCGGCCACGACGCCGAGGCCGAGCGGGGCCGCCACGCCGTCCAGGGTGGCGCGCAGGCGTTGCAGGTGGTGGCGCAGCTCGTCGAGGGTGGCGCAGACCGGGGTGTTGGTCTCGACCAGGGATCGCTGCAGTTCAGGCGCGAACTCGGCGCCGTCGAGCTGGGAGAGGAGCGCATCGACCTCGGGGGCGGAGCGACGCGTCGCGAGGTCGACGACGTGGAACTCCTCCTCCGCGCCGAGCAGGGGGAGGTCGCTCATGGGCCAGACGCTAGGTCGCCGATGTTACGGGCGTGTACCGCCGACGGCGGTGGATCCGTCCGGTGCCGGCGAGCTCACCCGCCACCTCCGGCTCGGTGCACCACGTCCACGGCGGCTCTGCGCGGGGCCGACGGAGCGCCGCGGTTCCGGACGCCTGAGTCGGAGGGGTGTGGCTACGACGGCCACCGGACGCCCGGGTAGGGCGTGCGGACCGTCGCGTCCTCGGGGCCGAGCGCGCCGCGCGCGACCGCCGCGTGCAGCTCCGCGACCTCGGCGAGGCGGTCGCGCTGCTCCGCGACGAAGGAGGGCCCGACCGGTTCGCCGTGCCCGGGGACGACGACGCGCGCGCCCAGACCGAGGATCGCGGTCACGGTCTCGGGCCAGCGCCCCACCACGGCGTCGCCGAAGTCCGGAGGTGCGCCCTGCTCCACCAGGTCGCCCGCGAACACGACGCCGGCGTCGGGCACGTGCACCACGAGGTCGTGGTCGGTGTGGCCGGGGCCGAGGTCGAGCAGCTCGACCGCACGCCCGCCCAGGTCGAGCGCCGCAGGGGCGTCCCGGTCCGGGGGCGACGGCTCGGTGGCGGCGAGCGCGTCGGCCGTCGCGTCGTCGTGGCGGTCGCGGTAGAACGCGGTCCACTCGGCGCGCTGCGCCGCACCCGAGGCGCCGATCACCTCCCGGCACCGCGGCAGGGCGTACACCGGGGCGGGCAGGAACGCCGAGGTGCCGAAACAGTGGTCGAAGTGGGCGTGGGTGATCGCGACGACCAGCGGCAGGGCGGTGATCGCGCGCACGGCGGCGGCCAGCTCGGCACCCTGCCGCGCGTCGCCGCGGGTGTCGACGACGAGCGCCCGCGCGGCGCCGAGCACCAGCCCGACGGTGAGGTCGAGCTCGGCGTGCCGCCGCGCGAGGACCCCGTCACCGACCTCCACCCAGCGCCCGTCCACACCCCCATCCTCGCCCCCCGGGCGCAACGCGCCCGCGGGACGTGCCCGGGGCGGCCCCGGAGCGGCGTCGAGCCCGCGGAACGCGGCCGGGGCGGCCCCGGAGCGGCGTCGAGCCCGCGGAACGCGGGTGTCGGCGCGGTAGCCTCCGCCCCGTGACGGTGCAGGACGTGATGGGGCGCGTGGGGCTGCCGATGCCCGTGGCGGAGCTGGCGGCCCGCCGGTGGGACGTGGTGGTGGTCGGCGGCGGCCACAACGGGCTCACGGCCGCTGCCTACCTCGCCCGCGCCGGCCGCTCGGTGCTCGTGCTGGAGGCACGCGAGCAGCTCGGCGGGGCCGCGACCCTGCAGGAGCCGTTCCCCGGCTACCGGATCAGCCCGTGCGCGTACGTGGTCGGGCTGCTGCACCCCCTCGTCGTCTCCGAGCTGGACCTCGCGCGCCACGGCTTCGACGTCGTGCTGCTCGACCCGAGCCTGTGGTGCCCCTTCGAGGACGGCACCTCCGTGGCGCTGTGGGCCGACGCCGATCGCACGGCCGCGGAGATCGCCGCGATCTCCCCCGCGGACGTGGACGGCTTCCGCGCCTACGAGGCCCTGTTCGAGCGGCTGCGCCTGGCCCTGCGCACCGGCCCGCGCGACACGTGGGTGGGTGACAGCCCCGACCGCGCGGAGCTCGCCGAGATCCTCGAGGACGATCCCGAGGCGCTCGACGTGCTGCTGCACCGCTCGATCGCCGACGTCGTGGAGGAGCACGTGCGCGACGAGCGCCTGCGCGCGCTGCTGCACGGCCAGGGTGTGATCGGCACCTGGGCCGGCCCGCGCGACCCCGGCACCGCCGCCGTGCACGCGATGCACGCGATGGGCACGCTCGCCGACGGCCGCTGGGGCTACGTGCGCGGCGGGACCGGGCGGGTGTCGTTCGCGCTGGCCGACGCCGCGATCGAGCACGGCGCCGTGCTCGCGAGCGGGGTGGAGGTGGGCGCGATCGAGCCCGGCGAGGGTGTGCGGCTGGCCGGCGGCGAGGTGATCCGCGCGGCCACCGTCATCAGCAACGCCGACCCGAAGCGCACCACCGCGCTGTGCGACGAGGTGCCCGCGTCCTGGCGCGCGCGCGTCGAGGGGTGGCGCTCGACCAGCCCGGTCGTCAAGATCAACTGCGCGCTGTCGCGGCTCCCCGCGTTCAGCGCGGCCCCGGGCTCCGACCTGCCGCACCGCGCCATGGTGACGATCACCTCCGGGATCGACGCCACCCAGGCCGCCTTCGGGCGGGCGCAGGCCGGGCACCCGGCGCCGTCGTGGGCCGAGGTGTACTTCCCCTCGCACTACGACCGTTCGGTGGTGCCCGGCGGCGGGCACGTGATGAGCGTGTTCGCCCAGTACGTGCCCTACGAGCTGGCCGACGGGACCTGGGACGCCCGCCGCGAGGAGATCGGCGACGCGGCGCTGGCCGAGGTGGCGCGCTTCGCCCCGGACGTGGCCGACTGCGTCGTGGCGCGGGAGGTGCTCGGCCCGCCCGATGTGGAGGCGCGCATCGGACTGACCGGCGGCCACATCTTCCAGGGCGACTGCCTGCCCGACCAGATGTGGGAGCGGCGCTTCGCCCCGCGCACCGAGGTGCCCGGCCTGTACCTCTGCGGCGCGGCCACCCATCCCGGCGGCAGCGTGATCGGGGTGAACGGCCGCAACGCGGCGATGGCGGTGCTGGCCGACACGCCGCACCCGCAGCGGTGACAGCAGGTACGCGAGCAGGCGGCGGGCGGCAGCGGGCATAACAGGACTGTCGCATCGACCACCGACAGTTTTCTGTCGGTGGTCGGCGGCACAATGACCGCATGGCTCTCACCCGGCGGTTCGAGGAGATCGGCCGCGGCGATGTCGACGTCGCCGGCGGCAAGGGCGCCAACCTGGGCGAGCTGGCGCGGGCGGGGTTCCCGGTGCCGCCGGGCTTCGTCCTCACCACCGAGGCCTACCGGCGGTTCGTCGCCGACGCCGGGATCGGGCCCGAGATACCGGTCCTCGCGGCCGAGGGGGCGGCGGGGCGGATCCACGACCTGTTCGCGTCGGCCGCCGTGCCCGAGGACATGGCACGCGAGGTCACGGCGATGGCGGAGGTGCTGGGCGGGGCCGTCGCGGTCCGGTCGTCGGCCACCGCGGAGGATCTGGAGGGTGCCAGCTTCGCCGGCCAGCAGGACACCTTCCTCAACGTCCGCGGCCCGGATGCGCTACTCGCCGCGGTGCGTGAGTGCTGGGCCTCGCTGTGGACGGAGCGCGCGCTCGCCTACCGCGCCCGCCAGGGCATCGATCCGGCGTCGGTCGCGCTCGCGGTCGTGGTGCAGCGGATGGTCGAGGCCGATTCGGCGGGGGTGATGTTCACCGCGAACCCGGCCAACGGCCGCCGCGACGAGATCGCCATCGCCGCGGCGTGGGGGCTGGGGGAGTCGGTGGTGAGCGGCTCCGTCACCACCGACGACATCGTCGTCGCCCAGGGCCGGGTGCGGTTGCGCACCACCGCGGACAAGGCCGTCATGACCGTGTACGCGGGGGCGGGCACCGAGGAGCGGCCGGTCCCGGCACAGCGGCGCGGCAGGGCCGTGCTCGACGACGCCGCGGCCGTCGAGCTGGCCGCTCTCGGCGCGCGCATCGAGCAGCACTTCGGGGCCCCGCAGGACGTCGAGTGGGCGCGGGCGGGCGGGGTGTTCGCGATCGTGCAGGCCCGGCCGATCACGGCGTTGCCGGAGCCGGAGTCGGCCCCGCCCACCGACTGGGCGGTGCCGCCGGGGGCCTACTACTTCCGGGCCAGCATCGTCGAGCAGCTGCCCGATCCGCTCTCGCCGCTGTTCGCCGATCTCGTCGACGGCTCCGTGGCGCGATCACTGCAGGCGATGATGCGCGAGTTCGCCGGTGACGCGGTCCTCCGCGAGGGGGACGTCGGCCTGCCCACCGTCAACGGCTACGCCTACTACCGGTACTCCTTCGCCGGCCTTCGCCGGATGATGCTGAGCACGCCGGCCGCGATGCGGCTGTTGTTCAGCGCGCGCGGGCAGGGAGCGGTGGCGCGGTGGCGCGATGTCGCGCACCCGCGCTACGCCGCCGTCGTCGAGGGGTGGCGGGGCCGGGATCTCACGGTCCTGCCCGATGCCGAGCTGCTGGCCGGCGTCGTCGAGCTGTTGGACGCGGGCACCGCGTACTACACCTCCGTCCAGACGATCATCCCGATCGCCGTCACCAGCGAGGCGCTCTTCACCGGCTTCTACGAGCGGCTGGTGCGGCGAGCGGGCGATCCGCCCGCGCCGACGTTCCTGCTGGGCTTCGACAGCGCCCCGATCCGGGCCGAGAAGTCGCTCCACGACCTCGCGACGTGGGCCCGCGGCACCCCGTCGCTCCGCGCGGAGCTGCTGTCCACGCCGCCGGCCGAGGTGCTCGAGCGCACCGGCCCGGGCTGGGACGAGTGGCGCGCCCGGTTCCGCGAGCACCTGGCCGCGTTCGGGCACACCGTCTACAACCTGGACTTCCGCAACGCCGTCCCGGCCGATGATCCCACCCCGGTCGTCGGCAGCCTCCTGTTCCACCTCGGCGGTGACGCCGTGGATCCGCACGAGCGGCAGCGCCGCTCCGTCGAGGGCCGCGAGCGGCACACGGCGGCGGTGCGCGCCCGGCTCGACCCCGCCCGCCGGGCCGCGTTCGACGGGCTGCTGCGCTGGGCGCAGGAGGCCGCGCCGGTCCGCGAGGACGCGCTGGCCGATGTCGGGCTGGCCTGGCCGCGGATGCGCGGCATGCTCGCCGAGCTCGGGCGCCGCCGCGTGGCCGACGGCACGATCGACGCGGCGCAGGACGTGTTCTGGCTGCGGCGGGAGGAGGTGCTCGGCGGGAGCGGCCCCGTCGCGAACGCGGTGGCCGACCGGAAGGCGCGATGGCGGGGTCAGCGGCGCGCCACCCCGCCGCAGATGCTGCCCCGGGGCACCGTGTGGGACCGGTTCGAAGGCCTCTTCCCGGCCGGCTCGGCCGATCAGACCGGTGATGTCCTGCGCGGCACGGGAGCGAGCGCCGGCCAGGTCACCGCCACCGCCCGGGTGCTCGCGGGGCCCGAGGACTTCGGGCGGATGCGCCCGGGGGACGTGCTGGTCGCGAGCATCACCACGCCCGCGTGGACCACGCTGTTCGCGCAGGCGGCCGCCGTGGTCACCGACATCGGCGGGCCGCTGAGCCACAGCTCGATCGTGGCCCGCGAGTACGGCATCCCCGCCGTCCTGGGCACCAACGTGGCCACCCGCCGCATCAGCGACGGGCAGCTCGTGCGCGTCGACGGCGACGCGGGCACGGTCACGCTGCTCCCCGCCGAGGGCGCCGCGGCGGCCGTCCCCGAGCGCGACCGTCCGAGCCGCGCCGTGGGGCGGCGGGTCGCGGTCGCGGCCGGGGTGGCGGTCGCCGCCGCGATGTGGCGGCGGCGCAGCCGATCGCGGGCGAGAGACAGCTCCAACCCACGCGGATGACGCGGACGGGGCACTAGATTCCGTGGATGCGATCCCTCACCGTCCCGGTCGCGGTCCTGACCCTGGCCGGGTCCGCCCTCGTCACGGCGTGCACGTCCACGGCGAGCGTCCCGGCCCAGCCGCCCGCCGCCCTGACCGTCACCACGGCCGGGTCCGCGCCGGCCACCACGACCGGGTCGGCCGCCCCGGCGCTGGCCGCCACCCCGACCGCCTCCTCGGTCGGCGCGGTGGAGTTCTTCCGGGCGCAGCAGGCGGGCTGCGCGCAGCACGCCGTCGCCACGGGCAACCCCGCGGTGGAGACCGACCGCTTCTCCGGGGCCACGCAGCTGCGCGATCTCGGCGGCGGCAGCTACCTCGTGCGCGACGGCCGCGGCACGGAGCTGGTGGTGCAGCCGGCGAAGGGGGTGGTGCTGCCCGCGTCGGGGAAGGCGACCGACGCGATGCCCGCACCGTACGGCTTCGGCTGCTCCGAGACGGTGTTCGTGGGCGGATCCGACTGAACGTTCAGCACGCGGCCTGCAGGCGGCGTCCCATCCTGCTGCACGGGCGGTGCACGGAGCGCTGATGGACGCGGTGGCCGGCACGACCGTGGGGCGCTCACCGAGCTTCGTCTTCGGCGGCGGCGCGAGCTGAGCAGCGCCCACCCGGATTGCAGCATGGTGGCTTCACCCCAGCCCCGTTGGAGTGAAGCCACCATGCTGCGATCGGGCGGACCGCGTCCTACGGCCGATCTCAACCCGTGGGCGGACGCCGCCGCGGGGTGCCGCCGCTACCGTGCGGCCGGTGTCTGCATGGTGGTCCCGGCTCCGGGAGGCTGCCCCGCCGGCCGGCGACGCCGTGCTGGCGCTGGCCGTGCTCGCCGTCGCGCTGGCCCAGATGCTCGCCCAGCCGCCGAGCGACTACCGCCCCGCCGACCCGCTCGGTGCCGCCCTGCTCGCCCTGATCTGTGCCCCGCTCGTGTTCCGGTCCCGGGCCGCCCGGGCGGTGCTCGTGGCGACGCACGTGGCGGCCGCCGCCTACGTCCTCCTCGGCTACCCGCAGGCCGTGCTCGGCATCCCGCTGGTCATCGCCGTCTACACGGTAGGGACCCGGCACGACCCGCGGGCCTCGGCGGGCGTGATCGTGCTGATGACGGCGCTGCTCACTGTCGCCTTCGCCACCGACCGGTAGCACCCGGGCGCCGTGGACCTCCTGGTGACGGCGCTCTCGCTCGCCGGGGCGTGGTGGGTCGGGGCGGGCGTCCGGATCCGCCGCGACCAGGCGGCGCTCATCGAGGAGCGCGCGGCGTTGCTCGAGCGCGCCCGGCGCGACGACGCCGAGCGCGCCGTCGCGCGGGAGCGGCTGCGGATCGCCCGCGAGCTGCACGACGTGGTGGCCCACAGCCTGAGCGTCGTCGCCGTGCAGTCCGGGATGGCCGAGCACCTGCTGGCCACGCAGCCCGAACGCGCCGCCGCCGCGCTCACCGCCATCTCCGACACCAGCCGCTCGGCGTTGACGGAGCTGCGCAGGCTGCTGGGTGTGCTGCGCGCCGACGACGAGCCCAGCGGCAGCCTCGTGCCGGCGCTCGGCATCGGGGACCTCCCGGCGCTGGCCGAGCGGGTGCGTGACGCCGGGGTCGCCGTCGAGCTCACCACGACCGGCGATCCCGGCGGGGTCGCGTCCGCCGCGGGGCTGACCGCCTACCGGATCGTGCAGGAGGCGCTGACCAACGCCGTGCGCCACGCCGGGCCGGGCGCCGCCGCGCGCGTGACCGTCGCGTGCCTGCCCGCGGCCGTCGAGGTGCTGGTGGTCGACGACGGCGGGCCCGGAACGGCGGGCGCCGCGCGTCCAGGTGCGTCGTCCGTGGCCGTTGACCTGCGAGGATCGGTGAAGGGGAGCGCGGGCCGCACCGGGCCGGAACGGGCGGCCGCCCGGCGCGGTCCGCCCGGTGACCACGCCGGCGGGAGCAGGAACCGGCTGCCCGGGGCCGGTGTCGGCCTGATCGGGATGCGCGAGCGCGTGGAGGTGTTCGGCGGGGACCTCGACGCCGGGCCGGTCGCCGGCGGCGGCTGGCGGGTGGCGGCGCGGCTGCCGTCCGATCCCGGCACGGGCGGGCCGACGTGATCCGCGTCGTCGTGGCCGACGACCAGGCACTCGTGCGCGGCGCGTTCACCGTCCTCGTGGACTCCGCGCCCGACCTGACCGCGGTGGGCGAGGCCGCCGACGGTGCGGAGGCGGTCGAGGTCGTCGTCCGGACCCGGCCCGACGTGGTGCTCATGGACATCCGCATGCCCGTCATGGACGGTCTCGCCGCGACGCGCGAGATCCTCGCCCGGGACGCGGGCGTGCGGGTACTCGTGCTGACGACGTTCGACCTCGACTCCTACGTCTACGAGGCCCTGCGCTCGGGCGCGAGCGGCTTCCTGCTCAAGGACGCGCGACCGGCCGACCTGCTCGACGCGGTGCGGGTGGTGGCGGCGGGCGAGTCGCTGCTGTCCCCGCGGGCCACCCGGCTGCTGGTGGAGCAGTTCGTGGCGCGCCCCGGTCCGGACGCGGCCACACCCGATCAGCTCGCGGCCCTGACCGTGCGGGAGGTCGAGGTGCTGCGGCTGATCGCGCGGGGCCTGTCGAACGCGGAGATCACCGAGCACCTCGTGGTGAGCCCGGCCACCACCAAGACCCACGTCAGCCACCTGCTCGCGAAGCTCGCCGCGCGTGACCGTGCCCAGCTGGTGGTGGCCGCGTACACGTCGGGCCTGATGGGTCCGACCACGGGTTGACGTGCGGGATCGGAGCGCGGGCCGACGCGCGGCGGCGCCGCCGCGACGAGGCTCGCCGCCATGAGAATCCGAGCTCTCGCCGCCCGCCGGCCCGTGCTGTCCTACCTCCTGCTCACCTTCGGCCTCGGCTGGGCGTTCCTCCTGCCGCCGGCGCTGATGCACTCCGAGAACCTGACGCTGTTCGTGCTGCCGACCGCGCTGATCGCGCAGCTCGGCGCGGCCGTGCTGGTGACGGCCCTGGCCGACGGACGCGATGGTGTGCGCGCCCTCCTGCGCCGCACGTTCCGCTGGCGGGTGCACCCCCTCTGGTACGCCGTGGCCGCGTTCGGGCTGCCGGCCATCGCCGTGGCCGGGGCCGTCGCGGTGCGCGGGACCGCCGCGATCGCCGACCCCTCCGGCGCGCCGGTGTTCGTGACCGGCCTGGCCGTCGTCCCGCTGATCAACCTCTGGGAGGAGACCGGCTGGATGGGGTTCGTGCAGACCCGCCTGCAGCACCGCCACGGCGCGCTCGTCGCCGCGCTGCTCACGGCCCCGCTGTTCGCGCTCATCCACCTGCCGCTGCAGATCGCCAACCCACCCGCGCAGCTCGCGGTGAACATGGGGCTCCTGCTGGTGCTGGCCGTGCCGTTCCGGATCGTGGTGGGCTGGATCCACAACCGCACGGGCGGCAGCGTCCTGCTGGCCGCGGTGTTCCACGCGTCCTTCAACGCCGGTACCTCGTCGGTGCTGCTGGCGGGGCTGGTGCCCGGCGTGGACGCCGTGACGGTCACGACGGTGGTGCTGCTGGTCTGGGCGGTGGCGGCGCCTGCGCTGGCCCGCCGTTCCGGCCTACGCCGGGACCGGCTGGTCGAACTGGGTGTGGTGTAGCTCCGCGTAGCGGCCCTCCTTCAGCATCAGCTCGGTGTGGGTGCCCTGCTCGACGACCCGGCCCTCCTCCAGCACGAGGATCCGATCGGCCGAGCGGATCGTGGACAGGCGGTGGGCGATGACGATGGCCGTGCGCCCGGCCAGCGCCTCGCCCAACGCCTCCTGCACGGCGGCCTCTGACGTGGAGTCGAGGTGAGCGGTGGCCTCGTCGAGCACCACCACCCGCGGCCGGGCGAGCAGCAGCCGGGCGATCGTCAGCCGCTGGCGCTCCCCGCCGGAGAGCCGGTAGCCGCGCTCGCCGACGACGGTTTCCAGACCGTCGGGCAGCGTGGCCACCAGATCGGCCAGCCGTGCCCGCCGCAGCGCGTCCCACAGCTCCTCGTCGGTGGCCCCGGGGCGGGCGAGCAGCAGGTTGGAGCGCAGCGACTCGTGGAACAGGTGCCCGTCCTGCGTGACCAGCCCGAGCGCCTCACGGATCGTGTCGAACGACAGCTCCCGCACGTCCACCCCGCCGAGGCGTACCGCGCCCGCGTCGACGTCGTAGAGGCGGGGGAGCAGCTGCGCGATGGTGGACTTGCCCGCCCCCGACGAGCCGACCAGCGCGATGAGCTGCCCCGGCTCGGCGCGCAGCGACACCCCGTGCAGCACCTCCTCGCCGCCGCGCGCATCGAGCTGGGCGACCTCCTCCAGCGAGGCCAGCGACACCTTCTCGGCCGACGGGTACGCGAAGCGCACGGCGTCGAGCTCCACCGACAACGGCCCCTCGGGCAGCGGCGTGGGCTCGGCGGGCTCGGCGATCAGCGGGGGGAGATCGAGCACCTCGAACACGCGCTCGAAGCTCACCAGCGCGCTCATCACCTCCAGCCGGGCCCCGGCCAGCGCCGTGAGCGGGGCGTAGAGGCGGGTGAGCAGCAACGACAGCGACACGACATCGCCGGCGTTCATGCTCCCGCGCAGGGCGAGGAACCCGCCGAGACCGTAGACGAGCGCCAGCGCCAGCGCCGACACGAGCGTGAGCGCCGAGACGAACACCCACTGCACCATCGCGGTGCGCACGCCGATGTCGCGCACCCGCGACGCGCGGGCCACGAACTCCGCCGTCTCCTCGCGCGGCCGCCCGAACAGCTTCACGAGCGTGGCGCCGGGAGCGGAGAACCGCTCGGTCATCTGGTTGCCCATGGCCGCGTTGTGATCGGCGGCCTCGCGCTGCAGCGCGGCGAGCCGTCGCCCCACCCGCCGGGCCGGCAGCACGAAGATCGGCAGCAGTGCGAGAGCGAGCAGCGTGACCTGCCACGACAGGCTCAGCATGACCGCGAGCGTGAGCACCAGCGTGACGACGTTGCCGACGACCCCCGACAGCGTGTCGCTGAACGCGCGCTGCGCACCGATGACGTCGTTGTTGAGCCTGCTGACCAGCGCGCCGGTGCGCGTGCGGGTGAAGAAGGCGACCGGCTGGCGCTGCACGTGATCGAACACGGCGGCCCGGAGATCGAGGATCAACCCCTCGCCCAGGTTGGACGAGAGCCAGCGCTGCACGACGCCCACCAGGCTCTCGACGACCGCGATGCCGGCGATGACCACGGCCAGCCCCACGACCGTGCCCAACGGACCGCCCGCCACGATGGCATCGACGACGCGGCCCGCGAGCACGGGCGTGGCCACCGCCAGCACCGCGCCCACGACACTGACCACCAGGAACCCGGCGATCCGGCGGCGGTGCGGGCGCGCGAACCGCGCGATCCGTGCCAGGGTGGCCCGGGAGAAGGTGCGCTTCTCCTCGTGCCCGTGCGCGGCCTGGTACATCGCGTGCCAGGCCACCATCTCCATGCTCATGAGAACTCCTCGCGTCGGGTTGCAGTGTGGCGGGGAGCACCGACAGTTTCGTGCGGCCCGGTCCCGGCGACGGTAGGAGGTGAAGTGCGGTCGAGGTCAAGAGCCCGGCCGCGCCCCTGGTCGGGCGGCCCGGGATGCTGGGCCGGACCGACTGCGAGGGGGAGACCGTGACGACACCAGGCCGGGGCACCGCGATCGGCGCGGGCGTGACGTGGACGGCGCGGTGGAGCCTGCGGCTGATCCTCGCGAGCGGCGGTGTCGTGCTCGTCTGGCTGCTGGTCGCCCAGCTGTGGTCGATCGTGCTGCCGGTGGTGCTGGCGGTGATCCTCGCGACCGTGCTGTGGCCGCCGACGGCGTGGCTGCGCCACCACCGCTTCCCGCCCGCGCTCGCCGCCGCGGTGTCCCTGCTCGTCGCGCTCGTCGTCGTGGCCGCCCTGCTCACGCTCGTCGGCACCTCGGTGTCGGGCAGCCTGGGCCAGATCGCGCAGAGCGCGTCGGCGGGCGTCGCGTCGATCCAGCAGTGGTTGGCCGGACCACCGCTCAACCTGGCCCAGAGCCAGCTCGACGACGCGATCACGGCGATCACCGCGCGGCTCCAGGAGAGCATCTCGACGATCTCGACGAGCGTGCTGGCCGGCATCAGCGGCATCGCCTCGGGCGTGGTGACCCTGATCCTGACGGTCGTGCTCGCGTTCCTCTTCGTGAAGGACGGCCCCCGGTTCCTGCCGTGGGTGCGGCTCGTGGCGGGCGACGGCGCGGGCGGCCACATCTGCGAGGTGCTGCGCCGGATCTGGGGCACGCTGGGCACGTTCATCCGGCAGCAGGCGCTGGTCAGCCTCGTCGACGCCGTGCTGATCGGCGGCGGGCTGCTGGTCGTCGGGGTGCCGCTGGCCCTGCCGCTCGCGGTGCTGACCTTCCTCGGCGGCTTCATCCCCATCGTCGGCGCCGTGGTGGCGGGCGCGCTCGCCGTGCTCGTCGCGCTGGTGAGCAACGGGTTCTCGTCGGCGCTGATCGTGCTCCTGATCGTCGTCGCGGTGCAGCAGATCGAGGGCAACGTGCTGCAGCCGATCCTGCAGTCGCGCAGCCTCGGCCTGCACTCGGCGGTGGTCCTGCTGGCCGTCACGGCGGGCAGCACCCTGTACGGGATCGCGGGCGCCTTCCTCGCCGTGCCCGCCGCTGCCGCGTTCGCGGTGGTGGCGCGCTACCTCGGTGAGCTGATCGACGCGCGTACCGCCCCGCCGCCGCCCGTCGAGGAGCCGGCCGCGGAACCCGACCGGCCCGTCGCGTGATCCACGGGGCCACTACGATCCCGGCGTTCGCCACCGAGAGGGTGGCCGCAGAGAGGCACCAACGATGAGCCCAGTCGACGAGATCCTGTCGCAGATCCCGCTCCAGCAGCTGGCAGGCCAGCTCGGGGTGGACGCGTCCACGGCCGAGCAGGCGGCCC
>CAXTTN010000109.1:0-18735 GCA_964247105.1 uncultured Pseudonocardia sp.
TCAGCGCCGCAGAAGTCAGCGCCGCAGAAGTCAGCGCCGCAGAAGTCAGCGCCGCGGCCGCCCGATGCCCGCCGCGTAGAGCACCGCCAGCACGGCGCCGGACGGCCCGCCCACCCACAGGAACCACGGGTAGATCAGCTCCGCCGCGGTGAGCGAGACGAGCCCCCACACCACCAGGTTCACCGCCACGATCGACGCCCAGACGATGGTCAACACCCGCATCGTGGTGCCGCCGCCGGTGTCGGAGAAGACCGGGCCGCGGCCGGGGCGCGGAGCGGGCGGCGCGTCGGGCGGCACGTCCGGCAGGTCGGCGGTGGTGGCGGCCAGCTCGCCGCGGGTGCGCGCCGCCAGCACCGCCTTCAGCCGGTCGTCGAACTCGATCAGGTCGAGCTGCCCGGCGTCGTGCGCCTGGTGCAGCCGTTGCTGGACCACGCGGCGCTCGGCGTCGGAGACGCGCAGGTCCTCGGGGCGGACGGGATCGGTCACAGCCCGATGATGGCAGTATCGCGGGGGTGAGTCCTCATCCCGTCGCCGCGGTTCCCGATCGTCTCTTCCCCGACGACGAGCGCGAGCAGCGCTGGCGGGCCCGCTTCACCGCCGCCCGCATGTCGCGCCCCGGCTGGGCCCGCGACGCGCCGGACCGCTCGCTCTACACGTCCAACGCCAGCGGCACCACCGAGGTCTACACCTGGGACCGGGCCACCGACGTGCACCGCCAGGTCACCGACCGCAAGAGCGGCACCTACGCCGCCACGCTGCCGCCCGACGGCGAGACGGTGTGGTGGTTCGCCGACACCGACGGCGACGAGTTCGGCCACTGGGTCAGCGAGCCCTTCGCCGGCGGGGGCGACGCCGGGCCCGCGGTCCCCGGCGTCGGGGACGGGTACTCCGCCGGCCTGGACGTCGGGCGTTCCGTGGTCGCCGCCGGCACCTCCACCGACGACGGCACGACGATCTGGGTGCGCCGGGGCGACGGCCCCGCCGAGGTGGTCTACGCGCACGCGGAGGACGCCGGCGTCGGTGCGCTGTCGGAGGACGAGACGCTGCTCGCGATCAGCCACTCCGAGCACGGCGACTCCCGCCACCCCGCGGTGCGCGTGCTCCGGGTGGCCGACGGCGCGACGGTGGCCGAGAAGTCCGACGGGCCCGGCAGGGGGCTGAGCCCGCTGGCGTTCGCGCCGGTCGCGGGCGACGGGCGGCTGCTGCTGGTGCACGAGCGCCGCGGCCGCGAGGAGCTGCTGATCTGGGACGTCCTCGCCGACACCGAGACGGAACTGGTGCTCGACCTGCCCGGCGAGGTCATGGCCGACTTCTCGCCCGACGCGTCGTTCCTGCTGGTCTGGCACACGCACGCGGCGCGCACCCGGCTGCACCGCTACGACCTGGCGAGCGGCGCGCTCACCGAGCTGCCGGTGGCACCGGGCTGCGTCGGCTCGGCCGACGTCCGGCCGGACGGCACCGTCGAGTACACGTGCTCGTCGGCCGCTGAACCCTCGACGGTCCGGGCCCTGCACCCCGACGGCACCGACCGCGTCCTGCTCACCCCGCCCGGCGAGCGGGCGCCGGGATCGGTGCCGGTGGGGGACCTGTGGGTCGGTGAGGTCCACGCGCTGGTCTCCCGGCCGGGGGACGGGCCGTCCCCCACGCTCTTCTCCCTGCACGGCGGCCCGCACGCCGCCGACGAGGACCGGTTCAGCGCGTTCCGCGCGCTGTGGGTGGACGCCGGGTTCGCCGTCGTCGAGATCAACTACCGCGGCTCGACGGGCTACGGCTCGGCCTGGCGCGACGCGATCGAGGGCAGGCCCGGCACCACCGAGCTGGAGGACGTGGCCGCCGTGCACGACCACTGCGTCGCCGCCGGCATCAGCGACCCGGCGAAGTGCGTGGTCGAGGGCTGGTCGTGGGGCGGCTACCTGGCGCTGCTGGCCGCGGGCACCCAGCCGGAGCGGTGGGCGGCGGTGCTCGCGGGCGTGCCGGTGGCCGACTACCTCGCCGCCTACGACGACGAGATGGAGCAGCTGCGCGCGTTCGACCGGGCCCTGTTCGGCGGCTCGCCGGAGGAGAAGCCCGAGACCTACCGCGCGGCGTCCCCGCTCACCTACGTCGACGCGGTGCGCGCGCCCGTCCTCGTGCTGGCCGGGGAGAACGACCCGCGCTGCCCGATCCGCCAGATCGACAACTACCTCAAGGCGCTCGCGGCCCGCGGCGACGTGCCGTACGAGGTGAGCCGGTTCGACGCCGGCCACGGCAGCCTGGTCGTGGAGCAGTCGATCCGGCACTACGCCACGGAGGTCGACTTCGCGCGCCGCGCGCTGGGGTCGGGTGGCGTCGTCACGACCCGGTAGCAACCGGGAAACCTTCCCCGAGCAGGATGGGTTCGTCCCCGAGGAGGTGGTCGCCGTGGTGCTCTGGCGCGTACACGTGGAGCTGGAAGACCGTCCGGGGCGGCTGGGTGAGCTGGCCACCGCCGTGGGTGCGGCGGGATGCAACATCATCTCGTTGCACGTGGTGGGAGAGCCCGCCGACGACGGCTCCGTCACCGACGAGCTGCTCGTCCGGGTGCCCGCGCCGATCGACCCCACCGCGCTGGTCGACGCCGTCGAGCAGGCCGGTATCCCCTGCACCCTGCTGGTGCGGGCCGACGCCACCGAGCTGTCCGATCCCGCCACCACCGCGCTCGCGCTGGCCCGGATGGTCGTGGCCGATCCCGGCAGCGCGCCACGGGCCGTCGCCACGATGCTGCGCGCGCGGCTCGCCGACCCGGCCGCGGCCGGGCAGGCCGGGCACATCCACACCCTGAGGGTCGGCACCCAGCAGGTCCGGCTCGGCCGCGCCTGGCCGTTCACCGCCACGGAGCTGTCGCGCGCCGCCGCGTTGCTCGAGCTGGCCGCGCAGCTGGCGATGCGCTCCCCCGCCCAGCTCCCGACGGCCGAACGGATCGTGGTGCTGCGCGACGGCTCGGAGGTCCGGTTGCGCGTCGCCGGACCGTCCGACGCCCCGCTGGTGGCGGCGCTGCACGCCCGGTGCTCGCCCGCGGCGCGGCGCTCCCGGTTCCTCAGCCCCACGCCGCGCCTGGCGTCCGACCAGCTCGACGAGCTGCTGCACGGGGAGACCGGCTCGGGCCAGGCCGTGCTGGCGCTGACCGCCGACGGCGGCAGCGCCGTGGGCCTGGCCAACCTCGACCTGCACGGCGACGGCAGCGCGCGCTGCGCCATCCTGGTGGAGAACGCCTGGCAGGGGCGCGGGCTGGGCACGGCGCTGCTGCGGCGGATGGCCGACACGGCCGCCGAGCAGGGCGTCGCGGAGCTCACCGGCATCACCCGCCCCGACGACCTCGGCGTCACCCGGCTCCTGCGCCGCGCGGGCCTGCGCCCGTCGGCGGAGCTGACGGACGGCGAGGTGCGCGTCCGCGCCCCCCTGCCGATCCCCGTCGGCGGCAGCTGACCCCCGGTTGCAGCATGGTGGCTTCACTCCAACGAGGTTGGAGCAAAGCCACCATGCTGCAATTCCCGGGGCGGCGCGGCTACAGCTCGATGCGCTCCCCGCTGTCGCCGGCGAACAGGTGCAGGCGCGCGTCGGCCGGGGCCAGGTGCAGGATCGCGCCCTTCTCCGGCACGTTGCGCCCGTCGACGCGGGCGATGATCGGGCGGCGCTCGCCGGCGAGCTCGGTGCTGCCGTAGATGTAGGCGTCGGCGCCGAGCTCCTCGACGACCTCGACCTCCGTGGCCAGGCCCTGCCCCGAGTCGACGATCTTCATGTCCTCGGGCCTGGCACCGACCGTGACCTCGCGGGAGCCCGCCGCGGCATCGGCGGCCGAGCGCGGCACGCGGATCTCGGCGGAGCCGAAGTGCAGCACGTCGCCGTCCATCGTCACCGGCAGCAGGTTCATCGCGGGCGAGCCGATGAACCCGGCGACGAAGACGTTCTTCGGCTTGTCGTACATCTGCCGCGGCGTGTCGACCTGCTGCAGGATGCCGTCCTTGAGCACCGCGACGCGGTCGCCCATCGTCATGGCCTCGACCTGGTCGTGGGTGACGTAGACGGTGGTGACGCCGAGCCGTCGCTGCAGCGAGGCGATCTGCGTGCGGGTGGAGACGCGCAGCTTGGCGTCCAGGTTGGACAGCGGCTCGTCCATGCAGAACACCTGCGGGTTGCGGACGATCGCGCGGCCCATCGCGACGCGCTGGCGCTGGCCGCCGGACAGGGCCTTGGGCTTGCGGTCGAGGTACTGCTCGAGGTCCAGGATCTTCGCCGCCTCCTTGACCCGCTCGGCGATCGTCGCCTTCGACTCACCGGCGATCTTGAGCGCGAAGCCCATGTTGTCGCCGACGGTCATGTGCGGGTAGAGCGCGTAGTTCTGGAACACCATCGCGATGTCGCGGTCCTTCGGGGGCACGCGCGTGACGTCGCGGCCGCCGATGAGGATCGACCCCTTGTTGATGTCCTCGAGCCCCGCGAGCATGCGGAGCGAGGTGGACTTGCCGCATCCCGAGGGGCCGACCAGTACCAGGAACTCGCCGTCGGCGATCTCGAGGCTCAGGTCCTCCACCGCGGGCTTCGTGGAGCCCGGGTAGATGCGATAGGCGTGGTCGTACGTGACAGCAGCCATTGCTGTGATTCCTTCCCACCGGCAGGAACGTGCCGGACGATCCGAGTGTGAGGGCGATCGCACTCTGTCACGTCCGCGACGCACTGACCAGTCTCAGCCATCCGCCACCCGGGTGAACGGCGCCCCGGTCGTGCCCCGCACGACCAACTGCGTCGGGAGGATGACGTCGGCGATCTCGGTGCGCCGGCCGGCGAGGATGTCGAGCAGCAGCCCGGCCGCGGTGGCGCCCAGATCCTGCACGGGCTGCGCCACCGTGGTGAGGTCGACGACCGAGGCCATCTCGTGGTCGTCCATCCCGATCATCGACAGCCGACCGGGCACGGGGATGCTCGCCCGGCGCAGCGTGTGCAGCGCGCCGATCGCGAGCTCGTCGTACTCGGCGAAGACGGCCGTGGGCAGCCGGGGTGCGGCCATCAGCTCCGACATCGACTGCGCCCCGCCCTCGATGCCGTAGGAGCCCGACACCATGAGGTCGGCCCGTGGCTCGATCCCGGCCGCGGTCAGCGCCTGCCGGAAGCTCGCCCGCCGGTCCCGCGAGGACGCGAAGCCGAAGTCCCCGTCGTCCTCGACGCCGGAGATCATCGCGATCTCCTCGTGGCCCTGGTGGATCAGGTGGTGGACGGCGTGGCGCACGGCCACCGCGTCGTCGATGCGCACGCAGGACACACCGGGCATCCGGGCACCGATCGTCACCAGCGGCATGTCGAGCGCCCGCAGTGACAGCGTGTGCTGCTCGTCGAGCGGGAGGGCGAGCGTGACCACCCCGTCGACGCGGCGCGCGAGCGGCATCCGGTCGAAGAAGCGGTCGCGCGCGTCCGTGCTGCCCAGGTTGTAGAGCATCACGTCGAGGCCAGCCTCGTGCAGCACGTCGTAGACGCCGGCGACGGCGTTGGCGAAGTACCAGCGCGTGACGAACGGGACGACCACGCCGATCGTCCCCGTGCGCCCGGACGCCAGCCCCGACGCCTGGGGGGAGGCGCTGTAGGAGAGCTCGCGGGCGGCCTCCAGGACGCGCTGACGGGTGGCAGGTGAGACATTGTCGTGGCCGCGCAGGGAGCGCGAGACCGTGGCCGCGGAGACGCCGGCGAGCAGCGCGACGTCCACGATGCTGGCGTGCTTGGCCCGCCGGGCGCGCACGGGGTTCGTGTCGTCCACCATCCCCACCCCTTCCTGTGCAAGCGCTTCCACAGGTGTGGTCCGAACGCGGACCAGGCCATGACCGTGCCCAGGTCACGAAATGGAAACGGCGTGTTCACCTCTATCCCGAGCAGGTGATCCGTGACACTCTACTCACCGCAAACGCTGTCCACCCGCCCCGTCGGGCGACAGCGCTTCCGCAACAACGAAAGGGAGCCCGCATGCGTCGCAGGCCACTCGCGGTCGGAGCCTTGACGGCTGCCACCGCCCTCCTCCTGAGTGCTTGTGGAGGTGGAGGAAGCAGCCCCAGCGCCGGTGGTGGCGCGACCACGGCGCTCGATGGCGTCGGGCCGATCACCCTCGTGCAGGGCAAGGACACGTCGAACTTCGTCCAGGGCCGGCTCGACGAGTGGAACTCGCAGCACCCGGACCAGAAGGTCACGCTGATCGAGCTGCCCGATGACGCCGACGCGCAGCGGTCCCAGATGATCCAGAACGCGAACGCCAAGTCGGACGCATACACGATCCTCTCGGTCGACAACGTGTGGACCGCCGAGTTCGCGGCCAACCGCTACATCGTCGAGCTGCCGCAGGACCAGTTCCCGCAGACGTCCGACTTCCTGCCGCCGGTGATCGACTCGGCGAAGTACAAGGACAAGCTCTACGCGATCCCGTACGCGTCCGACGGCGGGATGCTGTACTACCGCACCGACCTGCTGCAGGCCGCCGGCATCGCCGCGCCGCCGAAGACCTACGCCGAGCTGATCGACGACTGCAAGAAGATCTCCGCCACCCCGGCCGGCGCGGGCGTCAACTGCTTCGCGGGCCAGTACCAGAAGTACGAGGGCCTCACGGTCAACGCGGCCGAGGCCATCAACGGCGCCGGCGGCGTGATCACCGACGACTCCGGCAACCCGAACGTGAACACCGAGGAGGCCAAGGCCGGCCTCAACTTCCTGGTCAACGGCTTCAAGGACGGCTACATCCCGAAGGAGGCCCTCACCTACAAGGAGGAGGAGGCCCGCCGGGCCTTCCAGGAGGGCAAGCTCGTCTTCGAGCGCCAGTGGCCCTACATGTACACGCTGGCCGAGAAGACCGACGGCTCGTCGAAGGTCAACGGCAAGTTCGCGGTGAGCGCTCTGCCCGGCCTGAACGGCCCTGGCGTCTCCAGCCTCGGCGGGCACGCGCTGGCCATCTCCACCTACGCGAAGAACAAGAAGACCGCGGTGGACTTCATCAACTACTACACGAGCAAGGAGTCCAACACCATCCAGGTGCAGAAGGCTTCGCTGGCGCCCGTGTACACGTCGATCTACGACGACGCCTCCCTGCAGGCGTCGCTGCCGTACCTGACCACGCTCAAGGCGTCGATCCTGTCGGCCAAGGCCCGGCCGAAGGTGGTCCGCTACGGCGACGCGACGCTGGCCATCCAGGAGGCCGCCTACGGCGCCCTGCAGGGAACGGTGACCACCGACCAGGCCCTGAGCCAGCTCCAGGACAAGCTCAAGGCCCTCACCAACGGAAGCTGATCACCACCGCAGCACCGACGACAACGACAGACGGATCGTGAGTGGGGCGGCGGGCTGAACAGGGCCCGCCGCCCCGTTCTCTGTAGAAGGAGGGTCAACATGGCAGTGGTCGAAGCGCCGCCGCAGACGCCCGTTCCCAAGGCGGCCAAGGCCGTCGACACCCGGAAACAGGGAGCGCTCGCGGCCAAGCTCCTGACGCCGACGATGGGCGTGCTGCTGCTCGTCATCGGGTATCCGATCCTGGCGGCGATCTACCAGTCGCTGTTCACCCAGGGCCAGGGCGTCGACGAGAGCGGGTTCGTCGTCCAGGGCGACACGTTCGTCGGGCTGGACAACTACGGCGCGATCTTCACCGGCGACACGGGCGCCCGGTTCTGGAACGCGTTCTACAACACCACGTTCTTCACCGTGGTCTGCGTCGTCATCGAGGTGATCCTCGGCATGGCGATGGCGCTGATCATGAACAAGGCGTTCAAGGGCAAGGGCCTGATCCGCGCGAGCATCCTCGTGCCGTGGGCCATCCCCACGGTGGTCTCGGCCAAGCTGTGGGCCTGGATCTTCGACTCCAACGGCATCGCGAACTCGATCCTCGGCCAGCAGGTCCTCTGGTCCACCGACGGATTCCAGGCCAAGCTCGCCGTGATCATCGCCGACACGTGGAAGACCGCGCCGTTCATCGCCCTGCTGGTGCTCGCCGGCCTGCAGGTGATCCCGGCCGAGGTCTACGAGGCCGCGAAGATCGACGGCGCGAACGCGTGGCGCCAGTTCTGGAGCATGACCCTCCCGCTGGTCAAGCCCGCGCTGCTGGTGGCGGTGCTGTTCCGGCTGCTGGACAACCTGCGCATGTTCGACCTGCCGTTCGTGCTGATCGGCGCGCAGAAGCCGAGCGTCGAGACGCTGTCGATCCTCGCCTACCTGGAGAACAACAACACGAGGTTCGGGCCGGCCGCGGCGTACGCGTTCCTGCTGTTCCTCTACGTCGTGATCGTGTCGTACGCGTTCGTCAAGCTGCTGGGGGCCGACGTCATCGGCGAGGCGCGCGCGAAGACCCCGAAACCGGCCGGGCGTCGCCGGGGCCTGCGCACCGTCGCGAAGGGAGACACGCCGTGAGCACCACGATCGACACCACCAAGGACACCACCGGCGGCGGCACGAGAGACACACCGATCGAGGTCGTCGAGGCCAAGCGGCCCTACGGCATGTACGCCGCGTACCTCGGCATCGCGCTGATCATCATCTACTGTCTGGCCCCGTTCTACTGGATGCTGGTCACCAGCCTGCGGCAGCCGACCGACACGTTCTCCATCGCGCCGATCCCGGCGCCCGCGTCGTTCCAGAACTTCATCGACGTGTTCGACCCGAAGAACAACTTCGGCATCGCGCTGGTCAACAGCATCATCGTGTCCGGCGTCGTCACGGTGCTGACGCTGCTCATCGGCACGATCGCGGCCTACGCGCTGGCCCGGCTGGACTTCCGGTTCAAGAACGCCGCGCTGGGGATCATCATCGCCTGCTCCATGTTCCCGGGCATCGCGATGGTCATCCCGCTGTTCAAGCTGTTCACCGACATCGGCTGGATCAACACCTACCAGGCGATGATCATCCCGGCGATGTCGTTCGCCCTGCCGCTCGCGGTGTGGAACCTGACGGCGTTCTTCCGCCAGATGCCCGCCGAGCTGGAGGAGGCCGCCATGATCGACGGCTGCACCCAGGGGCAGGCGTTCCGCAAGGTGATCATCCCGATCGCCGCGCCGGGCGTGTTCACCACCGCGATCATCGTGTTCGTCGCGGCGTGGAACGAGTACATCATCGCCCTGACCATGACCAACAAGGCCGAGATCCGCACGGCCACGGTGGCGGTGACGTTCTTCACCGGCACCACGGGGCGTGACATCCCGACCGGCACGATCATGGCCGCCGGCATGATCCTCACCATCCCGCTGATCATCATGGTGCTGATCTTCCAGCGCCGGATCGTGTCGGGCCTCACGGCCGGTGGAGTCAAGAGCTAGCTCGCACCACCTTCCACCCGAAGCGCACCGGAGGCATCCTGCCTCCGGTGCGTTTTCTCTCCTCCGAAAGGCCCCTCGTGAACGACTGGTGGCGTAGCGCCGTCATCTACCAGGTCTACATCCGCAGCTTCGCCGACGGCGACGGTGACGGGCTCGGCGACATCGCCGGGCTCCGGTCCCGGCTCGACCACATCGCCTCCCTCGGCGTGGACGCGGTCTGGATCAACCCCTGGTACCCCTCGCCGATGGCCGACGCCGGCTACGACGTGATCGACTACCGCGACGTCGAGCCGCGGTTCGGCACGCTCGCCGACGCCGAGGCGCTCATCGCCGACGCGCACGCGCTCGGCATGCGGGTGCTGCTCGACATCGTCCCCAACCACACGTCCGACAAGCACCCCTGGTTCGCCGACGCGCTGGCCGCCGGGCCGGGCTCGCCCGCCCGCGAGCGCTACGTGTTCCGGCCCGGCCGCGGTGACCAGCCACCCAACGACTGGATGGCCAACTTCGGCGGGCCGGCCTGGACGCAGGTCGCCGACGGCGAGTGGTACCTGCACCTGTTCGCCCCGGAGCAGCCCGACGTGAACTGGGAGCACCCGGACGTCCGCGCCGACTTCGAGACCACGCTGCGGTTCTGGTTCGACCGCGGCGTCGACGGTTTCCGCATCGACGTCGCCCACTCGCTGATCAAGCAGCCGGGCCTGCCCGACGTCGGCGACCTGGTGTACCCGCGCAAGCACGTCGAGGTGGACGGGCAGTGGGTGCTGCCGCCCTGGCGCCCGCACCCGCACTGGGACCGCGACGAGGTGCACGAGGTCTACCGCGAGTGGCGCGCCGTCGCCGATTCCTACGACCCGCCGCGCGTGTTCGTGGCCGAGGCCTGGGTCGACGAGCCGGAGCGCCTGTCGCACTACCTGCGGCCCGACGAGCTGCACACCGCGTTCAACTTCGGGTACCTGGTGGCGCCGTGGAGCGGCCCGGAGATGCGCAAGGCGATCGACGACACGCTGGGCGAGCACATCGCGGTCGGCGCGCCGCCGACGTGGGTGCTGTCCAACCACGACGTCGTGCGGCACCTCTCCCGCTACGCGCGCGACAAGCAGATCCCGGGGGCGCACCGGCTCCAGGAGCTGCAGGACCTGCCCTACGACCTCGCGGTCGGCGAGCGCCGTTCCCGGGCCGCGCTGCTGCTGACCCTGGCCCTGCCCGGCGGCGCGTACGTCTACCAGGGCGAGGAGCTGGGGCTTCCGGAGGTGGAGGACCTCCCGCTGGACACCCTGCAGGATCCGACGTGGGAGCGCTCCGGCCACACCGACCGCGGCCGCGACGGCTGCCGCGTGCCGATCCCGTGGTCGGGCGACGCACCGCCCTACGGCTTCACCACGGCCGCGCGGACCTGGCTGCCCCAGCCCGCGAACTGGGCGGCTCGCACCGTCGCCGCCGAGAGCGGCGACCCGTCGTCCATGCTGGAGCTCTACCGCGCCGCCCTGCACCTGCGGCGCGCCCGGCCCGAGCTGGGCGACGGGCCGATGCAGTGGCGGCCCGAAGCCGGCGGCGACGTGATCGCGTTCGACCGTGGCTCCGGGTTCGCGTGCCTGGTGAACATGGGCGCCACCCCCGTCCCCCTGCCAGCCGGGACGGTGCTGCTGGCCAGCGACGCCCTGGAGAACGACACCCTGCCGGGCGATACGGCGGTCTGGCTGAGCACGTGACTCCACCGCTCTTCCGCACTTCGGAGCCAATGGGCTGTTATCGGCCCGCCCCGGCCGCCCGTTGGCTCCGAAGTGCTCAGGGGGAGAGGAGGACCACGCTCTCCCAGGGGCGGAGCGATCCGGTGAGCGGCTCGCCGTGGGTGCTCAGGACGAGTTCACCGTCGAGCAGCCCGGCGTCGGGGCCCAGGTCGAGCTCCGCGGGCTCGCCGCTCAGGTTGGCCGCCACCAGCAGGGACGCGCCGTCCAGGGTGCGGACGTAGGCGAACACCTGCTCGTCGTCGGGGAGCAGGAGGCGGTAGTCGCCGTACACCACGACCGGCTGCGTGTGGCGCAGCTCGATCAGCCGCCGGTGGTGGTGGAACACCGAGTCCGGGTCGGCGACGGCCGCCGCGGCGTTGATCTCCGTGTGGTTCGGGTTCACCGCCAGCCACGGTTCACCGGTGGTGAAGCCGGCGTTCGGGCTCGCGTCCCACTGCACCGGCGTTCGGGCGTTGTCGCGCGACTTGACGGCCAGCGCGTGCAGCACCTGCTCGCGCGGGAGCGCCGCGTGCGCCGCCCAGTTCACCGACTCGATGTCGCGGTACTGGTCCAGCGAGGTGAAGTGGGCGTTGGTCATGCCCAGCTCCTCGCCCTGATAGACGTACGGGGTGCCGTGCAGCAGGTGCAGCACGGTGGCCAGGCTCTTCGCGCTGGCCACGCGGTGCTCGCCGTCGTCGCCCCAGCGGGAGACGATGCGCGGCTGGTCGTGGTTGTCCCAGTACAGCGAGTTCCAGCCGACCTCGGCCAGGCCCTCCTGCCAGGCGCTGAGGTTGGCCTTGAGGGCGGGCAGGCGCAGCGGCACGAGGTCCCACTTGGTGGCGCCCGCGTCCAGCGCGACGTGCTCGAAGGTGAACACCATGTCGATCTCGGCGCGGGCCGGGTCGCTGTAGAGGCGCGCGTCGGCCACCGTGGCGCCGGGCGTCTCGCCGACGGTGAGCGCGTCCCGGCCGGCGAACACCTCGCGGTGCATCTCCTGGAGGAACTCGTGCACGCGCGGGCCGTCGGCGCACAGGACGCTCGCGTCGCCGTCGGGGAGGGCGGCCGACGGGTCGCCTGCGGACCCGAGCATCGACACCGGCTTGGAGATCAGGTTGATGACGTCCATCCGGAAGCCGTCGACGCCGCGGTCGACCCACCACCGCATCATCGCGTACACCGCCTGGCGGACCTCCGGGTTCTCCCAGTTCAGGTCCGGTTGCTTGCGGGAGAAGAGATGGAGGTAGTACTCGTCCCCGTCCCGCTCCCACGCGGGGCCGGAGAAGAACGACTGCCAGTTGTTGGGCTCGCGACGCCACCAGTACCAGTCGCGCTTGGGGTTGTCGGGTGAGCTGCGGGACTCGACGAACCACGGGTGCTCGTCGCTGGTGTGGTTGACCACCAGATCCATCACCAGCTTCATCCCCCGGCTGTGGACGGCCGCGAGCAGCTCGTCGAAGTCGGCGAGGGTGCCGAACACCGGGTCGATGTCCTGGTAGTCGCTGATGTCGTAGCCGTTGTCGTCCTGCGGGGAGCGGTAGATCGGCGAGAGCCAGAGCACGTCGACGCCGAGCAGCGCGAGATGGTCCAGCCTGGACGTGATGCCCGGGAGGTCGCCGACGCCGTCGCCGTTCGAGTCGGCGAAGGAGCGCGGGTAGATCTGGTAGACGACGGCCGACTTCCACCACGGTTCCGACATGCGCCGATCGTGTCACGCCCGCCCCCCACCCCCGCGAGTCGACCGAACCGGCACGCCGTCTTCGCCGATCCGACACCCCCCACCCCGCGAGTCGACCGATTCGGATCGCCGTCTTCGCCGATCGCGCACGCCGAGTCGTCGGGAGGACCGTGCCCTGTCCGCGATCTCACCGTGTCGGATCAGTCAACTCGCGGGGGGTTGCTCCGCTATCACCAGGTCGGGCCCGGCCGCGCCCGACAGCACCAGGTCGGCCCGCTCCCACGGGCGCTCCGCGGCCAGGAACGGGCGCTCGCGGGCCTCCCACTCGTTCCAGAACGCGATGTCACCGCCGTCGCGCAGCAGCCCGCGCTCGGTGGCGAGCGCGCGGTCGGTCTGGACCCACAGCAGGGCGTCGAAGAATCCGGCCAGGTCGCGCCGCCCGATCCCGACCCCCTCGACGATCACCAGCGGGCAACCGGCGTCGACGACGATCGCGCCCTCGCGCCCTCGCGCGTCCCACTCGGGCGGGCGGAACCGCACGGCGGCACCGCTCCGCAACGGCCGCAGCACCCCGCCCGCCATCAGCTCCGACCAGTCGAAGAAGTCGTGGTACCAGGCCACGTCGTCGGTGTGCACGACCGCCGAGCCGGGCACCGCGGCCACGATCCGGGCCGCGATCGTGGACTTGCCCGACCCGCTCCGCCCGTCCAGGGCGAGGACCCGCGGCCGCCCGAGCCGGTCGAGCACCTCGTCGACGGAGCGGGTGCTCCACGGCCCGAACCCGGGCTCCCCGTCAGGCAGTTCCACACCGCCACCCCACCACACCCCGCGAGTCCACCGATCCGACACGCCGAAATCGCCGATCCGGCACCGCGTCGATGTGCCGGATCGGCCATCACGGCGTGGCCGTCTGGTCGACTCGCGGGGGATGGGGGGCTCGGCCGGGGAACGCGGTCGTTTCTGTCGGTGCCCCGCGTCATGATGCAGCCATGAACGCCTACCGCGACGTGCTCCGGCTGCCGGGTGTCGCCGCGCTCACGGCCGTCGCGTTCCTGGCGCGCATCCCCGCGGCGGCCTCGGCCATCGTCATCACGCTGCACGTCGTGCTCACGCTGGGGCACGGCTACGGCTCGGCCGGCCTCGTCGGGGCGGCGTCCACCGTGGGCATGGCGGTCGGGGCGCCGCTGCTGGGGCGGCTGGTCGATCGGCGCGGGCTCCGCACGATGCTCGTCCTCAGCACGGTGGCGGAGGCCGGGTTCTGGAGCATCGCCCCGGCCCTGCCCTATCCCGCGCTGCTGCCCGGCGCGTTCCTCGGCGGCCTGCTCGGCCTGCCCGTCTACGCGGTGGTGCGGCAGTCGCTGGGCGCCGTCGTGCCCGAGGAGCGGCGGCGCCCGGCGTTCGCGCTCGACTCGATGTCGGTGGAGCTGTCCTACATCCTCGGGCCCGCGCTGGCCACGGTGCTGGCGCTGCTGGTCTCCACCACCGCCGCCATGTGGACGGTCGGGGCCGGGTGGGTGGCGTCGGGCGTCGCGCTGTGGCTGCTGAATCCGCCCACCCGGCGGGCAACGAGCGCACAACCCGCGGGTCCAGCGGGCCGGTGGCTCGATCTCCGCATGGCCGGCGCGCTGCTCGCCACGTCGGCGGGCGTCTTCGTCCTCTTCGGCACGGAGCTCTCGATGGTCGCCGGCCTGCAGATCACGGGACAGGCGGGCGCGCTGCCGGTGGTCAACACGGCGTGGTGCCTGGCCTCGCTCGCGGGCGGGTTCGCCTACGGCACGGCGCGCCGGCCGGTGCCGCTGTTCGCGCTGGTCGGGGCGCTCGGCACCACGGCGCTGCTCGTCGCCGCAGCGGGGCCGTGGTGGAGCTACCTGCTGCTGCTGGTCCCCACCGGGCTGCTCTGCGCGCCGTCGCTGGCGGCCGGCGCCGAGGTGGTCAGCCGGCTCGCGCCGGAGCACGCGCGGGGGCTCGCCACCGGGCTGCACGGATCATCGATCACGGTGGGCGCCGCCCTCGCCACGCCGCTCGCCGGCCTGCTGATCGACGTCGGCTCACCGGCTCTCGCGGTGCTCACCGTGGGCTCGGTGGGCGTCGCCGTCGCCGCGGCCGCGGGCGGGTTGTCGTGGCTGGGCGGTCGGGCCCGTTCCTCAGCCGGCTCTCATCCGGTTAGGGCAGGATCGGTTCCGTGACTGCGCCGCCCCTGCCCCGCAACCGCGCCCGGCAGGCCCTGAGATACCTGGTGGCGATCGCGTTCACGCTGGTCGCGGCCGTGTTCGCGGTACCGGATCTGGTCTTCGGGCTCGATCGGCGCAGCCCGTTCGCGCAGATCGTGTCGTTCCGGCTCTGGGTGCTGGTCGGCCTGCTGGTCGTGAGCGGGCTGCTCACCCTGATGCTCCGCTACGACCGGCGCGTGTGGCCGTTCGTCGCGGGCGCACTGGTGGTGCTGTTCATCGGTCTCGGGGTCACGCTCCCCCGTGCCGTCGCCGGTCCCCTGCCGGGCGCCGGCACCCCGTTGAAGGTGCTGGCGTTCAACACCTACGAGGGCCGGGCCGATCCCGTCGCTCTCGCCGCGCTGATCCGCACCGAGCAGCCCGACCTGATCTCGCTGGAGGAGGCGGGGCGCCGGTTCTCGGCCAAGCTCGCGCCGCTCATCCAGCCGCTGGGCTACCAGCTGCACCCCTCCACCGGGGCCGGCGGCGAGGACGTCCAGAACGTCACGGCCGCGGTGTCGGCGCGGCTCGGGAACGTCGACGTGCAGGTCCTCCACGACACCTCCACGTTCCCCGAGGTCGTGGTCACGGGCGGGCAGCTGGGCGCGCTGCGGTTCGTGGCGTTCCACTCGGTGGCGCCGACCCCGGGCTCGGTGCCGAACTGGGTCTCCGATCTGGAGTACCTGCAGCGGTGGTGCGCGGGCGGGGCGCCCGCGGTGGTGGTCGGTGATTTCAACGCCACCCTCGATCACTCCGCGCTCCGCTCCGGCACGGTGGGCTGCGGCGACGCCGCCTCCCAGCGCGGGGAGGGGCTCACCCCCACCTGGGGCCCCTACAGCATGGGCCCGGCCGTCCGTGCGGTGATCGGCCCCGCGATCGACCACGTCTTCGCCACCACGGGGATCGAGGCCCGGCAGTACGCGGTGCACGACGTCGCCGGCAGCGACCACCGCGCCATCACGAGCACCCTGCTCCTGCCCGGGTAGCTACCCGGTGGCCGAGAGGCCGTCCTCGTCGGTGAAGACCTCCTGGAGGGCGAAGGACTCGATGTCCAGGACGAACCCGCGCACGCGCGTCCCGGGAACGAGGAAGGGATCGTGGCGCAGCTGCGCGATGTCGCGCCGCACGCTCACCAGCGGATCCCGGAAGGCGTGGGTGCGCCACGACGGCCGCATCCCGACCTCCTGCGCGAGCTCCTCGCTGAAGTCCTCGTCGGTGAAGGTGCCCAGGCCACACCCCGAGTGCTGGACGAGCAGGATGTCGCGGGTCTGGAGCTTGCGCTGGCTGATGGTCAGGGAGCGGACCACGTCCTCGGTGACGACGCCACCCGCGTTGCGGAGCACGTGCACCTCACCGAGCTCCATCCCGAACAGCGCGAACACGTCGATACGGGAATCCATGCAGGTCACGATGGCGGTGTGCAGGGCAGGAGCCACGGCACGCCCCTCCGCACGGGCCGCGGCCAGGTGGCCGCCGCCCGCCTCGTACCGGCGCAACAGTTCCTCGAAGGCCATCACGTCACTCCCCTGCGATCGTCTCGGCAATCTCGTAGGTGTTGAGCGCCGCGCCCTTGCGGAGGTTGTCACCACAGACGAACAGGTCCAGCGTGTTCGGGAAGTCCAGCGCCTGCCGGACCCGCCCCACCACCGTCGGGTCCTCGCCCACGGTGTCGGCCGGCGTCGGCCACTCCCCCGCGGCGGGGTCGTCGCGCAGCACGATCGTGGGCTGCGCGGCGAGCACCTTGCGCGCGGTCTCGACGGAGACCTCGCTCGCGAACGTCGCGTGCACCGCCAGCGCGTGCGCGGTGATCACGGGGACGCGCACGCAGGTGGCGGACACCTTGAGATCCGGGATCCCGAGGATCTTGCGGGACTCGTTGCGGACCTTCAGCTCCTCCGACGACCACCCGTCGCCCTTCAGCGACCCGGCCCACGGGATCACGTTGAGCGCCAGCGGCGCCGGGAACGGCGAGCCGTCCGGCAGCCCGGCGAGCGCCTCGGCCACGTCGCCCGCCCGCCTGCCGACGTCCTGGCCCGCGACGGCCGACAGCTCGGCCTGCAGCCGGTCGATCCCCGGCTGGCCCGCACCGGACGCGGCCTGGTACGACGCCACGACCAGCGCCTCCAGCCCGAACTCGCGGTGCAGCGCGCCCATCACGGCCATCATCGACAGGGTGGTGCAGTTGGGGTTGGCGATGATCCCCTTGGGGCGATCGGAGGCGCTCGCGGCGTTGACTTCGGGCACGACCAGCGGCACGTCCGGATCCATCCGGAACGCGCCGGAGTTGTCGACGGCCACCGCGCCCGCCGCGGCGGCGATCGGCGCCCACTGCGCGCTGACCTCGTCGGGGACGTCGAAGAGCGCGATGTCGACGCCCTCGAAGACCTCGGGCGCGAGGGCGCGCACGGTGACGTCCTCGCCGCGCACCCGCAGCACCTTGCCCGCCGAGCGGGCCGAGGCGATCAGCCGGATCTCCGACCACGGCACGCTCTCCCGCGCGTCGATGATCTCGATCATGGTGGTGCCGACGGCGCCGGTGGCACCGACGATCGCCAGGACGGGCCCGCCGCTCATCGCCCGCTCCCCGCGTGGACCACGGCCCGCTCCTCGCCGCCGAGCTCGAACGCGGCGTGCAGCGCCTTCACCGCGGCGTCGAGCTGGTCGACCCGGCAGATCACCGAGATCCGGATCTCCGAGGTGTTCATGGTCTCGATGTTGATGCCGGCCTGCGACAGGGCCTCGCAGAACGTGGCCGTGACACCCGGGTGGTTGCGCATCCCCGCGCCGACCAGCGAGACCTTGCCGACCTCCGCGTCGTGGACGATCTCGGCGTAGCCGATCTCGGCCCGCGCGGCGCTCAGCGCGGAGACCGCGCGCGGCCCGTCGACGCGCGGCAGCGTGAACGTGATGTCGGTGAACGTCTCGCCGGTGCGGGAGATGTTCTGCAGCACCATGTCGATGTTGATCTCGGCGTCGGCCACGGTGCGGAAGATCCGCGCGGCCATGCCCGGCGTATCCGGGACCCCCACGACGGTGATCTTCGCTTCGGACCGGTCGTGCGCGACCCCGGTGATGATCGCGTTCTCCAAGGGGATCTCCTCGATCGAGCCGGAGACGAGCGATCCCGGCTTGTCGTTGTAGGAGCTGCGCACGCGCAGCGGGACGTTGTAGCGGCGCGCGTACTCGACCGCCCGCAGGTGCAGCACCTTCGCCCCGCACGCGGCCATCTCCAGCATCTCCTCGTAGGTGATGGTGTCGAGGCGCTGGGCGTCGGGGACGATGCGCGGATCGGCCGAGAAGATGCCGTCGACGTCGGTGTAGATCTCGCAGACGTCGGCGTGCAGGGCGGCCGCGAGCGCGACGGCCGTGGTGTCGGAGCCGCCACGGCCGAGCGTGGTGACGTCCTTGGTGCTCTGGCTGACCCCCTGGAAGCCCGCCACCAGCACGATCGAACCCTCGCCGAGGGCCTCCTGCAGCCGGTGCGGGTTCACCTGGACGATCCGCGCGTCGCCGTGCTTGGACGTGGTGATCATCCCGGCCTGCGAGCCCGTGAACGACCGCGCCTGCGCGCCGAGGGCGTGGATCGCCATCGCCACCAGCGCGTTGGAGATGCGCTCGCCGGCGGTGAGCAGCATGTCCATCTCACGCGGGGGCGGAGCCGGCGAGACCTGCTCGGCGAGGTCGGTGAGCTCGTCGGTGGTGTCGCCCATCGCGGAGACGACCACGACGACGTCATGGCCCTCCTTGTGCGTGCGCACGATCCGCTCGGCGACCTTCTTGATGCGATCCGCATCCTGCACCGAGGAACCGCCGTACTTCTGCACGACGAGGGCCAC
>CAXTTN010000110.1:0-17719 GCA_964247105.1 uncultured Pseudonocardia sp.
GGGCGACGCCGCACGGCGTGCTCCGATCACGGCGGCCGCCCCCGCACCGTGATCGCGGCCGGCCGTGCGGCACCGCCCCGGCCGGGGCGCTGCCGCGCGACGCACGGCGCTCAGATCGCCAGCGCCGCCGCGCGGCCCGCCTGGCGTCCGGAGAAGAGGCAGCCGCCCAGGAACGTCCCCTCCAGCGACCGGTACCCGTGCACCCCGCCGCCGCCGAAGCCCGCCACCTCGCCGGCCGCGTACAACCCGGGGAACGGGGTGGCGTCCGCGCGCAGCACCCGGCCCGCGAGGTCGGTCTGCAGCCCGCCGAGGGTCTTGCGGGTGACGATGGTGAGGCGCACGGCGATCAGCGGGCCGTTGCGCGGGTCGAGGATCTTGTGCGGGGCGGCGGTGCGCACCAGCCGGTCGCCGCGGTAGCGCCGGGCGCCGTGGATCGCGGTGACCTGCAGGTCCTTGGAGAACGGGTTGTCGATCTCGCGGTCGCGGGCGGCGATCTGGCGCTGCAGGTCGGCGAGGTCGATGAGCGGCTCGGCCGAGTCGATGTCCCCGTCGCTCCGGGTGGCGAGCTGGTTCATCCCCGCCACCAGCTCCGCCAGCGTCGCGGCCACCACGAAGTCCTCGCCGTGCCGCTTGAACGCCTCGACGGGCGCGGGCGCACCGGGGCGGATCCGGCCGAGGGTGGCGGCGATGTCCTTGCCGGTCAGGTCCGGGTTCTGCTCGGAGCCCGAGAGCGCGAACTCCTTCTCGATGATCTTCTGGGTGAGCACGAACCAGGAGTGGTCGTAGCCGGTGGCCGTGATCGCGCCCAGCGTGCTGAGGGTGTCGAAGCCGGGGAAGTTCGGGGCGCCGAGACGGCGGCCGCGCGCGTCGAACCACATCGACGACGGCCCGGGCAGGATCCGGATGCCGTGCCGCGCCCAGACCGGGTCCCAGTTGCGGATGCCCTCGGTGTAGTGCCACATGCGGTCGCGGTTCACCAGCCGCGCGCCGGCGTCCTCGGCGATGCCGAGCATCCGGCCGTCGACGTGCTCGGGGACGCCGGAGATCAGCTTCTTCGGCGCCGCGCCGAGCCGCGCGGGCCAGTTCTTCCGGACGAGGTCGTGGTCGGCCCCGATCCCGCCGGACGTGATGATCACCGCCTGTGCCGAGAAGGCGAAATCACCGTGCTCGATGCGTGAACTCGCGGTGCCTCGGGGGGCCGTGCTGGGTTCGAGGACGGCGCCGTGCACGCCGTCGGCCACCCCGTCGGTGACGCTCAGCCCGTCGACGCGGTGCCGGAAGCGCAGCTCGACCAGGCCCGCGGCGACCGCCGCGCGCACCCGCTTCTCGAACGGCTCCACGACGCCGGGTCCGGTGCCCCACGTGACGTGGAAGCGCGGCACGGAGTTGCCGTGCCCGTCCGCGAGGCCGCCGCCACGCTCGGCCCACCCGACCACCGGGAACCAGCGCACGCCCATCGCGTGCAGCCAGCGCCGCTTCTCGCCGTTCGCGAAGTCGAGGTAGGCGGTGGCCCACTGGCGGGCCCAGAAGTCCTCACCGGCCGGGTCGTCGACGCCGCGGTCGAAGCCGGCGCTGCCCAGCCAGTCCTGCATGGCCAGGTCGAACGAGTCGCGGATGCCGAGGCGGCGCTGCTCGGGGGAGTCGACGAGGAAGAGCCCCCCGAACGACCAGAAGGCCTGCCCGCCGAGGTTGGACTCGGGCTCCTGGTCGAGCAGCAGCACGCGCTTGCCCGCGTCGGCCAGCTCGGCGGTGGCGACGAGCCCCGCGAGCCCGGCCCCGACAACGATCACATCGGCGTCCACCCGGCCACCTTAGGACGCGTCGCAGCAGGGTGGCACCGCTACGACGGGGCCGCAGCGGTGTCACCCTGCTGCGGTTCGGCGACGCGGGCCAGGGCCGACTCCACCGTGGCGTAGCCGATGCGCGTGGCCCGGTGGACGCGGGCCGCGTCGATCGTCAGCCCGCGCACCCCCGCGTCCTCCACCGGGGTGAGCGCCAGCAGGTGCCGGCCCTCGCGGGACGGGTGCGCGGCGTCGTCGAGCACGGCCAGCGCCGGGCCGATGCGGTGGCTCTCCTGCGCGATCGAGCCCAGGCCGGGGGCGAGCCGGTCCAGCGCCTGCGCCCAGCGCGCCGGTCCGGCGCCGGGGTCGGCGCGGCGCAGGTCCGGCACCGTGCGGTTGATCAGCGCGAGCACGTGCGTGGCTCCCTCGCGCAGGGCGCGCAGCACCGGCAGCGGCTCCGACACCGAGCCGTCGATCCACTGCCGCCCGTGCAGCTCGACGGGCGGGCCGGCGATCACCGGGATCGCCGCCGTGGCGCGCAGGGCGACCTTCCACTCGGCCGCCGTCCGCGGTTCGAGGACGTGCCCGGTGAGGTCCTCGGCCGCCGTCGCGACCACCCGCAGCGACGAGCCGCACAGCCGCTCCCACGGCATCGGCTTGGCGTTCGCCATGATGTCGTCGAGCAGGTGGTCGAGCGACACCACCGGCTTGCGCGAGCCGAACCGGCGGGGGTCGGCGAACGCCGTGCACGCCATGTCCTCGAAGAAGATGTGCGCCGAGCCGCGGCCGTCGCCCAGCAGCAGCGCGGCGCCGACGTACGCGCCGGCCGAGCTGCCGTAGACGACGTCGAACAGCCCGCCGAGCCCGGCGTCGTCGAGCGCGTGCGCCATGCCGCCCGCGTAGGCGCCGCGCATGCCGCCGCCGCTGACGACCAGGGCGACGCGGTTGCCGTCCGCGCGGACGCCGGTGTCGCGGCGGCGCACGAGCGCGCGCAGCACCTCGTCGTCGCCGGGGAGGTCGGGGAGCCGGGTCACCCCCTCATCATCGCGCCCGCGCCGCCGCATTGTGCTCGGGCGCGGCGGATGTCACGGTGGGCCGGTCGCACCGCCGCGCACCCGATGGAGGCCCCGATGCCCGTCAGCCCCGAGACCCAGGCCCTGCTCGACGCGCTGGCCGCCGCCGGGCTGCCGCCCTTCGAGCAGATGACGGTGCCGGTGGCGCGCGAGGCGATCAAGGGGTTCGTGGACCTGCAGGGCGAGCCCGAGGAGGTCGACGTCGAGGACCGGACGATCCCCGGCCCCGCGTGCGAGATCCCGGTGCGGATCTACACCCCCGCCGGCTCCGGGCCCCGCCCGACGATCGTCTACCTCCACGGCGGCGGGTGGGTCGTGGGCGACCTCGACACGGTCGACAAGCCGGTGCGCTCGATCGCCCGCCGGGCCGGCGCCGTCGTCGTGTCGGTGGACTACCGGCTCGCGCCGGAGCACGTCTACCCGGCCGCGTTCGACGACAGCTACGCCGCCACGGCGTGGGTGGCCGAGCACGTCGCGGACCTCGGCGGCGACGCCGCGCGGCTGGTCGTGGCCGGTGACAGCGCCGGCGGCAACCTGGCCGCGGCCGTCGCGCTCGCCGCCCGGGACCGCGGCGGCCCCGCACTGGCCGCGCAGGTGCTGCTGTTCCCCGTCACGAACTTCGACTTCACCACGCCCTCCTACACCGACAACGCCGAGGGCTTCCTGCTCACGCGCGGCTCGATGGAGTGGTTCTGGGCGCACTACCTGGGCGCCCAGGACGTCGGCGAGGAGCCGTACCTGACGCCGGCCCGCGCCGACAGCTTCGGCGGGCTGCCGCCGGCTCTCGTCGTCACCGCGGAGTTCGACCCGCTGCGTGACGAGGGCGAGGCCTACGCCGCCGCGCTGACGGCCGCGGGCGTCAGCGTGGTCGCCAAGCGTTACGACGGCTTCGTCCACGACTTCTTCCTGACGCTCGGCGCCACCCCGAGCGGCGCGACGATCATCGACGACATCGTCGCGGCCGTTCCCTGAGCCGGGCGCCTACCCGGGGGTAGGGTCGGGGCGTGGCACAGCTCCAGGTGGACGCCGAACCGGGGGAGGTCGGGTTCGACGCCGGCCGGCTCGGGCGTATCGACACCCATTTCCGCCGCTACGTCGACGACGGGCGGCTCCCCGGCTGGACGATCGCCGTGGCCCGGCGGGGCCGGGTGGTGCACCACGCCCACTACGGCCTGGCCGACGTCGAGGCCGCCCGGCCCGTCGCCGCCGACACGATCTGGCGCCTCTACTCGATGACCAAGCCGATCACGTCGGTGGCCGCGATGATGCTGTACGAGCGCGGCGCGCTCGAGCTGACCGATCCGGTGTCGCGGTTCATCCCCGCGTTCGCCGACATGCGCGTGTACCGCGGGGGTTCGGCGGCCAACCCCGGCACGACCCCGGCCACCGAGCCGATGCGCGTCTGGCACCTGCTCAGCCACACCTCGGGCCTCACCTACGGCTTCCACCACGCGCACCCGGTCGACGAGATGTACCGCTCGAAGGGTTTCGAGTTCGGCGCGCCCGCCGGGATGGACCTGGCCGCGGCGTGCGAGGCGTTCGCGCGGTTCCCGCTCGTGTTCGACCCCGGCACGGAGTGGAACTACTCGGTGGCCACCGACGTGCTGGGCCGCGTCGTGGAGGTCGCCTCGGGGCGGTCGCTGGACGCGTTCCTCGCCGACGAGATCCTCGCGCCGCTGGACATGACCGACACGGCGTTCTCGGTGGGTGACGCGGATCTCGACCGGCTCGCCGCGCTGTACGTCCGCAACCCGGCGGGCGGCCTGAAGCGCTACGACGTGATGGGCGCCGCGGCCACGAAGACGCCCACCTACCTCTCCGGTGGCGGCGGGCTGGTGTCCACCGCCGCGGACTACCACCGCTTCACGCAGATGCTCGCCCGCGGCGGCGAGCTCGACGGCGCCCGCCTGCTCTCCCCGCGCACCGTCGCCTACATGGCCCGCAACCACCTGCCCGGCGGCGCCGACCTCGAGACGGTCGGCCGCCCGATCTTCGCCGAGTCGTCCTCCGCGGGAGTCGGGTTCGGGCTCGGGTTCTCGGTCGTGATCGACCCGGCCGCGGTCAAGGCCGTGACCAACCCGGGCGACTACGCCTGGGGTGGGCTCGCGAGCACCGCGTTCTGGATCGACCCGGTGGAGGAGATCACCGCGATGTTCTTCACCCAGCTCCTGCCGTCGAGCACCTACCCCATCCGGCCGCAGCTGCGGGCACTGGTGAACCAGGCGGTGATCGCGTGACCGCCGACGTGATCCTTCCCGCGGAGGCGACATCGTGACAGCGTTCCTGGTCCGGGTGGCGGTGATCGCCGTCAGCCTGTGGGTGGCGACGCTCGTCGTCCCCGGCATCGACAACACAGCCGGTTCCACGAGCACCCGGATCGGCACGCTCGTCGTGGTCGCGCTGATCTTCGGGCTGGTCAACGCCACGCTCAAGCCACTGATCAAGACGGTCGGCTGCGCGTTCTACCTGCTGACGATCGGGCTGATCGGGCTGGTCGTCAACGCCCTGCTGTTCCTGCTGGTCGGCTACCTCGCGGGCGGGCTCGGGCTGCCCTTCGGCGTCGGCGGGTTCGGGGCGGCGTTCGTCGGCTCGATCGTGGTGTCGGTGGTCGGCTTCCTGCTGCACTTCGTCATCCCGGACCGGATCGACGAGCGATAGCCGATCGCGGTGGTCAGGCCGACTGCCCGGGCGCCGGCCGTGCGAGCTGCCACGGCGCGTCCCGGTGCGGTTCGGTGTCGTAGGCCGCCTGCGCGGCGTGCACGTCGGGCATGTGGTCGAGAACCCAGACGCACAGCTGCCCGACGGTGCGGTGCAGGCTCTCCCCGAGCGGCGTGAGCGTGTAGTCGACCCGGGGCGGGAGCTGTTCGTGGTCGGTGCGCTCGACCAGCCCGTTGCGCTGCAGGTCGCGCAAGGTCTGGGTGAGCATCTTGTCGCTGATGCCCTCGATCCGGCGGCGCAGCTCGGCGTGGCGCGCCGTGCCGTGCGCGCCCAGCGCGTGCAGCACGAGCGTGGTCCACTTGTCGGCGATCAACGACAGCGCCTGCCGGGACGGGCACTCGGCGTTGAAGACGTCCCACGGCTGGTCAGTGAACGGCACCGGCACATCCTGACGTGTCGGCCCAGCGGCGCAACGCCGCGGTGGCCCGGACGAGGTCGGCGCCCTCGGGCGACAGCTCGTACCGGACGTGCGGTGGCACCGTGCCGAGCACCCGGCGCCGGACGAGCCCCGCCTCCAGCAGCCGGCGCAGCCGCGTCGCGGTGGCCGACGGGCCGAGCGCGGCCGCCCGACCGATGGCGCCGGTGCGCAGCGGACCGCCGGCGAGGTTCCACAGGATCGCCAGCGCGCCGGGATCGGCGACGGCGGCGAGCCGGTCCGGTCGGGGCGCCAGCAGCCGCAGGTGTGCCATGGCACGACGGTAGGACGGCCGCGGCGTCCGGGCCAATACGCACCGGAAAGTGCGTTCTTCCGCCCCCGGCCGGGCCGTTCCTACTGTCCGCGGCATGACGACAGAAGCAACCGGGACGATCGAGGTGTCCGTCTGGGCGCCCGAGCCCTACGACGCGCCCGGTGACGGGCCGCAGCTGGTGAGGATCCACGTCGAGGAGGCGTTCGACGGCGACGTCGTCGGCACCGGCGTGGCGACGTTCCTGCAGGCCCTGCGCGCGGACGGCTCCGCCTCCTTCTGCGGCCTCGAGCGGGTGACCGGTGCCGTCCACGGCCGGTCGGGCACGTTCGTGCTGCAGGACGAGGGCGAGCTGGACGAGACGGGCCGCGTCGCGGGCCGCTGGCAGGTCGTCCCCGGGTCGGGGACGGGCGAGCTCGCCGGGCTGCGCGGCACCGGCACGTTCGCCGCCGAGGTCGGACAGCGGTCCGTGATCACCCTCGACCACTGGTTCGAGTGATCATGGGACGCGCGGCGCAGATTGACGGTTTCGGCGGACCGGTCACGGTCCGCGAGGTGGACGCCCCCGCGCCCGGCGCGGGGGAGCTGCTGGTGGAGGCCCGGGCGTGGGGTGCGGGGCCGTGGGATCCGGCGCTGGTCGCGGGGTACCTCGGGCCGCAGGAGTTCCCGGTGACGGTCGGCGCGGAGCTGGCCGGCGTGGTGCGGGCGGTCGGTGCGGGCGTCACCGGGTTCGCGCCGGGCGACCGGGTGCTCGCCTACCCGGCGTTGACCGGCGCCTGGCGAGAGGAGGTCGTGGTGCCCGCGTCCGCCGCCGGGCACGTTCCCGACGGCCTCGACCTGGACGTCGCGGCCGCCCTGCCGGTGTGCGCGTCGACCGCGTGGCAGGCCCTGGACCTGCTCGGCCTCTCGGCCGGCTCCTCGCTGCTCGTGCTCGGCGCGGGCGGTGCGGTGGGCGGGCTCGTGGTGCAGCTCGCCGCCGGGCGCGGCCTCACGGTGCTGGGCACGGCCGCGGCCCGCGACCACGCCCGGCTGACCGCGCTGGGCGCCACGGCGCTCGCCGACTACCGGGGGGACTGGCCGTCCGCGCTCGGTCCGGTGCAGGTCGACGGGGTGCTCGACCTCGTCGGCCGCGACGAGCTGCGGCGCGGCTACGCGCTGTCCTCCCCGACGGCGACGCTGGTCACCGCCATCCCCGGCCTCGACGACGAGCAGCCCGGCGCCGGCCGCACCCTCACGTTCCTCGGCAGCCACGGTGACACAGCGGTGCTCGACGCCGTCGCCGCGCTGGCCGCGAAGGGTGAGCTGGTCATCGACGTCGCCGCCCGGTACCCGCTGGCCGACGCGGCGGGCGCGCTCGCCGGCGTCGCCGCGCCGCACGGGCCGGGCAAGGTGGTGCTGGTCCCGTGAGCCCGCTGGACGGGCGCGCGGCGATCGCTGACCAGCATCGCGCGGGCTCCTTGCGATTCAGGGGCCTCCGGAGCCGCGTTCCGCGGGCTCGTTGCGAGCGGCTGGAGCGGTCGGTCACGGGTCGTACACGCGGCGTGCGCAGAGTGTGAGACCTCGGTCACTCTTCGGGTACGATGGAGCTGTGGGGCGCGGCTCGTGCCTCACCATGGAAGTTCCATTGGCGGCGACTCAGCGCTGAGGGCCCCGCACTATCGCGGAGGTGTCCGGAGATGACTCCAGTTCCCATGGACCATCACGAGAAGATGCGGTTGCGCGCCGCTGCCTTCCGGGTGACCAGGCTCTACCCCGGACCGGTCGGCGAGCTCCTCTCCCGTGAGCTGCTCACCTGGGAGGAGTTCGGGTACCGGCTCGGCGGTGGTCAGCTCGTGATGCGGCTGGTCGACCACGTGCTCAAGACGCCACTGGCCACCGCCGAGGCGGCCTGAGGGTCTACCGGCCCACGCCGTCGAACGTGACGGTGACGGTGGCGCCGGTCGGGGTCCCCCCGATCGGACCGCTCACGGCGCCGCCCAGCACGAGCAGCGCGGCGAGTGTGATCAGGCTGCCCAGCCGTGCCACGCCGGTCACCGCGAGGCTCATCCATGGATCGGTCATGCGCACGGAAGGCCTATCGTCGCTGGGCCGTTCGGCGTTATCCGGGCGGACGCTTCTCGGCCAGCCGATCTCGGAGCTCGCGCTTGAGCACCTTCCCGGCCGCCGACACCGGGATCGCGTCCACCAGGTGCAGCTCACGCAGCCGCTTGTACGGCGTGACCTGAGCGTTCACCTCCGCCAGCAACGCCCGACCGGCCGCTTCGGACAGCCCCGGCGCCACCACGAACGCCACCGGCAGCTCCCCGACCAGCACGTCCGGCCGGCCCACCACCGCCGCTCCGCGGACACCCGGCTGCGCGTGGAGCAGCTCCTCCAGCTCCCGCGGGTACACGTTGTAGCCCTTGTAGATCAGCATGTCCTTCTTGCGGTCGACGATGGACAGGTAGCCGTCCGCGTCGAGCACGCCGATGTCGCCGGTGTGCAACCAGCCGTCGACGAGCGCCGCCGCGGTCTCCTCGGGCCGGTCCTTGTAGCCCGCCATCACCTGCGGCCCGCGGATGCACACCTCGCCCGGCCCGCCGTCGGGCGCGTCGATCCGGATCTCGGTGTCGTACACCGGGACGCCGACCGTGCCGGCCTTCCGCACCGCCGAGCGCCCGCCGGGGCCGATGGTGGCGCCCATCGTCACCTCGGTGAGCCCGTAGCCCTCCGCGATGACGACGTCCTCGCCGAACCGCCGTTGCAGCGCCTTGATCGTCTCCACCGGCAGCGGCGCCGCGCCGGAGGAGATGCTGCGGACGCTCGACAGGTCGCGGGTGGCGAACCCGGGGTGGGCCAGCAGCGCGCCGAACAGCGGCGGCGCCCCGCCCATGCTCGTGACCCGGAACCGCTCGGCGTCGGCCAGGTAGGCGCCGGGGTCGAAGCGCTCGTGCAGGACGGTGGTGGAGCCGGTCAGCAGCGGGACGTTCAGCGCGCCGATCGTGCCCATGGCGTGGAACCACGGCGTGAGGTTGATGGCGATGCCGGTGCCCAGCCGCGTCGGGAACTCCTCCTCGGGGGCGGTCTGGCGGAGCACGAGGCCGCCGCGGTCGTCGAGCTCCGGCACCGACCCTGAACCCCAGCACGCGTACTGCAGCGCGTTGACCACGACGTTGCGGTGCGGCAGCCGCACGCCCTTGCTGCGGCCGGTGGTGCCGCCGGTGTAGGCGAGGTGGGCGAGGTCGGCGCGGGCGTCGATCGCCACGGCCGGGTCGGTGGTGGGGGCGTCGGCGTGGAAGGCCTCGAAGTCGCGCGCGCCGTCCACCTCGACGCGGTGGGCCGGGTCGGTCGCCTGCTCGCGGTCGGTGGCCAGCACCAGCCGGACAGCCGTCCGCGCCTGCACCGCGAGCAGGGCCGCCGTCGCCGGCACCCAGCTCACCGCCGCGACCGCGCCGCAGTCGGCCAGCTGGAAGGCGAGGTCCGCGGGTGGCAGGAGCGGGTTGGTGGGGGAGAACGTGGCCCCGGCCAGCAGGACGCCGTAGTAGGCGACGGCGTACTGCGGGCAGTTGGGCAGGTGGATCGCGACGACGTCGCCGCGGCCGATGCCCTCGGCGAGCAGCGCGTTCGCGAACGCGCACGCCCGCTCGTAGAGGGCGGCGTTGCTCAGTTCCCGCCCGTAGTAGTGCAGCGCGGTGTGCTCGCCGAAGCGGCGCGCCGAGCCGGCGAGGATCGCGCCTGCGGCGACGTCGGGGTAGTCGAGGGAGGGGGTCCCAGAGGGGATCATCGCAGCGCCACCGGCAGTTCCTTGATCCCGTTGATGAACATCGACTGCAGCCGCCGGGGCGGCGCGGTGGAGTGGATGTCGGGCACCCGCGTGAGCAGCTCGCGGAACATCACGGCCATCTCGCGGCGGGCCAGGTGCGCGCCGAGGCAGAAGTGCGGGCCCGGACCGCCGAAGCCGACGTGCGGGTTGGGCCGGCGCAGCACGTCGAACGCGTCGGGGTCGGCGAAGTGGGCGGGATCCCGGTTCGCGGCCCAGTAGAACAGCAGCACCTTGTCGCCCGCGGTCATCGGCTGCCCGCCGAGGACGGCGTCGACGGCCAGGGTGCGGCGCATGAAGATCACCGGTGATGCCCAGCGGACGATCTCCTCCACGGCCGTGGGGGTGACGCCGTCGAGGTCGGCGAGCCAGATCCGGCGCTGCTCGGGGTGCTCGGTGAGCAGGTGCAGGCCCCAGGTGATGGCGTTGCGGGTGGTCTCGTTGCCCGCCACCACGAGCAGGATGAAGAAGCTCGCCAGCTCGTCCGGGGTGAGGGCGCCGCCGTCGATCTCCGCGTTGACCAGGGCGGACGTGACATCGTCGGTGGGGTTGTCCGTGCGGCTCCGGCCGATCTCGCGCATCAGCTCGGCCAGGTCGTTGCCGGCCTGCAGCAGCGCCATGATGATGTTCTCGGCGTCCGGCACGTACTCCGGGTCGCTCGCGCCGAGGATCACGTTGGTCTTCTCGTAGACGAAGTCGTACTGGCTCTCCGGCACGCCCATCATGTCGCAGACGATCTTCAGCGGCAGCCGGGCGGAGATGGAGCGCACGGCGTCGCACCCGCCCTCGTCGATCACGTCGTCGACGATCCGCCGGGCGGTGGCCTGCACCTCGTCGGTCAGCGTGGCCAGGCGCCTGGGCGTGAAGCCGCGGGAGACGATCTTCCGCATGCGGGCGTGCCGCGGATCGTCCAGGTTGATCATCGACCCGTAGAACTCGAGGAACTCCGGAGGCATGTCCGCGACGCTCGTCGAGCCCGAGCCGGAGGTGAAGACCGCCGGGGTGCGGCTGGCCTCGACCACGTCGTCCAGCCGGGTCAGCGCCCAGTAGCCGGGGCCCTTCGGGAGCACCGAGAACTGCGGCTCCTCGAAGAAGGGCACCGGCTCCCGCTCGCGCAGCGCGGCGAACGCGGCGGCGCGCTCGGCGATGGGGGCGGTCCAGAAGTTCTCGAGGTCGGACAGATCGGGCCGGTCTGTCCAGGTTGTGGCGGTCATCGGCGACCTCTCCGGTGCGGCGTGTCACGGTGCGGCGGGTCAGCCCACTCTAGTTACCGCGTGGTAGGGCTCAAGGGCCCGTTCGCGCCACGTGCCGGCCCGCCGGCCGGTTCGCAGGCAGGGCACGCAGATCACCGCGCCGGCGCGGGCAGGGATGCCAGGCGCGGTCCCGTGCGCCCAACCGTCGATCACGACCGCGGTGATCGCGGTTTCGGGTCCGGCGACCGTGACGGGGCGCGGCTGTGTGGGCCGACCCGCCGATCTTGGCTGCGGTGATCGTGGTTTCGGGCCCGGCGACCGTGATGGGCGCGGCTGTGTGCGCCGAGCTGTTGATCACGACCGCGGAGGCCGTCGTCTGGGCCCGGCGACCGTGACGGGCGCGGCTGTGTCGGCCGAGCCGCCGATCCTGGCCGGGGAGATCGTGGGTTCGGGTCCGCTGACCGCGATCGGCGCGGCTGTGTGGGCCGAGCCCTCGATCTTGGCTGCGGTGATCGTGGTTTCGGGGCCGGCGACCGTGTCCAGCGCGGTCCTGTGCGCCCCATCGTCGATCATGGCTGCGGAGATCGTGCCCGGCGCGGCCCGGCGCGGCCCGGCGCGCCGAGCCGCGCAGCTCCGCCGGGATGATCGACGCTTGGGGTGCGCGCCTCCGCACCGGGCACCCCGGGCCGCCGCGTCCTCGGGTGATCCGGAGCAGTCGTACGGCACGGCCCCGACCAGGGCGCCAGCGTGCGGATGATCGCGATCGACGCCCGGGTCGCTCAACCCGGCGCGCGGTCGGGCGGCTCCCCCAGCAGCCGGGCCGGGATCGGCTGCTCGCGCACCTCCCCGTTCTCCAGGGTGACGCGGTACGCCCGCACCCCGGGCCGGGACGCGACCACCTCCGCCAGCGCGCCGTCGACGAACACCAGCGCCGCGCTCTCGTCGGCCGCGTACCCGCCGGGGAAGCCCTCGGCGACGAGCCTGCGGTACACCGGGCGCCGCAGCGCCTCGCCGTCGTAGTGCGGGCACGCGCTGCCGGGCAGGAAGCCCAGGCCGTCGGGCAACCCGGAGAGATCCGGCCCGAACGAGTCGGTGACCGACGCGTCGAACCAGCAGTTCATGCCCGCGCTGATGCCGGCCAGCACCACCCCCGCCTCGTACGCCGAGCGCAGCGCGCGGTCGAGCCCGTGCAGCCGCCACACCGCGAGCAGGTTGGCCGTGTTGCCGCCGCCGACGTAGACGACGTCCTGGTCGAGCACGTGAGCCTCCAGATCGGCGACCGTGCGCTCGAACAGCGCCAGCACCGAGGCCCGCGCCCGCTCGGGCGGGAAGGCGGCGAGGAACCGCGCGCAGTACTCGGGCGAGTCGCCGCCGGCCGTGGGGACGAACAGCACCCGCGGCCGCCGCGCCCCGGAGAGCGCGAGGATGTGGTCGTCGAGCAGCGGGTTCTCCGGCTCCATCGAGAACCCGCCCCCGCCGAGCGCCACGACGGTGCTCATCCCAGGAGACCCCGCCCGTACGCGACGCTGACCGCTTCCGTGCGGCTGCCCGCCCCGAGCTTCGCCATCACCCGCGACAGGTGCACGCTGACCGTCTTCTCGCTGATGAACAGCTCCGCCCCGACCTGCCGGTTGGTGCGCCCGTCCGCCACGAGCTCGAGCACCGAACGCTCCCGCGGGGTGAGGACATCGGGCCCGGCCGCGCGCGGGGGCGCCGCGTCGAGCCGGACGCCCGCCCGCCCCGCCATCGCCAGCACCGCGCCCTCCAGCGGAGCCGCCCCGAGCCGCCGCGCCGCGGCCAGCGCCGGCTGCAGATCCTCCGCCACGGCCGCCGTGACCTCGGCGTGTGCCGACGTGGTGCGCTCGCCGTCCGCGGCGGCCGCGGACAGCCGGGCCTCGGCCCGGCGCAGGAGGGCGTAGGCCTGCCGGTACCCGGTGGAGTGCGCGTCCGAGCCGGTCTCGTAGGCGAACGCGGCGTGCACGGCCGTCCACGCGGCGGGGCTCGGCCCGGTGAGGCGGGTGAGCTCGGCGCGGGCCCGCAGCAGCCAGGCCCGCCCCTCGGGCCCCAGCGTGCTCGCCCGCGGCATCCCCTTCTCGGCCGTCTCCTCCGCGACGGCGACCAGCGCGCGGGCGGCCTCGACGTGCTGGTGGGAGACGCCGAGCTCGGCGTGGGCCGCCGCGCCGAGCGCCGCGAGCGTGATGGCCGCGAGGTGGTGGGGGTAGAGGGCGTCGAGGCCGGCCAGCGCCTCGTCGACGCGCTCCACCGCATCGGCCGCGTCGCCCTTCCACAGCGCCGCCTCCGCCCCGACGAAGCCGAGCAGCATGACCACCTGCTCATCGGCGGGCTGGGTGTCGTGCAGCTCGGCCGCGCGCCGCGCGGCGAACGCCAGCCGGCCGCGCGCCACCTCGGTGAGCAGCCCGGCCGCGGTGAGCCGGCTCGCGACGGTGGCCGACACCGACTCGCCGGCGATCTCGGCCGCGATCTCGGCGTCGTCCCACTCGCCGCGCATGAACCGCGCGATGACGTGGGCGACCCGCAGATCCAGCCCGTACCCGCTCCACGTGATGCCCGCCTCCGCGGCACGGGCCTCGCCCGCCGCGAACGTGTCCCCGGCCTCGGTGAGCCGCCCGGCGTCGAGCAGCGACATGCCGACGTTGTAGTGCGCGCGCAGCTCCACCCCGAGGTTGCCGGACCGCCGGGCGAGCGGGCCCGCCTCCGCCCAGCGGTGCCGGGCCAGCGCCGGATCCCCGGCCCGCTCGTCGCACACCGCGAGCGTGACCAGCGCATCGGCCCTGGCCCCGATCGTCGGGAGATCGGGATCGGGCACGGCCTCCGCCGTGGCCAGCGCCTCCGCGGCGGACCGGCGGGCCTCCGCCCAGCGGTCGAGCCGGCACATCACCCGGGCGCGGACGGCGTGGGCCCACGCCAGGTCCCCCGACGGCGGGCCGTCGGCGATCAGGGCCAGCGAGCGCCGGATGACGTCCAGGGCCTCCTGCTCGCGGCCGCTCAGCTCCAGCAGCCGCATGACGTAGCGGCGTCCGATGTCGGAGGTCTGCTTCGGATCGCCGGCCTCCTCGGCCAGCGCGAGCGCGCGGCGGGCGAGCGCCGTGCCGCGATCCGGATCGCCGGTGGCGCTGGCCCCCCAGGCGGCCCAGCGGGTGAGCACGACCTCGCTGATGCCGGCCACGGCCTCCGGATCGGGCACCGCCTCCCAGAGATCGAGGGCCCGCTCCACCTGCAGGAGCATCTCGGCCGGCGCGTCGCGCTCGTTGGCCTCCCGCGCGGCCTGTACCGACGCCGCGAGCGCCCGCGGCAGGTCGTGCCCGGCCAGCGCGTGCTCGGCCAGATCGGCCGCGGCGCCGGGTTCGTCGGCGTGCAGGTGCGCGGCGTAGCTCGCGTGCAGGCGGCTGCGCTCGCCGGGCAGCAGCTCGCCGTAGACCGCCTCCCGCAGCAGCGCGTGGCGGAAGACGTAGGCGTCCCCCTCGCCGGTCTCCGGCACCAGGACGTGGTGGGTGACGGCGTCGCGCAGGGCCTGGTCCAGCTCGTCGTCCGGGAGGCCGGAGACGGCGGCCAGCCGATCGTGCCGCACCCGCCGCCCCGACACCGACGCGATGCGCAGCACCCGCTGCGTGGCCGGTTCGAGGGCCTCGACGCGGGCCATCAGCACCTCCGCGAGCCCGTGCGGCAGGCCGTCGGACGACGCCGAGACCAGCTCCTCGGCGAAGAACGCGTTGCCCTCGCTGCGGTGGGCGACCCGGCGCAGCAGCGGCTCGGCCAGGCTGCCGTCGGCGAGCTGGCGGACGAGGTCGAGCGCGTCCTCCTCGCCGAGCGGGGCCAGGTCGACCCGCTCCACGGCGGGCAGCCGCACCAGCTCCGACAGCACCGGCCGCAGCGGATGGCGGCGGTGCAGGTCGTCGGTGCGGTAGGTGGCGAGCACCACCAGACGCCCCATGGCGAGCCGGGAGAGCAGGAACACCAGCAGGTCGCGGCTGGAGCGATCGGCCCAGTGCAGGTCCTCGACCACCACCAGCGCCGGCCGTTCGGTGGTGAGCGCGTCGAGCGCCGACAGCACCGCGTCGAAGATCCGGAGCTGGCCCAGCTCGCGATCCTCCGCGGCGAGATCGGCCGTGGCGCGGCCCCCGGGGAGCAGCCGGGCCAGTGCGGGATGCGCCGCGACCAGCTCCGGGTGGCCGGCGGCGAGCCGCCCGACGATCTCCGTGAACGGGAGGTAGGGCAACGAGGCGGCCGAGTCGAGGCAGCGCCCGACGAGCACGGTGAAGCTCGCGTCGCGGGCGCGCTGCACCGTCTCGGCGACCAGGCGCGACTTGCCCACGCCCGCGTCACCCGACAGCAGCACGCCCGTGGGGTGCCCGGCGCGGGCGCGATCGAGCGCGGCGGCGAGCGCCGACACCTCGTGCCGGCGCCCCACCAGACCGATCCCGATCCCCAGCCGCGCCACGCCGGTCATCGTGACACGGCGTACCGACGTTCTTCGTCGACATTTCGCTGCGGGATGACGTCGTCGGGCGGCAGCGGCGGCCGAGCGGCCTTCCGTGCCCTCCGCCGGGCGGTGCGGACGAGCTTGGCGAGGCGGTAGTTCTCGGCGTCGGCGATGAGGGACTGGCGGTGGGCCTCGGCCTCGATGCCGGAGAAGGTGCTGTTGAGGAACATGGGACGAGCTTCGCCCTGAGGCCGCGGCCCTGGCATCCGGCGATCACGCCGTGCTGCCGTGCGGTACCCCTTACCCGGGCGGCCGCGGCGGTGTGTAGCATTGATCGGGCCGCCAGGGATGGTGGTGAGCCGCCCCTTTAGCTCAGTCGGCAGAGCGTCTCCATGGTAAGGAGAAGGTCTACGGTTCGATTCCGTAAAGGGGCTCGGCGAGGTGTGTGACCAGCCTCGCGCAGCGGCGTAGCTCAGCTGGTAGAGCAAGCGGCTCATAATCGCTGTGTCGCCGGTTCAAGTCCGGCCGCCGCTACCAGACTGACGTATCGATCAAGCAAGTAGGAGGCACCCACGATGGGTAAGGCCACGGACGTCCGGCCGAAGATCACGTTGGCGTGCGAGCAGTGCAAGCACCGCAACTACATCACCAAGAAGAACCGGCGCAACGACCCCGACCGGCTCGCGATCAAGAAGTTCTGCCCCAACTGCGGCGTGCACCGCGAGCACCGCGAGACGCGCTGAGTGCCGGACGTCAGCTTCGTAGGACGGTCGCTCGATCCGGTCACGTACCGGGTGGGGCGTGAGAAGATCCGTGAGTTCGCCCTCGCCGTCGGCGAGGGCGCTCCCGTGTGTACCGACCTCGACGCCGCCCGCGCCGCGGGTCATCCCGATCTGGTCGCGCCGCCCACGTTCACGGTCACGTTCACGTTGCCGCTGATCACGGAGTTCCTCAAGGACCCCGCCTTCGGCTGGGACTACTCCCGGATGGTGCACGCCGATCAGTCGATCACCCTGCACCGGCCGCTCCACGGCGGCGACGACCTGGTCACGGTGATCCACGTCGACGACCTCAAGGCCCGCGCCGGCAGCCTCATGCTGACGCTGCGCTGCGAGATCGCCGATGCCGACGGCGCCGCGGTCGCCACCACCCGCGCGCTGCTGGTCACCCAGGGGGAGCTGTGAGCGCCATCGGCAAGGGCGACGAGCTGCCCCCGCTCTCGCTGCGGGTCACGCGTGCCGATCTGGTCCGCTACGCCGGCGCCTCGGGCGACTTCAACCCGATCCACTGGAGCGACCGGGTCGCGACGGCGGTCGGGCTCCCGGGCGTCATCGCCCACGGCATGCTGACGATGGCGCTGGCCGGGCGCCTGGTGACGCAGTGGGCGGGCGACCCCGCCGCCGTGCGCAGCTACGGGGTGCGCTTCACGCGGCCCGTCGTCGTCCCGGATGACGACGAGGGCGCGCTGGTCGAGTTCGCGGGCACGGTCGCCGACGTCGTCGACGGCGTCGCGACGATCGCCATCACCGCGAGGTTCGACGGGAAGACGGTGCTCGGACGGGCCACCGCCGAGGTGGTCGTCCCGGCCTGAGCCGGTGCGTCCGGTTCTCCCCGGCGGTGGTTTGCCTCCGCCGGCCGGTCGGGTCGATGCTGCGCCCGTCACAGCAGTCGATCTGGAGGGGAACGCATGAAGTTCGCCAAGCTCGTGGACAAGGCGTGGGAGGAGAAGACGGCCGCGGAGATCCTCGCCGCCCCGCCGTCGGCCCTCGAAGGCCTCACCGAGAAGCACGACGAGATCCTGAAGGGCTTCGGGATCACGACCGTCGGCGACCTCGGCACATGGAAGTACGCCACCCGGGCCGCGGCGCTCGTCGCGCTGGCGGATCTGGACAAGTAGGTCCTCCTGCGGATCGGGTGTGCGGGGTGCCGTACACTCGGTTCGCTGGACACCGTGCCGCGAGATGCGGAGTCCGTGTAGGGGTGTAGCTCAACTGGCAGAGCAGCGGTCTCCAAAACCGCAGGTTGCAG
>CAXTTN010000110.1:17729-18637 GCA_964247105.1 uncultured Pseudonocardia sp.
CACATGCTCGGTGCGGACCGGGTGTGCGGTTCACGGGGTGCTCCCGGGGTGCCGTACACTCGATTCGCTGGACGCGCCTGATGGCGCGTGGCTGGTCTAGGGGTGTAGCTCAACTGGCAGAGCAGCGGTCTCCAAAACCGCAGGTTGCAGGTTCAAGTCCTGTCACCCCTGCCACTGCGCAGGAAACAAGCAATCCGGACGACGGGTCCGGCCGATTTGGAGGATGCGGGCGTGACTGAGGAACGCGAGGCGGACGGCGACGGGCGCGAACGCCCGAGCACCGCTGCCGACCGTCGGGGTCGACGCTCCGGTTCCGTCCCGGCCGAGGGTGGCAAGGGGCGCGCCACGGCCGTCCGCGACACCCGCCCGGCGCGGGTCTCCCTGCCGAGCCGGCTCGTCCGTTTCCTCCGCGAGGTGGTCTCCGAGCTGCGGAAGGTCATCTGGCCGTCCCGCAACCAGCTGGTCACCTACACGATCGTCGTGCTGGTCTTCGTCTCGTTCATGGTCGCGCTGGTGGCACTGCTGGACCTCGTGTTCGCGCAGGGTGTGCTGTTCCTGTTCGGCACGTGAGCCCGCGATCACCCGGCACGACCCGAACGAAGGAATCGAGACCAACGTGAGTTCCCAGGACGGCGGCAGTCAGCTGACCGACAGCGAGATCGAGGCCAACGAGGCCGCGATCGAGATCGTCGACGAGGCCACGCCCGACGCCGACCTGCCCGAGCAGGCCGTGCAGGACGGCGATGCCGAGGTCGTAGGGGCGGCCGGTGCCCCGGTCACGGGCGATGCGGCGGAGCCCGAGGTCGAGACCGATCCGGTCGAGGAGATGCGCGCGGCGCTGCGGCGCGCCCCCGGCGACTGGTACGTCGTGCACTCCTACGCCGGCTACGAGAACAAGGTGAAGACCA
>CAXTTN010000111.1:0-7394 GCA_964247105.1 uncultured Pseudonocardia sp.
CCGCCGGGCGCGACTTCACCGTCGACTGGGTGCACCTCAAGCTCAACGACCAGGCCCAGCGCACCGTGCTGTGCAAGGACCCGTTCCGGTCGGTCGACGAGCGCGTGGACCGCCTCATCGCCTCGCTGTAGCGGTTGGGGGCGGGCTCTGCCCCGGCACGCCGCGGCGTGGCAGGACCGTTCCCGGGGTCGGCGCGTGCGTTGTCACTGCCGCGCACACGCTGCTGCACACGCGTGGCGCACGGAACGCGCGCGGGCCTGCGCTTCCTGGCGGCCGATCAGGACGGGGGCGCGCCCAGCATGCGCTCGCGGATCTCCTCGAGGGACTCCTGCACCCGCGTCGAGGAGACCGTCTCGTCGTTGCGGCCGGGCTCGATGCCGAACGCGCGGAGCAGGTCGGCCGCCGGGACGGCCGGATCGCCCGCCTCACCCAGCACCGGGTGCAGGCCTGCCTCGGCGAGGTGGGTGAACACCAGGTTCACCACGGTCCACGGATTGAAGGTCTCGGCGCCCATGGGCGCGAGCGTCGTGCGGCCGGCGGCCGGCGTCAAGAGGGTGTTCCAGAGTGAGAATCGCGCGGTCGCCCGCGGCGCGGCGGGTGCCGGGCCTACGATGCCGACGTGTCCTCCGCGCGGGCCGAGCGTCTGGTCAACCTCGTGCTCTGCCTGCTGTCCACCCGCCAGTTCCTCAGCGCCGAGCGGATCCGCTCCATCGTGCCCGGTTACGCCGACGCGTCGGGTGACGACGCGTTCTTCCGCATGTTCGAGCGGGACAAGACCGAGCTCCGCGAGCTGGGCGTGCCGCTGGAGACCGGTCGCCGCTCCAGCTTCGACACCGCCGACGGCTACCGCATCGCCCGCCAGGACTACGAGCTGGGCGAGATCGACCTCGAACCCGACGAGGCGGCCGCCGTCGCCCTCGCGGCCCGGCTGTGGGATTCCCCGGAGCTGGCCGCACCCGCGCAGGGCGCGCTGGTCAAGCTGCGGGCGGCCGGCGTCGAGGTGGACGAGGACCAGGGCCGCGTCCAGCCCCGGGTCCGCGCCGGGGAGCCGGCGTTCGCGCCGCTGCTGGCCGCGGTGCAGGCCGGCCGGGCGGTCACGTTCGAGCACCGGCGCGGGGGCCCGGGCGGCGAGGTGGCGCTGCGCCACGTCGAGCCGTGGGGGGTGGTGTCGTGGCGGGGCCGCTGGTACCTCGTCGGGTTCGACCGCGACCGTGACGCCCCGCGCTCGTTCCGGGTCTCGCGGATCAGCGAGCCGATCAGGGCGGTCGGGCCGCACGGTGCCGTGACGGTGCCGCCGGGCGTCGACCTGATGGCGATGGTGCGCCACAACCTCGACCCGCCGCCGGTGGTCGGCGTGGCGCGCGTGTGGGTCGCGGCGGGACGCGCGCACGGCCTGCGCAGGCTCGGCACCGCGGTGGGGCCCCGCACGCACGCCGGCCGGGCCGGGGACGAGCTGGAGATCGAGCTGCGCAGCACCGAGATCGTGGCGCGCTGGCTCGCCGGTCACGGCCCGGACGTCGCCGTGCTGAGCCCGCCGGAGCTGGTCGAGCAGGTCCGCGCGCGCTGGGCCGCCGCCGCGGTCACCGTGGTGGGGACGTGAGCCCGGAAGGGGTGTCGGGCCGCCTGCCGCGCCTGCTGTCCCTGGTTCCCTACCTGCTGGCGCGGCCCGGCATCCCGGTCGCGGAGGCCGCCGCCGATTTCGGCACCACCGAGAAGCAGCTGCGCCGCGACCTGGAGCTGCTCTGGATGTGCGGCCTGCCCGGCTACGGCCCCGGCGACCTCGTGGACATCTCGTTCGCGGGCGACACCGTCAGCGTGATCTCCGACGCGGGCATGCGCCGCCCGCTGCGCCTGACCACCGCCGAGGCCACCGCGTTGCTGGTGGCGCTGCGAACGCTGGCCGACGTGCCCGGCGTCGTCGACACGGCGGCCGTGCGCCGGGCCACCGTCAAGATCGAACGGGCCGTCGGCGACGCCGGCACCTCCGCGCTCGCGATCGACCTGACGCGCGAGGAGGAGGCCGCCACCGTCGCGGTGCGGGAGGCGCTCGCGGCGGGGCGGGCGTTGCGGATCCGGTACTACACCGCAGGTCGCGACGCCGTGTCGCAGCGCTCGATCGACCCGATGCGGCTGCTGATCGTCGAGGGCCGCGGCTACCTGGAAGCGTGGTGCCGGCGCGCGGAGGGCGTGCGGCTGTTCCGGCTCGACCGCGTCGAGGACGTCGAGGTGCTCGACGAGCCGTCGGCGCCGCCACCGGAGGCGGAGCCCACGGACGTGTCCGAGGGGCTGTTCCGGCCCAGCGCCGAGCACCGCTCGGCTGTGCTGCTGCTGGAACGCGACGCGCTGTGGGTGGCGGAGTACTACCCGGTCGACGACGTCGTGGAGCTCGACACCGATCGCGCGCGGGTCGTGATGCGCTACTCCGACCCCGCGTGGCTGGTGCGGCTCGTGCTGGGACTGGGCGGCAGCGCCCGGGTGCTGGAACCGCGCGAGCTGGCCGACGCCGTCGTCGCCCGGGCGCGCGAGGCGCTGGTCCTGACCGGAGGGGAGCCCTGATGGGAGATCTGACCGTGGCCTACGTGACGCTCGGCGTCGGGGTGGTGCTGCTGGTGCTGGTGGTGTTCGCCGCGGTCGGGCCGGTACGGCGGTTCACGCGCGTGAACGCGGCCTTCCGGACGGATGTCGCGCAGCGTGCCCGGCATCTCCGGGCGTTGAGGAACGCCCGCCGAGCGGCGCAGAATGTCACGGTACGGCGAACCGGTTACACCCGGACGGAGTAGACTCCGGGCTGCATTCGACCACTGCGGAAGGACGTTGGCCATGCCGAACCTCGGCGGCTGGGAGTTCGTGATCCTCATCGGGGTCTTGGTACTGCTGTTCGGCGCCAAGAAGCTCCCCGACATGGCGCGTTCCATCGGGCAGTCGGCCCGCGTGTTCAAGGGCGAGATGAAGGGCCTCAAGGACGACGGCAAGGACACCGCCGCGCCCGCCGAGCCGAAGGCGCCCCCGGCCCCGCTGCCGCCCGCCGCGGCCGCTCCGGAGCAGGCCACGGCACCCGTCCAGCCCAACCCCAGCACCACCGGGCAGTAGCCGGCCACGGTGTCCAGGATCTCCCTGCGTCGGGGCGGCGGGCGGCCGAAGAACCCCGACGGCACGATGTCGCTCGTCGAGCACCTCTACGAGCTGCGCAACCGGTTGGCCATCTCGCTGGTCGCGATCGTGATCACCACGGTGTTCGGCTACATCTGGTTCGGCACCGCGTTCTTCGGCTGGCCCAGCCTCGGCGACGTCCTGAAGGCCCCGTACTGCTCGATCCCGGCGGGATCCCGGGCGGTGTTCACCGCCGATCGGAACGCCTGCACGCTGCTGGGAACCGGGCCGTTCGACCAGTTCGCCCTGCGGCTCAAGGTCGGCACCACCGCGGGTGTGGTCCTGGCCTGCCCGGTCTGGCTGTACCAGATCTGGGGTTTCATCACCCCCGGCCTGTACGCGAAGGAGCGCCGCTACGCCCTGACGTTCGTCTCCTGCGCGGCCGTGCTGTTCGTCGCGGGCGCCGTGCTGGCCTACTTCGTCGTCGCCCAGGGCCTGTCGTTCCTGCTGCAGGTCGGTTCCGAGGTGCAGACCACGGCCCTGTCGGGCGACGCCTACTTCTCGTTCGTCATCGCCCTGCTGCTGATCTTCGGGGTGAGCTTCGAGCTCCCGCTGCTCGTGGTGATGCTCAACCTCGTCGGGGTGATCAGCTACGAGAAGCTCAAGGCCTGGCGACGCGGGCTTATCTTCGGCCTGTTCGTGTTCGCCGCGGTCGCCACCCCCGGCCAGGACCCGATCTCGATGACGGCGCTGGCGCTGGCGCTCACGCTGCTGTTCGAGTTCGCGATCCAGGTCGCGAGGGTCAACGACCGCCGCAAGGCCCGGCAGCGGGCCGCCGAGGGCTGGGACGAGTGGGATCCCGACAGCCCGTCGCCGATCGACACCGCGCCCAGCGCGATCGACACGAGCCCCGGGGTGGTCGCCACCGGGCCGCCCGTCCCGCCGGAGCCCGTCCACCGCCTCGACGACGTCACCTGATCGCCTGTCGTCCCGCACGACGATCTGTCATGCTGCGGGCATGACGGTGCAGATCGCTGTGAAGCTCGACGACAACCTGGCCGAGCAGGTCAGGGCGGCGGCGGCGGATGCGGGAACGAACCTGTCCGAGTGGGTCCGCACCGCCCTGCAGCGCCAGGCGGCGCTGGCGAAGGCGCTCCGCGCGCGCGCCGAGGAGGACGCCCGCGAGGCGGTCTACACCGACGAGCAGGAGTCCGCGCTGATGGCGGCCCGCCGCAGGCGCGCGATCTCCGCCCTCGACGAGCGGTGAGCGCGGCGATCCGGTTCGGCCAGGTCTGGGTCTCGCGCGACGAGGTGATGGGTCCGGTGAACTACCTCGTCGTCTCCTCCGACGCCTACAACGCGGCGTTCGGCGACCGCCGGGTCATCGCGGTCGAGGTCGACTCCCGCGCCGTGTACGACGGCACGTACCGCGAACCGATCGTCGACGCCGGCACCGCGATGCTCGACCGGCTGGTGTGGGTGGCGCGCGCCGCCCTGGTGGAACGGGTCGCCGAGCTGCACCCCGAGCGGCACGGCGCCGTCGCGGCGCAGGTCCGCGAGCTGATCGGGAACTGACCGGGCCCGCCCGATTCCGCCCCGCCCGCGGGTTGCAGCATGGTGGCTTCGCTCCAACCACGTCGGAGTGAAGCCACCATGCTGCAACCCGGGCGGCCGCGATGTGCAAACCTGGTGACGTGGCCAGCAGTTCGAGGGCTCCCGCGGAGGCCTACGCCGCCGCCAGGAAGCGCAATGCCCGTCCCCGTCTCGCGGAGTTCGCCGGGAGCCTGCCCTTCGACCTCGACCCGTTCCAGGAGGAGGCCTGCTCCGCCCTGGAGGACGGGCACGGGGTGCTCGTGTGCGCCCCGACCGGCGCGGGCAAGACGGTGGTGGGCGAGTTCGCCGTGCACCTCGCACTGGCCCAGGGCCTCAAGTGCTTCTACACCACGCCGATCAAGGCGCTGTCGAACCAGAAGTACGCCGACCTCGTCGCCCGGCACGGCGCCGACGCCGTCGGGCTCCTGACCGGCGACACGGCCGTCAACGGCGACGCGCAGGTGGTCGTGATGACCACCGAGGTGCTGCGCAACATGATCTACGCGAACAGCCACCACCTCGAGCACCTCGGTTACGTCGTCATGGACGAGGTGCACTACCTCGCCGACCGGTTCCGCGGCGCGGTGTGGGAGGAGGTGATCCTCCAGCTGCCCGAGCACGTGGCGCTGGTGAGCCTCTCGGCCACGGTCAGCAACGCCGAGGAGTTCGGCGACTGGCTGGTCACCGTGCGCGGCGACACCACCGTCGTCGTCGACGAGATCCGGCCGGTGCCGCTGTGGCAGCACATGATGGTCGGCAACCGGATGCTGGATCTCTTCGCCGGGGAGGACGAGGCAGGTGAGCTGCAGGTCGATCCCGACCTGGTCCGCCACACCCGCGAGCTGGACCGGCAGAACGCGATGGCCAGCTTCGGCGGCGGGCGCGGCCGGGGCCGCGGCGGGGGCCCGCCGCGCCGCGCGCAGACCGGATACCGGCCGCCCTCGCGCGTCACGGTGATCGACCGGCTCGAGCGCGAGGGCCTGCTGCCCGCGATCACGTTCGTGTTCAGCCGCGCGGGCTGTGACGCCGCCGTCGGCCAGTGCGTCCGGTCGGGCCTGCGGCTGACGACCGAGGAGGACGTGGCGGAGATCCGCCGCATCGTCGAGAAGCACACCGGCGACCTGCCCCAGGCCGATCTGGCCGTGCTGGGCTACTGGGAGTGGCGCGAGGCGTTGGAGCGCGGCATCGCGGCCCACCACGCCGGGATGCTGCCCGCGTTCAAGGAGACGGTCGAGGAGCTCTTCGTCCGCGGTCTGGTGCGGGCGGTGTTCGCGACGGAGACCCTCGCGCTCGGGATCAACATGCCGGCGCGCACGGTGGTGCTGGAGCGGCTGGTCAAGTTCAACGGGGAGTCGCACGCCGTGCTGACGCCCGGCGAGTACACGCAGCTCACCGGCCGGGCCGGCCGCCGCGGCATCGACGTCGAGGGCCACGCGGTGGTCGTCTGGCAGCCCGGAGTGGACCCGGTGGCGGTCGCCGGGCTCGCGTCCACGCGCACCTACCCGCTGCGCAGCTCGTTCCGGCCCGGCTACAACATGGCCGTCAACCTGGTCGGGCGCCTCGGCACGGATGCGGCGCGCGACCTGCTGGAGCAGTCGCTGGGGCAGTTCCAGGCCGACCGCTCGGTGGTGGGGCTGGCCCGGCGGATCGAGCGCAACGTCGAGGCGCTGGCCGGCTACGAGGAGTCGATGCGCTGCCATCTCGGGGACTTCGACGCGTACATGGCGCTGCGCCGCGAGGTGTCCCAGCGGGAGAAGGCGCTGTCGCGCGACGGGATCACCGAGCGCCGGGAGGCCTCCGCCGATTCCCTGCGCCGGCTCAAGCCCGGCGACGTCATCGCGGTGCCCGGCGGGCGGCGCGCCGGGCTGGCCGTGGTGCTCGACCCCGGTCTCGACGGCGACGCCGATCCGCGGCCGCTGGTGCTCAACGAGGACCGCTGGGCCGGGCGGCTGTCCACCGCCGACTTCACCGGCCCGGTCGAGGCGCTGGGCCGGATGCGGCTGCCCAAACGGGTGGACCACCGCACGCCCCGGGTGCGCCGCGACCTGGCGTCGTCGCTGCGCAACACGGGGATCGTCGCGCCGGCCGGGCCGGGGCGCCGGTCCTCGACGGGCAACGGCGACGATCCGGAGCTGGCCACGTTGCGCCGTGCCCTGCGCGCCCACCCCTGCCACGGCTGCGACGACCGCGAGGCCCACGCCCGCTGGGCCGAGCGGCACGGGCGGCTGGAGCGCGAGACCGAGCAACTGCGGCAGAAGGTGCGCTCGACCACGCACTCGCTGGCCCGGGCGTTCGACCGCATCCGGGGGCTGCTGGGGGAGCGGGGCTACCTGGCCGACACCCCCGACGCCGAAGGCAGCCTGGTGACGGCCGACGGGCGGCGCCTGGCCCGGCTGTGGGGCGAGTCCGACCTGCTCACCGCGGAGTGCCTGCGCCACGGCGTGTGGGACTCCCTCGACGCGGCCGAGCTGGCGTCGGTGGTGTCGGCGCTGGTCTACGAGACGCGCCGGGACAACGGCCCGGTGCCGCGCGTGCCGTCCGGGGCGGTGGCGGAGGCGCTGGCGGCCACCGTGCGGCTGTGGGCCGGGCTCGAGGCCGACGAGCGGCGCCACCGCGTCGACCGCACCCGCGAGCCCGATCTCGGGTTCGCGTGGCCGATGCACCGCTGGGCCCGCGGCGAGTCGCTGTCGGCTGTCCTCACCGCGGCGGAG
>CAXTTN010000111.1:7404-18630 GCA_964247105.1 uncultured Pseudonocardia sp.
GCGATTTCGTGCGCTGGTGCCGGCAGGTGCTCGACCTGCTCGACCAGATCGTGTCGGTCGCGGGGCGCCAGAGCGGGGTCGGGAAGGCGGCCGCGCAGGCCGGGGCGGCGGTCCGGCGCGGGGTCGTGGCGGTCGGCACCTGATTCCCGCCGGTCAACCACCTGTGCACGAGGGGCGTCACCTGTGCTTTGATCGCGGGCACGCGGCCCGAAGCGGCCGGCAGTGAGCGAGGGACCACGATGACCACCCCCCAGGGCCCCGGCCCGTCGCACAACCCGGCGGATCCTCCCGCATGGGGCCAGCAGCCCGCGGGAGGCTGGGGCGCCGAGCAGGACGCGCCGCCGCTCGATGACGAGCGCACGCAGCGCGTCGATCCGCGGACCTGGGCGAACGCGTCCCAGCCCGGCCAGCCCCAGCCCGGCCAGGGCCCGCCGGGGGTGGACGACGCGACCCAGCAGTACCGCGGCCCGCGGTCCGGCGCCCCCCAGCAGGGCGCTCCCCAGCAGGGCGGCGCCCCGAACGGCGGGCCGTACCCCGGAGCAGGCCAGCCCTACGGAGCGCCCCAGTACGGCCAACCCCCCGGCCCGCCGCCGTACGGGGCGCAGCAGCCGTACGAGGCGCAGCAGCCGTACGAGGCGCGGCCCCCCTATCCGGCGCCCCCGTACGGCAGCCCTCCTGCCTACGGCGCACCGCCGCAGCAGTACGCGCCCGGTGGCAACCCGCCGCCCTACGGCGGCCAGCAGGCCCCGCCGCCCTACCCCGGGCAGCCCGCCTACGGTGGCGCCCCGCAGCCGGGCCAGCAGGACGCCTGGGGCCGGCCCGCCGACCAGGGCTGGGGTCAGCAGGCCGGCCCGCCGCCCGGGCAGGAGTGGGGCGGCCAGGCCCCGGCGGCCGACGCGCAGTCCTGGACCCCGCAGCCCGCGGCCGCCGAGGGCTACCCGCCGCTGCCCGACGCGGCGGAGAAGCCCCGCAAGTCGAAGGCCCCGCTGATCATCGGCCTGGTCCTCGTGATCGCCATCGCCGTCGGGGCCGTGCTGTGCTTCGTCTACCCGGGCTTCCTCGTGAAGAAGGTCTTCGACACCGCGGCCGTGCAGGCCGGCGTGCAGAAGGTGCTCACCGACAACTACGCGATCCAGAACGTCACCGGTGTGACGTGCGGGCAGAACATCGCCGTCACCAACGGCACCACGTTCACCTGCGACGCCACCATCGACGGCCAGACCGTCAAGGTGCCCGTGCGGATCACCAGCGCCGACGGCAACTACGAGGTGGGCCGCCCGGGCTGATCAACCGGCGGCGCGGGCCAGCGCCGCGGTGAGCCGCTCGACCGAGCCGCCCAGCCCCCACCGCTCCGACAGCTCGGCCAGCCGGTCCGGGTCGGCCGGGGCGGCGGGCAGGGCGTCGTCGCGGTCGAGGCGCACGTCGGCGTCCAGGGCCACCCGCACCACCGGCTCGACGACGGCCAGGTAGCCCGCGGCCGCGGTGAGCTTGGCGCGGACGGGCGGGGCGAGCCTCGTGTCGGTGCGGTCCAGCACGGCCTCGCACAGCTCGGTCCAGGAGCCGAACCGCCCGACCAGCGTGGCCGCGGTCTTGGCCCCGACGCCGGGCACGCCGGGCAGCCCGTCGGAGGGGTCGCCGCGCAGCATCGCCATCTCGGCGTAGGCCTCCCCGGCCCGCCCGACCGGCACCCCGTACTTCTCGGCGACCTCAGCCGGGCCGAGCAGCTCGGCCTTCGCGAGGCCGCGGCCGACGTAGAGCAGCCGGACCGCCACCGGCTCGTCGCGGACGATCTGCATGAGGTCGCGGTCGCCGCTGACGGCCAGCACCGGGTCCTCCGTCTCGCCCGCGGCGAGCGTGCCGATGACGTCGTCGGCCTCGTAGCCCTCGGCGCCGCCGGTGGCGATCCCGGCCGCCGCCAGCACGTCCAGGATGATCGGGACCTGCGGCGCGAGGGTGTCGGGCACCTCCTCCGGCACGCCGACGGGCGCGGTCTCGGGCTCCCCGGGCACGCGGTGCGCCTTGTACGTCGGCAGGGCGTCGACGCGGAACGCGGGCCGCCAGTCCAGGTCCAGGCACGCCACGAGCCGTGCCGGCCGCCGCTCCGTCACCAGCCGCGACACCATGTCGGTGAACCCGCGCACGGCGTTGACCGGCGTGCCGTCCGGGGCCGTGATCGACTCGGGCACACCGTAGTAGGCCCGGAAGTACAGGCTCGCGGAGTCCAGCAGCATCAGCGGTGCGGGTGCGGTCACGCGGGGAAGCTTGCCGGAATACGCTGATCCGCATGACACCGGCTGCGCTTCACGCCGACCGCATCCGCCGCGCCGGGGAGGTGGCCGCGGAGCACGACGTCGAGCTGCTGCTCATCACACCGGGCACCGATCTGCGCTACCTCATCGGGGCCGACGCCGAGTCGCACGAGCGCCTCACCTGCCTCCTGGTGCCCGCCGCGGGCCACCTGGCCCCGCCCGCGATCGTCGTGCCACGGCTGGAGGCCCCCGGCCTGGCCGGCCTCGGGCTCGACGCCCTGGGTGTCGAGGTGATCACCTGGCAGGACGGCGAGGATCCGTACCTGCTGGTCAGCGACCTCGCGGGGGGCCCCACCCGGCTGGCGGTCACCGACTCGATGCCGGCCGCGCACGTCTTCGGCGTCCGCGACGCGCTGCCCGACGCGACCCAGTCGCTGGCCGGGCCGGTGATCCGCGAGCTGCGGATGCGCAAGGACGCCGCCGAGGTCGCCGAGCTACGGGCCGCGGGCGCGGCCATCGACCGCGTGCACGCGCGGATGGGCGAGCTCCTGCAGGTCGGCCGCACCGAGGCGGAGGTCGGCGCCGACATCGCGGCGGCGATCGTCGCGGAGGGCCACACGGCGGCGGCGTTCGTGATCGTCGGTTCGGGACCCAACGGTGCCAGCCCGCACCACGACGTCTCCGATCGCGTGATCAGGAGCGGCGACGTCGTCGTGATCGACATCGGGGGACCGCTGCCCAGCGGCTACAACTCCGACTGCACCCGCACCTACGCCGTCGGCGCCGAGCCTCCCGCGTCGGTCCGGGAGGCCTACGCGGTGCTGCAGGACGCCCAGGCGCGCTCGGTGGCGGCGGTCCGGCCGGGCGTCACGGCCGAGGAGGTGGACGCGGCCGCGCGCGAGCCGATCACCGAGGCCGGGCTGGGGGAGCGGTTCATCCACCGCACCGGCCACGGCATCGGCCTCGACGTGCACGAGGACCCCTACATCGTCAGCGGCAACGACCGGGCCCTGGAGCCGGGCATGGCGTTCAGCGTCGAACCCGGGGTGTACCTCGACGGCGAGTGGGGCGCGCGGATCGAGGACATCGTGGTCGTGACCGAGGACGGCCACGAGAGCATGAACAACCGCCCCCACGACCTCGTCGTCCTCTGACCCCGCACGCACCCCACCGCACCGAGCCCGCGCGACGTCCCCACGAGGGCCCCACGACAGCATCGAGCCCGCGCGATGTGCGCACGACGGCGCTGTGAGCGCATCGAGCCCGCGCGATGTGGGTCCGGTCAGGTCGTCGCGGCGGCGGTGACGGCCAGGTGCACGTGGGCGTCCGGGCCGGCCACGCACGCCGCCCCGGGTGCGCCTGACCGCACGAAGTCACCGACGCAGCGGCCGATCTCCGCGTGGGCGGCGGCCGTGGGGTGGAACGACTCCTGGGCCAGGTGGTAGCCGATCGCGTCGAGCCCGCCGTGGACCAGCGCCTGCGGGTCGACCGTGACGCGGCGCTGCCAGTCCTGCCCGGGCGACGGGTGGGAGCAGGCCTCGAAGCCCTCGGTGGCGCGGTCCAGGTCGAGGAACCGGGCGCCGGTGCGCAGCGCGACCCCCCGCAGCGCCTCCGACATCGCCGGGAACAGCACGGTACGGCCCCACCCGGCGTCGGCGCGGCTGTACGGGCAGCCCTGCCCCGACTGCAGCGGGATCGACCGGTCCGTGATCGGCGCCGCGTAGGAGGCGAGCACGAGCGCGTAGGCGCGCTCGGTGTAGCCGGCCTGGCGCATGGCCGCGCGCACGTCACCGACGGCGCGCTCCACCTTCACCGCCGTCGCGGCCATCCGCGGCCCGACCAGCGGCCCGAGGGTGGTGCGGCACGGCGGCACCAGCGGGTCGAGGAACGCCCGGATGCACGCGATACCGGTGCCGGTCAGCGCCGCGTCGTCGTTGGCGCCGATCTGGAGCACCACCGTCGTCACGCGGTAGCCGCGGGCGACGTCGGCCAGGCGACGGGCCTGCGACCCCTCGGTGTCGTGCCCCGGCGCGCCGAACGCGACGTCGGCCGCGCCGGCGCCGGAGCACGCGAGGTTCACCGAGACCGGCGCCAGCCCGGTGGCGGCGGCGTAGGCGTGCGGTGAGCGGTGGCACCAGTCGCCGTTCTCGCCGCGGGTGCCGGGCTCGTAGTCGCCCGCACCCTCGCCGGAGGCCGCGCTGTCGCCGAGGACCACCACGGCCTCCGGACGGGCCAGCGCCGCGGCCGGTGTCGCGGCCGCCAGCAGGGCCGCGAGCACTGCGGCGGCGACGGCGAGCGCGCGGAGACGGGCCACCCGCAGGACGGTAGGCCGCGGGGCCCGCGGTGACCAGCACGTCCGCCGGCCGGAGCAGCGGGCGCACACCGTCGGCGACGCCCGTCACCCGGACGGGCTGCGGCGGGAACCCCGGGGTCGGGTCCGGGCGTTCCCTGAGTGCGTGCCGCTCCCCGACGAGGAGAGTGGACGTCAGCGGCGAGATGCGCCGCGATGGAAGGAGCCCTCGGTGGCATCGACACTGACCCGCCCTCGACAGGGGAAGGTCATCGCCGGCGTCTGCGCCGGACTGGCGGAGCGGTTCGGCTGGAGCCCGTTCGCGGTCCGCCTGCTGTTCCTGCTGTCCTGCCTGCTGCCCGGCCCGCAGTTCGTGATCTACCTCGTGCTGTGGGTCATCATGCCCAAGCGCCCGTACTGATGGTCAGGCGCGCGTGGCGCGCACCCTCCTGACCGGCGTCCGGGTCCTCGACCCGGACGCCCCGGGGGGCTCCTGCGCCCTGGAGGTCGACGGCGACCGCGTCACGTACGTGGGGCCGGTCGGCGGCGCCCGCCCCGGCGCGACGGTCCTCGATCTCGACGGGGCCGTCGTGACCCCGGCGTTCGTGGACGCCCATGTCCACGCCACCGCCACCGGCCTGCTCGTCGACGGCCTCGACCTCACCTCCTGCCCGTCCGCCACCGCCCTGCTCGACGCGGTGGCGCGGCGGGCGGCGGCGCGTCCGGGGGAGCTGATCTGGGGCCACGGCTGGCAGGAGCAGGGCTGGGCCGGTCTCCCGACGCGGGCGCGGCTCGACCGGGCCGCCGGTGGCGCCCCGGTGTACCTCAGCCGCATCGACGTGCACTCCGCGCTCGTCGCCGGCCGGCTGGTCGACGCCGCCATCGGCACCGTGGGCTGGTCGGACGGGCCGCTCACGGCCGACGCGCACCACCACGCCCGGCGCGCCGCGCTCGCCGCCGTCGACGCCGGCGTCCGCGAGCGGGCCCAGCGCGCGTTCCTGGCCGACGCGGCCGCGCGCGGGGTCGCGGTCGTCCACGAGTGCGCGGGCCCCGACATCTCCTCGGCCGCCGACCTGGCCGCCCTGGCGGTCCTGCCCGGGCCGGAGGTCATCGGTTACTGGGGTGAGGCCGTGACCAGCGCCGACGAGGCCCGAGACCTGCTCGCCGCCACGGGCGCGCGCGGGCTGGCCGGTGATCTCTTCGTCGACGGCTCGCTCGGCTCGCGCACCGCCGCCCTGCGGTCGTCCTATGCGGACGCGCCGGGCTGCACCGGCCACCCGTACCTCGACGCCGACGCCGTGGCCGCCCACGTCGCCGCCTGCACGCTCGCGGGCACGCAGGCCGGGTTCCACGTGATCGGGGACGCCGCGGCCGACACGCTGGTGGCCGGGCTGCGGGCGGCCGGGTCCCCGGGCGCGGTCACCCACCGGGTCGAGCACCTGGAGATGGTCGACCCGGCGCAGATGGCCGTCCTGGCTGAGCTGGGCGTGGTCGCGAGCGTCCAGCCCGTGTTCGACGCGTACTGGGGCGGCCCGTCCGGGATGTACGCCGAACGGCTCGGCGCGGCTCGCGCCGCCCCGATGAACCCGTTCGCGGCGCTGCACGCGGCCGGGGTGACCCTCGCGCTGGGCTCCGACGCGCCCGTCACGCCGCTGGGGCCGTGGGAGGCGGTCCGGGCGGCCGTGGAGCACCGGACACCCGGCTCCGGCCTGGACCCGCTCACCGCGCTCGCCGCTCACACGGTCGGTGGGTACCGGGCGGCAGGGGACCGCTCGCCGCCGGCGGGTCGCCTGGTCGCCGGAGCGCCGGCGTCGTACGCGGTCTGGGACGGCGCCGGAGTGCTCGGCGGCTCGGCCGCCGAGCCGCGCTGCCTGCGGACGGTGCACCGCGGCCACGAGCTGTTCGCTGCGCTGTGACCACCGCTGCCCCTTCCGCACATCGAGCGGGCGGGATGTCGTCCCGGGAGCCCTGCCGGCGGCATCGCGCGGGCGCGTTGTCGTTCCGCGGCCCTGGTCGGGGCATCGCGCGGGCTCGACGCGAGCCGAGGACCACGTCTCATGCGGGGTGTGGCAAGCTGCGCGCGTGACGAACCGGACCCGGGGCCTGGGAGTGGCCCGCTGCTGTCCGGGCTGTTGTCGTCGCTGCCGCTGCAGCTGACCTCCGGCCCCGTCCACCGCCGCCCGCGCGGCCCGCACGTCTGCGATCTCCTGAAATGGGCATCCGTCCCGATCTCCGCGGTCACACCGTCCTCGCCCTCCACGCCCACCCCGACGACGAGTCGATCTTCACGGGGATCACGCTGCGCCGCCTCGCCGACGCCGGGGCCCGCACCGTCCTCGTCGTCGCGACCGCGGGGGAGCTGGGGGAGTCCCGGGTCCCGCTGCGCCTCGGCGAGACCATCCCGGAGCGCCGCGTCGCGGAGCTGGAACGCGCCGCCGAGCTGCTCGGCGTCTCCCGGCTGGTGCTGCTGGGCCGCCGCGACTCCGGCCTCCCCGGCTGGTCCAGCGCCACCCACGCCCGCGCACTGGCGGTGGCGGACCCGCTCCGGCTGGCCCGGACCGTCGCCGAGATCGCCGACGACGAGGGCGCCGGCACCGTCGTGCACGACGACGAGAGCGGCATCTACGGCCACCCCGACCACCAGGCGACGCACCGCATCGGCGCCACCGCCGCCGAGATGGTGGGCGCCACCGGATACCGGATGACGGTGGACCGCGAGCACCTGCACGTGACGGCGCGCGACCGGCACCTGGTTCACGGCGCCGCCCGCGCCGCCGCGGTGGACTTCGGGCGCGTGACGGCCGAGATCAGCCTCGCCGTCGGCGGCACCGCGGACGAGCTGGCGTGCAAGCGGGCGGCGATCACCGCCCACGAGAGCCAGGTGGCGCCCGAGGACGTGCCCGAGGACGGCTTCGCGGCGGCCTACGGCTACGAGTGGTACCGCCGCACCGGCGCCCCGGGCGTGCTCGACGCGCTGGGCAACGCCCACCTCCTGGCGGGCGTTCCCGCGTAGCCCGTCGCGTTGATCGGGGTGTGGGGACGTTGCGCCGTGCTGGGCGCGGCTCCGCGTCCCCGGCTGCTGATCACGGGGGGGCACCCGACGTGGCCGACGGCGATGATCGGCGCGTCGGGACCTCCGACCGTGCTGGGCGCGGCTCCGCGTCCCCGGCTGCTGATCACGGGGGGCGCCCGACGCGCCCGACGGCGATGGTCGGCGCGTCGGGACCTCCCACCGTGCTGGGCAGGGCTCCGCGTCCCCGAGCGCTGATCGACGCCTCGGAACCCGCGCCGCCCCCAACGGGTGATCATGGTCCGGGGTCACGGTTGCGGAACGCCTCGGCCCGGCCCCGGCGTCGGGGGCGAGCCGCCGCCCGGCGCGACGTACCCTCCTGAGGTGGCCGTTCCCACCACCGAACCCGCCGCCGATCCCGGCGCGCCCGACCCGCCCGTCTCGCCCGGTGCCGAGCGCAACCGCACCCGGGTGGTGCTGCTGGCCCGTGCCGTCGCGGCGTTCGGCGGCGGCCTGCTGCTCTACGCCAGCTTCCCGCCGCGGACGCTGTGGTGGCTCGCGCTGCCGGCGCTGGCCCTGCTCGGGGCGGCCGTGTACGGCCGGCGGGCCCGAGCCGGGTTCGGGTACGGCTTCCTGTTCGGCATGGGCTTCCTGCTCCCGCTGCTGACCTGGATCGGGGCTCTCGTCGGGCCCGTCCCGTGGGTGGCGCTGGTGGTGTTGGAGTCGCTGTTCGTCGGCCTCGCCGGGGCGGGCATGGCGCTCGTGTCGCGGCTGCCGGCCGCGCCGCTGTGGGCCGCCGCGGTGTGGGTGGCGGGGGAGGCCCTGCGCGGGCGCGTGCCGTTCGGCGGGCTGCCGTGGGGCCGGGTCGGTTTCGGCCAGCCCGACGGCATCCTGCTGCCCGTCGCGTCGATCGGCGGGGAGCCGCTCCTGTCGTTCGTCACCGTGCTCGCGGGCCTCGCGCTGGGTGAGCTGGCCCGCCGGGCGGCGGGCCGCGCGATCCGCCCGCTCGTCGTCCCGGCGGTGATCGCGGTCGCCGCGCTGCTGACCGGCCCGGTCGCGGCGCTCGTCCCGGCCTCGGGCGGCGGACCCGTGCGGTTCGTCACCATCGCCGCGGTCCAGGGCAACGTTCCGCGCCTGGGGCTGGACTTCAACGCCCAGCGCCGCGCCGTCCTCGACAACCACGTCAAGGAGACGGTCAAGCTCGCCGCCGAGGTGGCCGCGGGCACCGTGGCGAAGCCGGACCTCGTGATCTGGCCGGAGAACTCCAGCGACATCGACCCCCTGCAGAACCCCGACGCGGCCGCGCAGATCGACCGCGCCGCGCGGGCGGTCGGCGTGCCGATCCTGGTGGGCGCCGTGCTGCGCAACCCCGACGGCCTCACCACCAGCAACTCGGCACTCGTCTGGCTGGCCGGGCAGGGTGTCGTCGAGCGGGCCGACAAGCGCCGCGTGCAGCCGTTCGGCGAGTACATGCCGTGGCGCTCGTTCTTCGCGCTGTTCTCCTCCTACGTCGCCCGTGCCGGCTACTTCGTGCCCGGCTCCGGCCCCGGCGTGGTCGACATGGCCGGGGCACGGCTCGGCGTCACGATCTGCTGGGAGGTGGCCTTCGACGACCTCGTGGAGGACAGCGTCGACAACGGCGCCCAGGTGCTGGCCGTGCCGAGCAACAACGCGACGTTCGGCTTCACCGAGATGACCTACCAGCAGGCGGCCATGTCGCGGGTGCGGTCCGTGGAGCACGATCGGGCATCGATCATCGCGACCACCAGCGGGGTCAGCGCGACGATCCGGCCGGACGGTACGGTCACGCAGAGCACGAAGCAGTTCACCCCCGACGTGCTCGTCGAACGCACGCCGCTGCTCGACACCACGACGCTCGCCACGAGGCTGGGCGCCCTCCCCGAGTGGGCCCTGGTCGCGGCGGGCCTGGTGGGCGTCGGCGCGGGTGTCGTGCGGCGCCGCCGAGGAAAGGACGAGGATGGCTGACCCTGCCGGGCCGGTGTTGGTGGTGATCCCGACGTACGAGGAGCGGGAGAACCTCGGCCCGCTCCTGACGCGGCTGCACGCGGTTCTGCCGCACGCCGACGCGCTCGTCGTGGACGACGCCAGCCCGGACGGCACCGGCGAGCTCGCCGACGAGCTGGCCGCCGCCGACCCCCGCATCCGCGTCCTGCACCGCACCGCGAAGGACGGCCTCGGCGCCGCCTACCTGGCCGGGTTCGCCGAGGCGCTGGCGGGCGACTACCAGGTCGTCGTGGAGATGGATGCCGACGGCTCCCACGCTCCCGAGGACCTGCCCGCGCTGCTCGCCGCGCTGCAGGACGCCGACCTCGTGCTCGGCTCGCGGTACGTGCCCGGCGGCAAGGTGGTGAACTGGCCCAACCACCGCGAGTGGATCTCCCGTACCGGCAACCTGTACTCGCGCCTCGCGCTCGGCGTGAACATCCGCGACATCACCGGCGGTTACCGCGTGTTCCGTCGCCAGGTGCTGGAGCAGCTCGACATCGGCTCGGTGTCGTCGCAGGGCTACTGCTTCCAGGTCGACATGGCGTGGCGGGCGGTGCAGGCGGGGTTCCGCGTGCGCGAGGTGCCCATCACGTTCGCGGAGCGGGAGCGCGGCGCGTCGAAGATGAGCAGCGGCATCGTCGTGGAGGCGCTCTGGCGCGTCACGCGCTGGGGGGTGGCGCGGGTGCTGCGCCGCGGTGAGACCCGCCCGCCCGCCCCGCCCGCGGAACCCGCACCGGACGATCCGGCCCACCCTGCGGTCCAGGATCCGTCCGTGCGCGCATGAGCACCGCCGAGGCACGCGAGGAGCTCACCTGGGAGCTGTTCGGCACGGCCAGCCGCGAGCTCGCCGAGCAGGTGGCCGCGGACGGTTACGCCCCCGACATCATCCTGTCGATCGCCCGCGGCGGGCTGTTCGTGGCCGGGGCGCTGGGCTACGCGCTGGACGTCAAGAACCTGCACGTCATGAACGTGGAGTTCTACACCGGCATCGACCAGCGGCTGCCGGTGCCGATCGTGCTGCCGCCCGTGCCGAACGTGGTGGACCTGTCGGGCGCGAAGGTCCTGGTGGCCGACGACGTCGCCGACACCGGTGCCACGCTCAAGCTGGTGCGCGACTTCTGCGTCGGCCACGTCGCCGACGTCCGCTGTGCGGTGGTCTACGAGAAGCCGCACAGCACGGTGAACTGCGAGTACGTGTGGCGGCGCACCGGCCGGTGGATCAACTTCCCGTGGTCGACCCTGCCGCCGGTGGTGCGGCGCGAGGGCCAGGTGCTGGACGCATGAAGAAGCCGGGTCGTCGGTGACGACCCGGCTCCTCACCACCGTCAGGCGATCTCGCGACGCCGCTCGGCGAGCAGTTCCAGGCGCTCCGCGAGGAGCACCTCGAGGTCGGCGACCGAGCGCCGCTCGAGCAGCATGTCCCAGTGGGTGCGCGGCGGCTTGACCTTCTTCTGCTCCGGCTCCACGCCGTCGACGAGCTTGGAGATGCTGCCGTGAAGGCGACACTCCCAGGTCGACGGGGCTTCTGCGTCGTTGGCGAAGGGCACCTCGAAGTCGTGCCCGCGCGGGCACGCGTAGCGCATCGACTGCCGCGGCGCGAGGTCGTGGTTGCGATCGGTCTCGTAGCTGACAGCCCCGAGCCGGCTGCCACGGAGCACGCGGTCGGCCAT
>CAXTTN010000112.1:0-18563 GCA_964247105.1 uncultured Pseudonocardia sp.
GGCCGACGGCGTGCCGGAGGAGCAACCGCGAGGCTCCTTCACCGCCGCGACCGAGGCCGAGAAGGCGAAGATCCCGGTCTCGACGATCTCCTTCGGCACGGCGTACGGCACCGTGGACATCGACGGCAAGTCCACCCCGGTGCCCGTCGACGACGAGTCGCTGCGCAAGATCGCGGAGCTGTCGGGCGGGCGGTCGTTCACGGCGGCGTCGGAGGCCGAGCTGCGCGGGGTCTACGCGCAGTTGCGCGACCAGATCGGGTACGAGGTGCGCCTGGTCGACGTGAGCAAGCCGTTCCTCGGCGTGGGGGCGCTGTTGCTGGCCGCGGGACTCGGGCTCGGAATGGTGCTGGGGCGCCGGATCCCCTGACCGGAGCAGGGCACTCCGGCGCGGCGAAGGCCACCGCCCTCACTCACGATTGTGATTCTTCCTCAGTGTGAACAATGTGGGGTGCGCGCTGGTGACCGCGCGGTTGTAGGCCAGGTCGACGACACGGGTAGTGCACTTTCCCGTGTTCTGAACGAGTCTCGTCGTAGGATCGCGGTGACCGGTGCAGCGACAGCGACGGACATCCCCGTCGCTGTCGCTGTGGCGTCGCCTGAAGAGCCCTAGCGTGCGTCGAACACACCAGTGCGGAGAACCGCCTTCTCCTGGGCCTGGTTGAGCCGAATCCCGGTGTTCACGTCCGTGATGGTGCATTCACCGGCGACCGTGCTGGTCATGGTGCACACCTGCTTGTAGTGATCGGAGACCGCGGTTCGCGTTGCCGGGACCCCGACACCGTCACTGTTGTCCTTGTACGTGGTCACGAAGGTGGTGATCACCTTTCCGTGCTGGTCGAACGTTCGACGCGTGACCTCCTGCGTCGAACCGTCGATCTCGCGGTACTCGTACTCCTGCGGCTGCGTGCTCTCCGGTGCCTGGGCTACGACGTCACCACCGGAAACCTGCGCGGCGCCCTGGTCGAGAACCGCCGCCGACGCCGACTGCCCGCTGATGAGTGCGGCGACGGCGACGGACATCGCCGCCGCCACGACCCCGGCGGCCACTCGAATGTTCTTGCCCTGCGTGATCTTCACTGCTTCCTCCGGTCGAACAGATCAAGGAGTCCTGAAGATAGGCCCGGGAAACCAGGATCACGCATTTCCGGACAGGCCGGGTTCTCCATTGTCGTGCACACATCGGCGGGCCCACATCGGCCTGTCCCTGGCGGGCGCTCACCCGCTGACTACGGTGCCGGTGGTGAGAACCGCTCGCCCTGCTCCTTGTAGATCCGCTGCTCTTCCTCCGGGGAAAGTCGATTGTGGTCGGCCAGGTCCACCATGTAGCAACCGCTGCCCATGTTGCGATCGCACACCTGCTGCAGATTGCCGACGCGAGCCGTCCACTTCACGAGAACGGGAGTGCCGCCGGAGACTCGCCGGTACGTCGACACGAAAGTCGAGCTGACGTGCCCAGCTGCATCGAACTTCCGCTCGATGATCTCGTAGCTCGAGCCGTCGATCACCCGCGACTCGGACCGGGGTGGCGCGGGCTCCGCCTTCTGGGCGACGGCGTCACGGCCGGTCGCGGACGCCCCGTAGGCGCGGGAGGCCTGCGGGGTGGAGCCGTCGACGACCGCGGCCGATGCCGACTGCCCGTGCTGGCGGGCTAGTGTTCCGGCCGTGACATCGGGACGCAGCGTGCTGGTGACGGGTGGCAACCGTGGTATCGGGCTCGCGATCGCGAACGCGTTCGCGGCGCAGGGGGACCGGGTGGCGGTGACGCACCGGTCGCCGGTCGACGGCCTGCCCGGCGAGCTGCTGCCCGTGCCGTGCGACGTCACCGACGCCGAGGCGGTCGAGACGGCGTTCAAACAGGTCGAGGACGCGCACGGGCCCGTGCAGGTGCTCGTCTCCAACGCCGGCATCACCGACGACGGCCTGCTGATGCGGATGAGCGAGGACTCGTTCACGAAGGTGATCGACGCCAACCTCACCGCCGCCTACCGCGTGGCCAAGCGCGCGTCACGGGGCATGCTCAAGGCCAGGGGCGGCCGGATGATCTTCGTATCCTCGGTGGTGGGATTGCTCGGATCGGCCGGCCAGGTGAACTACGCCGCGTCCAAGGCGGGGCTCGTGGGCCTGGCCCGCTCGGTCGCTCGCGAGCTGGGCTCCCGCGGCATCACGGCGAACGTGGTGGCGCCGGGCTTCGTCGACACCGACATGACCCGCGCCCTGCCCGACGCGCGGCGCGCGGAGATCCTCAAGCAGGTGCCGCTGGCCCGGTACGCGAGCGTGGAGGAGGTCGCGAACGCCGTCACGTGGCTGGGGTCCGACGGCGCCGGGTACGTGACGGGCGCGGTGATCCCGGTCGACGGCGGGCTGGGCATGGGCCACTAATCTCGTGTCCATGGGACTCCTGGACGGCAAGCGCCTGCTCATCACCGGTGTGATCACCGACGCGTCGCTCGCGTTCCACGCGGCGAAGGTGGCGCAGGAGCAAGGCGCGGAGGTCGTGCTCACCGGGTACGGCCGGCTGCGGCTGGTGGAGCGCATCGCGCAGCGCCTGCCGAAGCCGGCGCCCGTCGTCGAGCTCGACGTCGCCGACCAGGCGCAGCTCGACTCGCTGCTCGAGCGCGTGTCGCCCCACCTTCGTGAACTCTCCGGGGGCGCCGAGCCCCATCTCGACGGCGTGCTGCACTCGATCGGCTTCGCCCCGGCCTCGTGCCTGGGGGAGGGAGCCTTCCTCACCGCGCCGTGGGAGGACGTGGCCACCACGATCCAGGTGGGCGCGTACTCCTTCCGATCCCTGGCCACGGCGCTGCTGCCGCTGATGGGGCCGGGCGGCTCGATCGTCGGCATGGACTTCGACAACCGCCAGGCGTGGCCCGCGTACGACTGGATGGGCGTCGCGAAGTCCACGTTGGAGTCGGTGAGCCGCTACCTGGCGCGCGACCTCGGCCCGAAGGGCATCCGCGTCAACCTCGTGGCGGCCGGCCCGGTGAAGACGATGGCGGCCAAGTCGATCCCGGGGTTCGCGGCGTTCGAGGACGCGTGGGACGGGCGCGCGCCGCTGGGCTGGGACGTCACCGACCCGGTGCCGGTTGCGAAGACGGTGTGCGCCGTGCTCTCGGACTGGCTGCCGGTCACCACCGGCTCGATGGTGATGGCGGACGGCGGCTTTCATGCAATTGGTGTCTGAGTCACGCCATCGGGGTGTGATCACCGGGCCAGCCACGCCTCGGCCCGGCGACGCGACGCGCGGCTGAGCCAGGCGTCCTGCACCACCTCGGCGAGCTCGTCCCGCGTGATCTCGCCGAGACGGCAGGCCCGCACGAGCACCGAGGGATGGCCGTCGAAGTGGGGCGTGGTGAAGAACGGCGTGCGGGTGTCCTGGACCAGCGCCAGCTTGTCCTGCTCGTCGGGCACCCACAGCATGATCACGTCGGGATAGCGGTCGCCGGTGTCGGGATCGACGGCGTCGGGCCGCGGCGTCCGGAAGAACACGAACGACTTCCCACCGACCTGGTAGACGGGGTTTCCGCTGCCTCCGGCCACGACGGTGACGTGGGGCATCGCCCGCGCGAGGTCGTGGACGTCCTGAACGGTCGCCATGCTGCGCAGTCTGCCGGGACGGGTGGGAGGATCACCAGGTGCCAGAGGATGTCGACGCCCTGCTCGTCCTGTCGTTCGGTGGGCCGGAGGGTCCGTCGGAGGTCCGGCCCTTCCTGGAGAACGTCACGCGGGGGAGGGGGATCCCGCCCGAGCGGCTCGACGCCGTCGAGGAGCACTACCAGCACTTCGGCGGGGTCAGCCCGATCAACGCGCTCAACCGGGAGCTGATCGCGGCCGTCGGCGAGCGCACCGACCTGCCGGTGTACTTCGGCAACCGCAACTGGCACCCGCTGGTCGAGGACACCGTCGCCGAGATGACCCGCGACGGCGTGCGCCGCGCGCTCGTGTTCGCCACCAGTGCGTACGGCGGCTACTCGGCCTGCCGGCAGTACCACGAGGACATCGCCCGCGCCCGCAAGGCGGTCGGCGAGGGGACGCCCGAGCTGGTGAAGCTGCGGCAGTTCTTCGACCACCCGTCCTTCGTCGCGGCCAACGCCGACGCCGTGCGCGCCGCCGCACCCGGCGCCGGGGCGCGGCTGGTGTTCACCGCCCACTCCGTCCCGCGGTCGGCCGACGCCACCGCGGGCCCGCCCGAGGAGGGCGGCCACCGCTACTCCCGCCAGGTCGCCGAGGCCGCGCGGCTGGTGGCGGCCGCGGTGGGCGTCGAGGACTACGACGTGGTCTGGCAGTCGCGGTCCGGCCCGCCGCAGGTGCCGTGGCTGGAGCCCGACGTGCTCGACCACATCCGCGCGCTGCACGCCGCCGGGGTCCCCGGGGTCACGCTGGCGCCGGTCGGATTCGTGTCCGACCACGTCGAGGTGGTGTGGGACCTCGACACCGAGGCCCGTGAGCTGTGCGCGGAGCTGGGCATGGGCTTCGGCCGGGCCGCCACCGCGGGCCCCGACCCCCGGTTCGCCGACATGGTGGTCGAGCTGGTCGACGAGCACCGCCACCACGCCGCGCCGCGCGGTCTGGGCGCGGTGTCGAGGGCGGGCTGCGGTGTGAACGGCGCGCTCTGCGCCCCCGGGTGCTGCGAGCCCCCGCGCCGCCCGACCCGCTGATCACCCCACCCCGACGACAGCAACGAGCCCGCGCGACGCGCTCAGGAGGTGCCCCGAACGGCGATGAGCCCGCGCGACGCGCCGGTGTTCAGGCCGGGGCGCCCGTGTAGGCCGCCGTCGTGCGGTCCGCCGCCGCTCTCGCGGTCGCCTCGTCCTCGCCTGCGGCCACCGCCGCTGCGCGCCAGGCCTCGCTGGACTCCGCCATGAACCGGATGCCGTCGGGGGACGCCATCCATGCCTGCGCCGCTGCGGGGCGGAGGCCGTCGCCCGTCTCCAGGTACAGGGCCAGGCCCAGCACCGCCCCGTCCCAGCCGACGCCGACCGCGCCGGGGCCGAACTCGGTCCAGCGCTCGTCGTCGACGTGGGCGACGTGCTCGAGCGTGAACCGCGTGCGGTCCGGGCCCTCGGGGGTGATCCGCACCTCGATCCAGCTCACCTCGCCGCCGAACTCCCAGGTTGCGGCGAAGGAGTGCGGCGGGTCGCAGCGCTCGACCGTGCCGCCCGCGTTCCCCTCGAACTGGTACCGGCCGCCGAGGCGCAGCTCGCCCGAGATCGGCAGGAACCAGCGCGGGATGCGCTCGATGTCGGTGCAGGCGTCCCAGACGTCGTCGACGTCGGCCTGGTAGGTCTGGGTGATCGTGACGACGCGGGCCTCGCCCGCCTCCAGCGTCCGGGAGCCGACGGTGCGGGCCACGGCGTTGATCTGGTGGGTCACGTCGATCATGGTTTGGTCCTTTCGCGGCGCCCGCGGGCCAGCTCCGTGGCCAGGGCGTCCAGGTGGGGGGTCCAGAAGCGGCGGAACCGGTCCAGCCAGGCGTCGACGTCCTGGAACGGCTCGCTGCGCACGGCGTAGAGCCGGCGGGTGCCCTCGGGGCGCACCGACGCGAAACCGTTGTCGCGCAACACCTTCAGGTGCTGGGACACGGCGGGCTGGCTGATCCCGAACTCGTCGCGCACGGTTGCGGTGATCGCCCCCGAACTCTGCTCGCCGCCGGCGAGCAGCTCCAGGATCCGGCGCCGGACGGGGTCGCCGAGGACGTCGAACGCGTGCACGGCGCCACTTTAGAACCAGCCGCTTATATAAGTCCAGCCTTGACGCAGGTGTCGGTCATGGCTCTGTCCCACACCGGGCGATCGACTGATCGAATTCATCACCGGCGGTCTTGCCTCAAGGCTCCTGAGCGGCGGCCGAAGCCGACGTGGCAACCACGTGCCTGCCCGCCGCACGATGTCGGAGATCGTCGCGTGGATACCTGGAGGCTGCCGTCGTCGAGCAGTACCGTACGTGGTGAAGAGATCAACTACGTCGGAGGTCTGGGTGCCCCTGGAGCGTGAAGGTCCCCGAGAGAGTACGGCTATGGGATCAGGCACGTACGGGTACCACCACGATGTTGTCGATGACTGGCGGAACGAGCGCATCCAGACGATGGAAGCGCTGCTGCTCGGGGACATGGAGGCAGCCGCTTCCTACGCCGCTCGCAAGGCCGCGGACATGCGCAGCCCGGACGCACCGGTCGTCGCCGCGCTCATCGATGTCGCACGAGGTCAGCCGCGGCAGGCGACAACCACACTGCAGCATCGACTCGAATATCAGATCATCGACTCCTACCACCGGGGCCTCCTTCATTGGGTCCGGGCGGGCATTCAGTGGAAGATCCTCAACGATCCGATCTTCGCGGCGCCCGAGTTGGAACTTGCCGCCGACCAGGCATGTTCTGCGTGGTCCCCTTCGATCCAGGCAGCTCTGGAGCAATGCCGCAGTGACGCCCAGCGCAGCCGCCGCCGCAAACCGGTCATTCCACCACCCTGCACAACGCCGAGGTTCGGCCCGTGGCCCGACCTCCCCCTGGACTTTCCCGCCCCCGCTTACGCCGATCTTCTCGCCAGGCGGCTCGGGTTACCGGCAGCGGCGCCCGTCCGGGCCCCGCGGCTCACCGGCAGATACGTCGGAGAGGTCTCGTCGAGCGCCCGCGGCGTGGTGTTCGAGGACGAGGCAGGCCGGTGTGTACCGGTCCCACCCGTTCATCGGTCGGACCAGGCGCCTTCGTTCCAGTGGGGTGTGTTCGGCGACGGCTCGTTACACCTCGCGCGAAGCCTGCTCTTCCACGCGTACGGTGATCCGACAGTCAGCCAGCGGCTCTGCCATCCCTTTGCCCGAGAAGTCATGACGCGATGGCCGAGCGATCGATCCTGGCATCTCGACGCCGCTGTCGTGAGAAGGTGGATCGGGCAGCACGGGACCGAGCTCAACGACAGGTGGGAACCCCCCATCATGTGACGGGGCCCACCGGCATCAGGTTTTCACGGATCGGCGACCGCCGGCACCGCGGTCTCGACATCACGGATCGCCGCGGCGACGAGATCGGCGGCCGTGGTGTCGCGGGTACGCAGGCCGCGGTCGTAGTACTGGGTCGTGGCGATGCTGGCGTGCCCGACGTCGGCCTGCACGTGGTGGAGGCGCGCGTCCTGCTCCAGCGCGATCGTGACGTAGGCGTGCCGCAGCGCGTGCGGGTGCACGGCCACCCCGTCGAGCAGCGGGCCCGCGGCGTCGGCGATGCGCCGCAGCTGCGTGTAGAGGTCGATCCGCGAGCAGCGGCCGCCGGTGCGGGTGGCGAGCAACGGCTCGGAGTGGCCGCGGCCGCGCAGGGCGGGAACCGCGGCCCGGTCGCGCTCGGCCAGGTAGCGCGCGAGCGCGTCGCGGACGAGCCCGGTCACGTACACCTCGCGGTGCAGGCCGCCCTTGCCCAGCACGCGCAGGACGTCGTCGCCGCCGGAGCGGCGCAGGTCGGCACGGTCGAGCCCGGTGACCTCCGAGATGCGCAGGCCCAGCGTCAGCAGCGCGACGAACGCGACGGCCCGGCGGGCGTAGAGATCCCCGAGCGGCCCGCGCAGTGTCGGGCGGGCCGCGGCGGCGAGCAGGGCGGCCAGCTGCTCGGCGGTCAGCCGGACGGTGGGGGAGGCGTCGCGGGCCCCGGCGGAGAGGCCGAGCCGGGCCCGGTTGAGCGCCGCCGGGTTGGCCGTGATGACGCCCGTCTCGGCCAGGTGCCCGTAGAGCGCCGAGAGCGTGGAGAGCATCCGCTGCCGGGTGCGGCGCTGCGCCCCGGCGGCGTCGAGGGCGTGCAGCCACGCCTTGACGTGCGTGGCCGTCGCCGCTCTCGGATCCATCGGGATCCGGGCGCACCAGCGGAACCAGGCCAGGTCGTGCAGGGGCCCGGGCGCGGCGGCGGGCGGCCGCGGCCCGCTCGCGGTGTCACGGGGATCCACCCAGTCGGCCGGCAGGCCGAGCGCGTAGGCATAGGTGCGGCGGGTGCCGGCGTTGGCGTACTGGGAGAGCCAGTCGGCGAGCTGGGCCCGCAGCCCGTCCGGGTCGGCGACACCGGGCCAGTCCGGGAGCGCCGGGCTCGACCCGGCGGAGGTCAACGCAGTGTCACCGGCAGCGCGTCCGTGCCGAAGACGAACGACAGCTTGCGGTAGGTGAGGTCCTCGGCGCCGGTGGCGAACGCGATGTCCGGGAAGCGCCGCAGCAGCGCCGGGTAGGCGGCGCGCAGCTCCATCCGGGCCAGCTCCGCGCCGACGCAGCGGTGCACGCCGTGGCCGAAGGCCAGATGGGGGCGGGGCGCACGATCGGGGTCGAAGCCCTCCAGCGACACGCTGCCGTCGCGGTTGGCGCCGCTCAGCGAGCAGATCACGATGTCGCCCGCGAGGATCTGCCGGCCGCCGACCTCGACGTCCCGCGTGGCGAACCGCGGGAACGCCACCTGCACCACGGTGAGGTAGCGCAGCAGCTCGTCGACGATCGGGTCGATCGCGTCGTCGCGCTCCTGCAGGGCCCGGCGGGACCCCGGGTGCCGCAGCAGCACGATCGCACCGAGCGCGAGCATGCTCGCGGTGGTCTCCAGGCCGCCGGTGAGCAGGCCGTCGGCGAGGCCCGCGAGCTCCTCGTCGGAGATGTCGTCGCCGTGGTCCTTCACGAGCATGCCGAGCATGCCGTCACCGGGCTCGGCGCGCTGCTTCTTGACCATCTCCATGAGGTAGGACAGCGACTCCGACATCGCCCCTACCACGCCGCTCACGCCCCCGAGCAGGTCGAACCGGGTGGTGGAGAGGCGCTGGAAATCGGCGCGGTCCTCGTACGGCACGCCGAGCAGCTCGCAGATGGCCAGCGACGGGATGGGCAGCGCGAAGCTCTGCACGAGATCGACCGACCCGTGCTCGCGGGCCGTCGCCTCCATCTCGTCGAGCTGGCCCGCGACGATGGCGTCGATGCGCGGGCCGAGGCGCTTGAGGCGGTGGCCGGTGAACTCCGGCGTCAGCATCTTGCGCAGCCGGGTGTGGTCGGGCGCGTCGGAGAAACCGAGGCCGCCCGGGTTCTGGTCGGCGGTGATGCCGGCCGTGCCGACCAGGTGGCTGAAGTCGTTGCTGAACGCGGTGGCCGAGCCCAGCACGGCCTTCGACTCGGCGTAGCCGGTGACGATCCAGGCCCGCAGCCCCATGGGCAGCTTCATCTGGCTCACGGGCTCGTGTGCGCGCAGCTCGCCCAGATCGGGGACCGGGTCGAGCCCGTTGCGCTGCAGCGGGACGAGCGCCGATTCGGGCAGCAGCGACAGCAGTGCGTCCGACGATCCCTTTCCCCGCCGTCGCGAGATCAGGAGCCGGGTCATGAAGCTGACGATGCGTCCGCGGGTGCCGCGCATGCGACCGACTCTAGCGAGGGACGCGGCTCGTCCCGCCTGCGGCCGACCTTACCCAACAAAACACCGGTTTCGTTGGGCGCTGGTTCGGTTTACGCAACTGAAAACCTCGTTTGTGGTTCACTAACCGGCATGATGTGTGGCTACAGCAAGTGCCGGGCCGAGCTGCCGGCGCCCGGACCGCAGGGCGGCCGGCGCCGGGCGTTCTGCCGCGACACCCGGTGGGACGGCGGGCGCACGTGCGCCCAGATGGCCCGCGCCGAGCGCGACGCCCTCGGCGCGCTGGGGCTCGACTCGTCCCGGGCTGCGTTCGGGCTCGACGCCGACCGGCTCCGCGAGCACGTCGACGCCGTGCGCGGCCCGGTCGAGGCGCTGGTCGAGGCGCTGGGCGCGGTCACCGCTCGGATCGACGAGGTGGAGGCCCACGCCGTCGCGGCCGTCGAGGAGGCCACCACGCGGGTCGCCGCGGCCGAGCGGGCCCGGGTCGCGGCGGAGGAGGCGCGCGAGGAGGCGCTGCGCCGGGCCCGGCGCAGCGCGGAGGCGGCGGACCGGGCGGCGGCCGAGCGCGCGGAGGCCGTGGCCGGTGCGGCTGCGTCGGCCAGGGCGGCGCTGGAGGCGACGGAGGCGCTCGGCGCGGCCCGCCAGCAGGCCGACGAGGCGACGGCCGCGCGTCAGCGGGGGGAGGAGCGCCTCGCCGCCGCCGAGACGGCTGCGCGGGAGGCGATGGTGGCCGCCGCCGCGGCGGCCGCCGAGCGGGACGTCGACCGGGCCAGGGCCCGGGACGCGGTCGACCGGGCCGCGGCGCTCGCGGTCGAGGTCGAGGACGCGCGCCGGGCTGCGGCAGCGGCCGGGGCGGATCGGGCCCGGCAGGCCGAGCGCGCCACCGCGGCGCTCGCCGAGCGCGACGCGGAGCGCGTGGCCAGGGTCGAGCGCGACACCGAGCTGGCCGCGGTCCGGGCCCAGGGCGCGGCCGACCGGGACCGCCACCGGGCCGAGCTGGCCGAACTGCGCGCCGCCCTCCGTGCCGCCACGGAGCGGGTCGAGTCGTTGCGCGCCGAACGCGACGCGGCGCGTCCGGCGGAGGCCGAGCTGCGTGCCCTCATCGCCGCCGCGGTGTCGGTCCGGGACAACTGACCGTTCCGGCCCGGCCACGTCCCCCCTGACCGCATCGAGCCCGCGCGATGCGTCCACAGGGCCCGTCTGACCGCATCGAGCCCGCGCGATGCGCCAGAAGGGCGCCCTGGGGGTGGGGGGGTTGGGGGTTAGGTCCGGCGGTAGGACTGCAGGACGCGACCGCCCGCCGGTGCCGTCGCCACCACGAGCTCGTAGCGCTCGTGTGTCACCTCGCCGGTGCGCCGCTGGAAGCGGACCACGGCGGCGACCGTCGACGGGCGGACGACCGCCGGGGTCGGGTCGATCGACACCGCCGCGATCCCGCTGTAGAAGGCGAAGAAGCGCGTGTAGCCGCCGGACTGGGCCCGGGCGGGCCCTCCGAGCAGCCGGAACGCGTCGCCCGGGCGGCGCGGGAGCAGGCCGTAGTAGCGGCGGACGAAGGCGATGTCGGCCGCGTCCTCCGCGGCGCGGTCGGCCGTCGGAGGCGCGGTGGGAGGGGCCGGCGCCGCCGGGCCCGGGACCGGCTGCGCCGGCCGGGCCGGGGGCGTCGCCGCCGGCGCCACCGGTGGCGGCACGGCCGGCGCCGCGGTGACGTCGACGGCGCGCGGCGCCGGGGTCTGGCGCACGATGGCCAGGTCGGCGAGGCCGACGGCGAGCAGCGCCACCAGCAACGCGGCGCGGAACCGGGTCGTCGGAGGTCGATCCGGCGGCCAGGTCATCTCCGCCCCCGTCCCGTCGCTGATCTTCGTTCGGGACGGTAGCCGCAGGTCGCAGGCCCGCATCGGGTAGCTGAGAAAATGTCGGCGGCGCGGGCGTCGTGGTGCGACGAACGGCAGGCGATCTCTCAGCCGGGTACGGTCGCGCCCGTGTTCGAGGATTTCGAGCGGGTCCGGGTCGACACCGGTGAGGCCGTCATCAGCGCCGTGCACGGCGGCTCCGGGCCGCCGGTGCTGCTCCTGCACGGCTTCCCGGAGACGTCCGCGATGTGGCACGCGATCGCTCCCCGGCTGGCCCGCGACCATACCGTGGTCGCGGCTGACCTGCGCGGCTACGGCGAGTCGTCGTGCCCGCCCTCGGGCCCCGACCACGCCGGCTACGCGTTCCGGGCCATGGCCGCCGACCAGGTGGCGGTGATGCGGTCGCTGGGCCACGAGCGGTTCGCCGTGGTGGGCCACGACCGGGGCGCTCGGGTCACGCACCGCCTCGCGCTGGACCACCCCGACGCCGTCACGCGCCTCGCGCTGCTCGACATCCTGCCCACGCTGCACGTGTACGGGACCGTCGACCGCGCCCTGGCCACGGCCTACTACCACTGGTTCTTCTTCATCCAGCCCGAACCGGTTCCGGAGATGCTGATCGCGGCCGACCCGATCCGCTACCTGCACACGCTGCTGGGCGGGTGGGGGAGCGGCCTCGACGCGTTCGCACCGGGGGCGCTGGCCGAGTACGAGCGCGCGTTCGCCGACCCGGAGCACCGGCACGCCATGCTCGAGGACTACCGGGCCGGGGCGTCGATCGACCTGGAGCACGACCGCGCCGATCTCGACCGCCGCGTCGAGGTGCCGGCGCTGGTGCTCTGGGGTGGGCGCGGCGTGGTCGGCAACCGGCCCGTCGACCCGTTGACGGTGTGGCGGGAGCGGCTGGCCGACGCGCGCGGCGCGGTGGTGGACGCCGGGCACTTCCTGGTCGAGGAACGCGCGGACGAGACGCTGGCGCAGCTGCAGGCCTTCCTCGCCGGCTGACTCAGCAGGCGCCGGGATCGTCGCGGGCATCGGTGAGCCGGAGGAGCGCCGAGCACAGGTCGTGGAGCACCTGGCCGGCAGTGCGGTCGCCCGTGCCATGACCTGACAACCGGTCGAGCAGCTCGCGTTCGGCGACCAGGACCCTGCGGTGCGCTCGTGTCGCCAGTTCGCGGCCGGCGTCGGTCGCCTCGATGATGCGCGCGCGCCTGTCGGTCGGGCTCACCTCCCTGCGTACCAGCCCCTGGCTCTGCAACCTGTCGAGCGCGATCACCAGGAGGCTCTTGTCGATGCCGAGGTGCTGGGACAGCTCGATCTGCGTACGAGGCGGTCCGGTCGCCACCGTGCTCAGGACGACGTAGCGGCGCAGGTCCAGCTCCAGCGCGGTGAGCTCGGCGGCGACGTGGGCCGCCATGCGCTGACCCGTCTGCACCATCAGCCACCCCACGCTCTGCGCGAGTTCGTCCTCGGTTGCGCTCACCCCTCCAGCATATCTCCTAGTTGAGATCGTCTCAAACAAGATGATATAAGTTCTGGTGTGTTTCGGCGTCCGAAGGAGATCATGACCATGCCTGCTACCCAGCCCACCCCATCCCGTGTCGACCAGCGGGGGCGAACCGTGGTCGTGCTCGGCGGGACCGACGGCATCGGCGCCGCCACCGCCCTGGAGTTCCGCGCCCGAGGCGCGGATGTCGTCATCATCGGCCGCAGCCCGGAGAAGGCCGCGCGCGTCGTCGGGCTGTCGGAGGCGATGCCCGCACCCGGCACCCTGCAGGCGATCACCACCGACCTCAGCCTGATGAGAACCGTGGAGACCACGGTGGCGGCGCTCGCCGAGCGCATCGACCGCATCGACGTGCTCGTCCAGACGGTCGGCATCCTGATCTCGCGCACGGCGCACACGGAGGAAGGCATCGAGCTCGACTTCGCCGTCGGGTACCTGGCGCGGTTCGCCTTCCTCGAGCACGCGCACCGGCGGCACCTGCTGCACGACCGGACCCGCCTGCTCAACGTCGCCGGGTCGGCCCCGAAGGTGCCCGGCATCATGCGGATGGATCTCGGCCTCGCCGAGGTCGAGAAGCGGGTGGGCATGCGCAGCCACGGGCAGACCCAGCTCGCGAACGAGATCCTGACCGCACTGGCGCCCCAGCGCTACGGCGTCACCGCCCTGGGTTACGGACCCGGATCGGTCCGGACCGAGATCCGCCGCGAGATCCCCCGACTCATCTCGACGATCATGAAACCGATCTTCCACTTCGCGACCCGCGAACCCGGCGAGGTGGCGACCGAACTCGTCGACGCGGTCACCAGCCCCACCCTCGAGGCGGGGGTGGCGAGCTTCCGCAATCGCCGAGGCGCTTTCCCGGCCGACCCCTACATCACCGACAGCAGGCGACAGCAGCAGCTCATCGACACCAGCACCGCCCTGCTGCAGCGCTGCGCCGCACACGGAGGCAGCTCGAGATGAGACCACAGCAGAGACCGGGGGCGACGCTGCTGGTGGCGGTGGTGGCCGTCTTCATGGTCGCCGTCGACAACCTGGTGCTGAACACGGCGCTGCCGAAGATCGCGACCGGTTCGGCCGCGACCACTGCCCAGCTGCAGTGGGTGGTGTCGGCCTACACGCTCGCGTTCGCCGCGCTGCAGATCCCGGCGGGAGTGCTCGGCGACCGCTTCGGACGGCGGCGGTGGTTCGGTGTCGCGCTCGCGGTGTTCGTGCTCGCCTCCGCGCTGGGCGCGCTGGCGCCGGATCCGGCGGTGCTCATCGTCGCGCGTGCGGTGCAGGGTGCCTCCGCCGCAGCCCTGTTCCCGCTGTCGCTGGCCCTGATAGCGGCCGCCTATCCGCCGGAGCGGCGGGCGCGGGCGCTCGCGATCTGGTCCGCCACCTCGGTGTCCGGGCTCGCGGTCGGCCCGCTGATCGGTGGCCTGCTCGTGCAGGCCGGGAACTGGCAGCTCGCGCTGTGGGTCAACGTGCCTCTCGGGCTGTTCGCCCTGGCGGTGCTCGTCCGTGCGGTGCCGGAGTCACGACACGCCGAGCCGACGCCGCTCCGCGTGCTCGACGTGGGCCTGGTCGCCACCGGGTTCGCAGCGGTGACGTGGGGGCTCATCCACGCCGGGGAGCAGGGCTGGACGCACCCGGCGACGATCGCGGCCGTGCTCGTCGGCGCGGCGCTCGTCACCGTCTTCGCCTGGCGGCAGCGCGGGACGGGCGACCCGCTGGTGCCCCCCGCCCTGTTCGCCTCGCGCCGGTTCACTGCGGCGAACGTCGCCGGCGTGGCCATCTCGTTCCTGATCGCGGGGGTCGCCTTCGCGAGCACTCTGTACCTGCAGAACGTTCTGGGGCTCAGCCCGGTGCAGGCGGGCGCAGCGCTGCTGCCGATGGTGGTGACGATGATGGTGGGCGCCCCCGCTGTCGCCGCGCTGTCCAGCAGGCTCCGGCCCGCCGTGCTGGTCGCCGGCGGTCTGGCGGCGGCGGCCGGCGGCCTCGCGCTGCTGCTGGCCCTGCCGGCACGCGGCTTCCCGACCGTCCTGCTGCTCGCCCTGGCCATGATCGGCGCGGGCATGAGCCTGGCGATGACGCCCACGATGGCGCTGGTGGTGCACGATGTCGAACCGGGTCTCGCCGGTACCGCCAACGCGGTCAACGGCGCGGTCCGCGAGTGGGGCACCGCGCTCGGGGTCGCCGTGCTCGGCAGCGTGCTCAACACGGCCTACCTCGGCGCGTTGCCGCACGCCACCGACGCCGGTGCCGCGGCGTCGACCCACCTCGCCAGGCTGACGGCCGGAGGCGCGGCGCTCGCCGGCACCCCCGCGCCCACCGCCGACCCGGGTGCTGCAGCCGTGACCGAGCTGAGCCGGCTGGCCTTCGTCGACGGTGTCCGGGCCACCGCGACCGTGTCGGCGGTGGTCGCGATCGCCGCCGCCGTCGCCGTCGCCTGGCTGTTGCGCCGGGTGCCCGTCACCGTCGCCGCAGACCGAGCCGCCGTCGCGGCGGCCTGACCCCGATTCCCAGGAGGAACAACGATGTCCGCACATCCACCCCTCGACGGGCACCTGGTGGTCATCACCGGGGGCACCGGCGGGATCGGACTGGCCACCGCCCACGAACTCGCCGCCCGCGGTGCGACCACCGTGGTCGTCGGACGCTCGGCGGACACCGCCGAGCGGGCCGTCGTCGCGATCCGCGAGGCCGCCGGTCACGACCGCGTGCACCACGAGCTCGCCGACCTCGCCGAGCGCGACCAGGTCGTCGAGCTGGCGGGTCGGCTGAACGACCGGTTCGCCACCATCGACACGTTGCTGCACAACGCGGGCGCGTTGCGCGCGACCCGCACGGTGAGTGCGGGCGGGGACGAGGTGATGCTCGCCGTCAACCACCTCGCGCCGGTGCTGCTGACCCATCACCTGCTCCCGGCGTTGCGCCGCTCGTCCGCCCCTCACGTGATCGGGGTGAACACCGCCGCACACGCCATGTCCGGCGCGGTGGACCCCACCGACCTGCAGCACGAGCGGAGCTGGCCGAACGGGGTGGACAACGTCTACGCGCGGACCAAGCTGATCAACCTGGTGGTGACCCGGGAGCTGGCACGGCGGGTGCCCGACGTACCCCGCAACCTGCTCAACCCCGGGGGTGCGCGCACCGCGATGACCGCCGAGCTCGACCCGCACGGTCTGCCCGTCGGTGTCCGGCTGATGATGCGCGCCACGTCGATCGCCTACCGCTTCTCCAGCCCGGAACGCGCTTCGCGGGCCAACGTGGCACTGACCGCCGAGGCGCGCTTCCGGCGGCGCACCGGACAGTACTACGGGCCGGCGGCGCGCCCGGCCACGGTGGGCCGCCGCGCTCAGGACCCCGCGCTGGGCGTGCGGCTGCTCGACGCGACCCAGCAGCTGCTGGACCTGGATCTCGTCACGGCGGGTGCGGCATGACGCGCCGACCGGCTGCCCGGCACCTCGTCACGGTCGGCGTCCTCGCCGTGATCGGCGCCGCCGCGGGCGATGCCCTGCTCGCGGTGATCCTGCGGGCCGCCACGGGCACCGGACCCGAGTTCCCTCCGCTGCAGCTCGCGCCGGTGGTCGCCGCCGGAGGTGGCGCCACGACGATCGGATACCTCGTCCTCGCGGCCGTCGTCCTCCTCGGCCGCCGCAGGCCGCTGGTCATCGCCTACGTCGCGGCTGTCTGGGTGCTGGCCGTGGTCTCCCTGGCCGTCCCCGTCCTGCTGCTCACGGCCCCGCCGGAGCAGATGTTGCCCGGCACCACCGCCGCAGCCGCGCTGGCCCTGATCCCGTTGCACCTGCTGCCCGCAGTCGCCCTCACCCTTGCCGCTCGACGCCTGGTGTAGCCGTTCGTCGGGTATCGGCTGCAGGCTTCCTCACCGGGCGGTGTCACGATCAGGCACGGCGCAGGGCCCGGTACGCGAGCCCCGGCGCCAGGCGCATCAGCACCGGCAGGATGCGGGCCCTCCCGACGTAGACCTCGGCCGATCCGCGACGGATGCCGTCGACGATCGCCGCGGCGGCGACCGCTGCGGTGATCTTGCCGTCGCCGCGGCCGCGGGTCATGTCCGTGTCGACCACGGGCAAGACCGCGTCGGTGACCCGTACCTGGGGGGCGGTGTCCTGGCACTGGTAGCGCAGGCTCCGGGTGAAGGTGCGGACCGCGGCCTTGGTGGCGCAGTACACCGGCGCCGACGCCTTCGGGGCCAGCGCCAGGCCGGAGGTGACGTTGACGATCACGGCGGCCGGCTGCCGGGCCAGCTGCGGCAACAAGCCCGTGCACAGCGCGACGACGGCGTCGAGGTTGACGGCGATCTCACGCCGCAGGGCCGGCCGCACGGCGCCGGGGTCGTCGGCGAACAGGTCGGTGATCGTCTGCACCCCGGCGTTGTTGATCAGCATGGAGAGTTCGGGGTGCCGCAGCGGCAGCCGGCGTACGAGCGCGTCGACGGCATCCGGGTCCGCGAGGTCGACCGCCCACGGCGTGATGCGATCGCCGAAGGTGTCGATCAGGGGGGTGAGCGGCGTGGTGTCGCGCCCGAGCGCCACCACGTGCGCGCCGAGCTCCAGCAGCTGACCGGTCAGCTCGTGGCCGATGCCGCGGGTGGCGCCGGTGATGAGGACCGTGTGGTCCGCCAGGTTCATGTCGGGGTCGCCTCTGCTGCTCGGGAGGTGCCGGTCAGCCGCGAGGGGGTCGCGAACGCCGACCGGTAGGCCGCGGGCGTCATCGCCGTGCGGCGTTTGAAGTCGCGGGTGAAGTGCGGTTGGTCGGCGTAACCGGACGCGTAGCCGACGACGCCCAGCGGATGCGTGCCGGAGATGAGCAGATCGGCGGCCCGGTCCGCGCGCGCCGCGCCGAGCAGGGCGGCGAAGCCACCGGACGGGCGCAGCTGCCGCTGCAGGGTGCGCACCGACACCGCCGCGTCCGAGGCCACGTCACCGACCGTCCACCGCCGGACGAGGTCGGTGGCCACCAGCGCGCGGGCCCGGCCGGCCGGGTCCCCGCCGCGGGCGGGAAGGGCGGCGCGGGCCGGCGGCCCGGAGGACGACCACGTGAAGCGCCACCGCGTGGTGTCGTGGCCCGGCGGCGGCGCGGTGAAGACCCCGTCGGCGAACACGACCGGGCCCGGTTCGAGGACGACCGTGAGCCCCCGGACGCCCGCGTCGCCCAGCAGTGCCGCCAGCACGCCCAGGACCAGCGCGTTCTCGGCCGGGTTCGGCGGTGACCGCGGTGGCCCCACATGGTCGACGACCACGCTCGTCGTGGTCGCCCGAGCGACGACGACCCGGTGCCGGGCATGGGCGAACCGCTCCAACCTGCTCCACCGGCCGAACAGGTCGAGCGGGCCGTCCGCGGCCCGCAACGCGGCGATGACCGGGTGCGGGGGCAGCCGCGGGAGCGCCAGACCGACACGCAGGAGAGGCAGCAGGCCGTGGGCGGCGACGACGTCGGACAGCAGCCGGCGCTTGACCGCCAACGGCACCAGCGCCCCGGCGGGGAACGGCACGGAGGGCGCCACGCCCTCCTCGGCGAGGACCCGCCGCACCGCCGCGACCAGCACCGCGCTCGCGAAATCCGCCGCCACCACCGCTCCCGTCGCCGTCCCGGTGCCACCACGGTAGGCCGGGCACGGGGCAGCGGTAGTGAACGAACGCGCCAACCTGCGGTTGGAGCCTGTCCGTGGATCTCCAGCCGGCTGCGCGGCATGGATCCACGGGACAGGCTCTAGTGTCCTGAGTCGGTGATTCGCCTGTAGTAGTTGGCGACGCTGTCAAGGATCTCGTCGGCGGTCCTGGCCCAGATGCAGGACTGGGGGTTGTCGTTCCAGGTCGTGATCCCGTTCCGGATGTCGGTGTTGAGTGCGCGG
>CAXTTN010000113.1:0-18529 GCA_964247105.1 uncultured Pseudonocardia sp.
ACCCCGGCCGGTGATCCGTGGCAGGGGTGGACCGACGAGTCGCCGATCGGCAACTTCCTGGCCCGGTCCCGGCAGCGCAGGGACGAGCTGGAGCAGCCGAGCCACGAGGCCGGTCCGCCCGAGCCTCCGCCGGTCGCGGTCGAGCCCGATCCGCCTGCTCCGGAGGTGAGCGATCCCGAGCCACCGGCCCGGACCGCGAACCCGTGGTCCACGGGGTCCTGGTCGGCCGTCGGATGGGGCCGGGCGCCGCGGTCGGTGGGCTGGGTGCCGCCGGAGACCGCCGCGCGCTCCGGCGCCGGCGGCCGGCGCCGCCGCGCCGAGCCCGACGACGCGCCGCCCCCGCAGCCCGACGCGCCGGCGGCGGACGCCGCCGTGGTCGATCGCGGGGCGGAGGGCTGCGTCGTCGTCGTCGACCTGGCCCGGGACGGGCGGCGCTTCGCGGGCCGCCGGGCCGGTGCCGTCGTCAGGGCCGTCGCCGGCCAGCTGAACGGGCACGCCCCCGCCGGGGCGCGGCTGCGCCACGACGACGCCGATGCCCTGTCGGTGGTGCTGCCGGGATGGAGCCGGTCCGCCGCCACCGAGTGGATGCACCGCACCCTGCCGGGTGTCTTCGCGAAGGTCGTCACGGCCGACGACCTACCCGGAACCCGGCTCCGGGCGGCCGTCCACGACGTCGACGGCCCGGTCGGTGCGCAGCTGCTCCAGCAGCTCGACGCCGGCGACGTCCGCGAGGAGCGCGGCGGCCGGCACGGCGGCGCGGGCGGCGTCCCGTTCCGTCTCGAGGATGCCGGTCCGGCCCCGGCCGGCCGGGGCGGCCGACGGCGGAGGCGGGCGGAAGCCGCTCCTGCGGAACCGGCTGATGCCGCCGACGGCCTCGGGTCCACGGACGGCCTGGGCATCGCCGACCTCCTCGCGGGTGCGCTGGCGGCCTACCGGAGCATCTGACGAGGTGCGGACGGGTGAGCCGTACGGCCGTCCGGCGGCGTTAGGGTTGTCCGCGTGCTGGACCCCGAACTGACCGCGCTCACCGCCCTCTACGCTCGGCACGCCCCCGATCTGGGCGGTGGGTCGGCCGATCACCTCCCGATCCTGGAGTCGGCCGCGCGGGGGCATCTCGAACTGGCCGGGGAGCGCTCGCCGGGCGAACCCGTCGTCCGGATCCGCGACGGCGCGGCCGGCCCGGTCGTCGAGGTGGTCACCGACGACATGCCGTTCCTCGTGGGTGCGCTCCTCGCGGCGGTCCGGCGGGCGGGTGCCGAGGTCGAACGCGTCCTGCACCCCATCGTGGTCGTCCGGCGCGACGCGGACGGCAAGCTGGCCGAGATCCTCACCACGGCCGACCCGGACGCCTCACCGTCCGACGCGCAGGCCGAGTCGTGGATCCATCTCGACCTCGCGCCGGGATCCACCGCCCCGGCGGGCCTGGAGCGGTCGATCCGCGCCGTCCTGGCGGCGGTGCGCGAGGTCGTCGAGGACGCGGGCGCGATGGAGGAGCGGGCGCTGGACCTCGCCGGCGACCTGCCGACGACGCCGACCGCGCCGGACGGTACCCGGCCCGCGGACGTCTCCGCCCTGCTCAGGTGGCTCGCCGACGGCCACTTCACGTTCCTCGGCTACCGGCACTTCACCGCGGACTCCGGCGGCCTGCACGCCGAGCCCGGAACGGGTCTCGGGGTGCTGCGCAGCGGCTCCGAGATCGCGGCGGCCTTCGCCCCGCCCGTCGTCGACGGGCCCCGCTCGCACGACCTGCTCGTGATCACCCGCGCCAACGCCCCGAGCCCGTTGCGCCCGGTGCACCCGTACTACCTGGCGGTCGGCACCGTCGACGCCGCGGGGCGCCGCACCGGCGAGCACCGGTTCCTCGGCACGCTGACCGTGCCCGCGCTGTACGAGAGCGTCCTGGACATCCCGGTGGTCGAGCGCCGCGTGCGCGACGCCATCCACCGCGCCGGGTTCCCGCTGGAGTCCTACTCGGGGCAGCAGATGCTGGAGGTGATCTCCGGGCTGCCGCGCGAGGAGCTGTTCAGCGCGAGCACGGAGCGCCTGCACGACACGGCCGTCGGCGTGCTCGCGGTCGGCGAGCAGCGCGTGGTGCGGCTGTTCCTTCGGCCCGACCCGTACCGCCGGTTCCTGTCCTGCCTGGCCTACCTGCCGCGCGACCGCTACACCACCTCCTCGCGGCTGGCGATGTCCGCGGTCCTGCAGCGCCGTCTCGGCGGGACGTCGGTGGACTACACCGCCCGCGTGTCCGAGTCGCGCCTCGCGCTCGTCCACTTCACGGTCACCACGAACCCGGACGCGGTGGGTTACGCGGACGTCGACGTCGCGAGCCTGCAGGACGAGCTGACCGCCGCCGTCCGCACCTGGGACGACCGGCTGCTGTCCGCGCCCGGGCTCCCCGAGGATCTCGGTGCCGTCAGCGCGCAGCTGCCCGGCATCCCCGAGGAGTACAAGGCCGTCGTCGAACCGGAGGACGCGGTCGAGGACATCCGCCGGATCGTCGCGCTGGGCGGCCCCGGCGATTTCGCCGTGCGCACGCGTGAGTCGTTCGACGGTGCGGCGGACCGCCGTTTCACGCTGTACCTCTCGGGCGCTCCCGCGACCCTGACCTCGGTGCTGCCGCACCTGCAGCAGCTGGGCGTCGACGTGCTCGACGAGCGCCCCTCGCAGTTCGTGCGCGCCGACGGGCTGCACGCGTTCGTCTACGACTTCGGGCTGCGCCTCGACGAGCCCACCAGCGCCGCGGTGTCCCAGCGCGACCGCACCGGTGTCGAGGTCGGGTTCAGCGAGGCGTTCAGCGCGGCGTGGCGCGGTGACGCCGAGACCGACCGGTTCTCGGCGCTGGTCCTGCGGGCCGGCCTGACCTGGCGGGAGGTGGCGGTGCTGCGCGCCTACGCCCGCTACGCGCGCCAGCTCGGCAGCCCGTACGGGGTGCAGTACATGGCCGAGACGCTGCTCGGGCAGCCCGATGTCGCCCGTGGCCTGGTCACGCTGTTCCGGGCCCGGTTCGACCCGGCGGTGCAGGACCGGTCGCCCGCCGAGGATGCCGCGCTGGTCGACCTGCGGGCGCGCATCGACGCCGTCACGGGTCTCGACGCCGACCGGATCCTGCGCGGCTTCCTCGCGATGATCACCGCGACGCTGCGCACCAACTGGTTCCGCGGCCGCGCGTTCTTCTCGTTCAAGCTCGACCCGTCGCAGGTGCCGGACATGCCCGCGCCGCGTCCCAAGTTCGAGATCTTCGTGTACTCGCCCCGGATCGAGGGCGTGCACCTGCGGTTCGGGGCCGTCGCGCGGGGCGGGTTGCGCTGGTCGGACCGGCCCCAGGACTTCCGCACCGAGATCCTCGGGCTGGTCAAGGCCCAGGCCGTGAAGAACGCGGTGATCGTCCCGGTGGGGGCGAAGGGCGGGTTCGTCGTGCGGGCGTCCCAGCCCGACGCGGCCGAGGTCGAGTTCTGCTACCGCACGTTCATCTCGGGGTTGTTGGACGTGACGGACAACCTGGTGGACGGCGCGACCGTCCCGCCACCGGACGTCGTGCGCCACGACGGCGACGACGCCTACCTGGTGGTGGCGGCCGACAAGGGCACCGCGAAGTTCTCCGACACCGCCAACGACGTCGCCGCGTCCTACGGTTTCTGGCTCGGTGACGCGTTCGCGTCCGGGGGTTCGGTCGGTTACGACCACAAGGCCATGGGCATCACGGCCAAGGGCGCGTGGGAGAGCGTGAAGCGGCACTTCCGGGAGCTGGGTGTCGACACGCAGACGCAGGAGTTCACGGTCGTCGGCGTGGGCGACATGTCCGGCGACGTCTTCGGCAACGGCATGCTGCTCTCACGGCACATCCGGCTGCTCGCGGCGTTCGACCACCGGCACGTCTTCGTCGACCCGACGCCGGACGCGGCCACGAGCTTCGCCGAGCGCGAGCGGGTGTTCGCGCTGCCGCGCTCGTCCTGGGACGACTACTCGCGGGAGCTGATCAGCCCCGGTGGCGGGGTGTGGCCCCGTACCGCCAAGTCGGTGCCGGTGGGGCCGGAGATGCGATCGGCCCTCGGCCTGGCCGACGACGTGGTGCAGCTCAGCCCGCCCGACCTGATCGCCGCGATCCTGCGTGCACCCGCGGACCTGCTCTGGAACGGCGGCATCGGCACCTACGTCAAGGCGTCCACCGAGACCCACGCCGATGCGGGCGACAAGGCCAACGACGCGGTGCGGGCCGACGGCCGGGAGCTGCGCGTCAAGGTGGTCGGGGAGGGCGGCAACCTCGGGCTCACCCAGCGCGGGCGCATCGAGTTCGCCCGGGCCGGCGGCAAGATCAATACCGACGCGATCGACAACTCCGCGGGCGTCGACTGCTCCGACCACGAGGTCAACATCAAGATCCTGCTCGACCGTCTCGTCGCGGCGGGGGACCTCGACCGCACCGCCCGCAACGCCGTGCTCGCCGAGATGACCGACGAGGTCGGGGAGCTCGTGCTCGCCGACAACCGCGACCAGAACAACGTGCTCGGCGTCGCCCGCGCCCACGCCGTCGACATGGTGCACGTCCACGGCCGCCTGACCGCCGACCTCGAGGTGCGCCACGGCCTGGACCGCGAGCTGGACGTGCTGCCCGGTGTCGAGGGCTTCGCGGCGCTCGACGCGGCGGGCGAGGGCCTGTCCAGCCCGGAGCTCTCCACGTTGCTCGCCCACACGAAGCTCGACCTCACCGCGCAGGTGCTGGCCACCGACCTGCCCGACGCGGCGGCGTTCGCGGGCCGGCTGCCCGGTTACTTCCCGCGGGCGATGCGCGAGCGCTTCCCGGCCGCGATCGCCGGGCACCCGCTACGCCGCGAGATCGTCACCACGCTGCTGGTCAACGAGATGGTCGACGGCGCCGGCCTCACCTACGCGTTCCGGCTCGGCGAGGAGCTGTCGGCGAGCGCCACCGACGCGGTGCGGGCCTTCGCCGTCACCACCGCGGTGTTCGACCTGCCGACCCTGTGGGAGGAGCTGCGCGATCCGACCGTCCCGGTCGCGGTGGCGGACCAGATCGCGCTGGAGTCGCGGCGGCTGCTCGACCGCGCGTCGCGCTGGTTCCTGACCACCCGCCCGCAGCCGCTGGCGGTCGGGGCGACGGTGTCCCGCTTCGGCGCGGGCGTCCGGGCGCTCCGGGAGCAGCTGCCCGAGCTGTTGCGCGGCCGCGAGCGTGAGCTGGTGCTGGGTCGCTGCGCGGAGTTCCGCGCGGCGGGCGTGGCCGACCAGACCGCCGAGCGCTGCGCCGCGCTGATGTACGGCTACGGCCTGCTCGACGTCATCGAGCTGACGGAGCTGGCCGAGCGCGACCGCGAGCCCCGCGACCCCGCCGAGGTGGCCGCGCTGTACTACGCGATGTCCGAGCACCTGGGCATCGACCTCGCCCTGACGTCGGTGACGGCGCTGGAGCGCGGCGATCGCTGGCACGCGCTGGCCCGCCTCGCCCTGCGCGACGACCTGTACGGCTCGCTGCGCGCGATCACCCTCGACGCGTTGCGCGAATCGGCGCCGGGTACGGCGGTGGAGACCGCGATCGAGCAGTGGGAGCAGGCCAACGCCTCCCGCCTGGTGCGGGCGAGGGCGGCGCTGCACGAGGTGGGCACCGCGGGCCAGCTGGACCTGGCCACGCTGTCGGTCGTCTCCCGCCAGCTCCGCGGCCTGGCCCGCTGACCCCGCGAGTCGACCTTCTCGACACGCAGAGCTCGCCGATCCAGCACGTGCCCGATCGGCCATCACGACGTGCCCGATCGGTCGACTCGCGGGGGTGGGGTGAGAGGGTGGCGCGGTGAGCCGTTTCGTCACGTCCGTGCCCCTGCGCTGGACCGACCAGGACTCCTACCGGCACCTCAACCACGCCCGCGCCGTGACGCTGCTGGAAGAGGCCCGGATCGACCTGTTCTTCGACGAGGCCGCGGCGTCGGGCGTCGGCGGGTTCGCGTCGGGGCTGCTCGTCGTCGAGCTGGGGGTGCGGTACCGGCGGCAGATCGTGTACCGGGCGGAGCCGCTGCGCGTCGAGATGTGGGTGGACCAGCTGCGCGCCGCGTCGTTTCGCATCTCCTACGCTCTGCACGACGGGACGGCCGAGACCGATCCGGTGGCCGTCGAGGCGACCACGTCCATGGCGCTGTTCGACCTCGGCGCCCAGCGGCCGCGCCGGATCACCGCCGACGAGCGAGCGTTCCTGGAGAAGTGGTCATGAGTCACCTGAGGGTTCCCGACGCCGGCGAGCGGAGCGACCTCGGCTCGTTCATCGGGCGGGTGGTGCGCCTGGACCAGGCGGCCACCGTGCGGCTCCGCGCCGCCGACGCGACGGTGACGGCGTGGGCGACCACCCCGTTCGAGGTGCTGGCCACGCGCACCGTGCACGGGACGCTCGACCCCGCAGACGTCACCACGCCCGCATCGGTGCTGCTCACGGCGCTGAGCGTGGACCGTTCCGCGACGATCGACACGGGCGCGGGCGGCCTGTGGCCCGGCCCGCTCCCGCCCGCCGAGGGCTGGAAGCCCGTCGACGACGTGCCCGCCGCCGAGCTGGAGGGGCTCACCGAGCGGGGCCTGGCCGTGGCCAGGGAGAACGCTGGACCGATGGGGCCGCCCGCGTCACTGCTGGACCAGACCGTGCTGACCGTCACCGACGCGTCCGGCGGCCCGGCCGCGGTGAAGGTGCCGCTGCGGTGCCTGTTCGCGCTGTCCGGGATGGGGTTCCTGGGCGGCGGTGCCGCCGACGACGCGGTGCGGGTCTCGGCCACCGGCTCGTGGATGCGGCTGGACGCGCGCTACGGCGCGGTCGTGCGGCGCAGGCTCACGGCCCTGCCGCTGCTGCTGGCCTGACTCTAGGCCAGCCAGGCCGCCGTGTCGGGCGGGAGCAGGCCGTCGTCGAGGGGGGCGCTGCTGAGCAGCAGGTCGCCGGGCGGGAGCACCACCGAGTCGTCGGAGGTGTTCAGGGCGCACACCAGCGTGGTGCCCGAGCGGCGGAAGGCGAGGCAGCCCTCGGGCGCGCCGAACCACTCCAGCTGGGTGCCGCTGAAGCCCGGGTGGCTGTGGCGCAGCTCCAGGGCGCGGCGCACCAGCGACAGGGTGGAGCCGGTGTCCTCGAGCTGCTCGGCGACGGTGAGCGTGCCGTAGTCCAGGGGCATCGGCAGCCAGGGCGCGCCCGTCGTGAACCCGTAGCCCGGCGGGCCGCCTTCCCACGGCAGCGGGACGCGGAACGGGTCGCGGCCCCGCACGGTGTGCCCGGAGTGTTCCCACATCGGGTCCTGCAGCGCGGCGTCGGGCACCGGGGCGTCGGGCAGGCCGAGCTCGTCACCGTTGTACAGGACGACGGTGCCCGGCAGCGCGATCGTCACCAGCGCCATCGCGCGGGCCCGGTCGGTGCCGGGCGGGCCGTAGCGGGTGGCGGGCCGGGAGACGTCCTGCCCGGACAGCGCCCACGTGGCGACGGCGCCCACCGGATCGACGGCGGCCAGTGACCGCTCCACGGCCTCGCGCACGGCGGCCGCGTCGAACGGGGCCCGCATCAGCCGGACCCCGAACGCGAGGTGCAGCTCGTCCGGCCGGAGGTAGCGGGCGAAGCGCTCGTCGTCGTGGACCGGGACGTCACCGACGGCGACCCGCTCCGGGTACTCGTCGACCACGGCGCGGATCCGGCGGTGCACCCCGTGCACGCCGTCGTGGTCGAAGCGGGGGTCCGTGCCGGACGTGGCGTCCGGGAGTCCGTGGGGCTTGCTCATCCCGTCGGCGACGGCGATCCGGACGCCGTCGGCGCCGCGGTCCAGCCAGAACCGCAGGGTCGCCTCCATGTCGGCCCACACGTCCGGGTTCTCCCAGTTCAGGTCGGGCTGGTCGGACGTGAACAGGTGCAGGTACCACTCGCCGTCGGGCAGGCGGGTCCACGCGGGCCCGCCGAAGACGCTCGTCCAGTCGTTCGGCGGCTCGACGCCGTCCTCACCCCGGCCGGACCGGAAGTGGTAGCGGGACCGCTCGGGCCCGCCGTCGCGGGCCGCGCGGAACCAGGGGTGCTCGGCGGAGGTGTGGTTCGGCACGAGCCCGACGACGAGGCGCAGCCCGTGCTCGTGAGCGGCGTCCACCAGCGCGTCGAACGCGTCGAGGTCGCCGAAGACCGGGTCGACGGCGCGCGGGTCGGCCACGTCGTAGCCGTGGTCGGCCATGGGGGAGGTGGAGACGGGGCTCAGCCAGAGGGTGTCGACACCGAGCAGCTCCAGGTAGCCCAGGCGGGAGCGGACACCGTCGAGGTCGCCGACGCCGTCGCCGTCGGAGTCGGAGAAGCTGCGCACGTAGACCTGGTAGACCACCGCCTCCCGCCACCAGTGCACGCGCGCATACTGCCGTACCCCGTCCGGGGATCAGAAGGTGGAGTTGACCATGCTGGCCGCGGCGTACTGCAGGTACTGCCACAGCTGCGCGCGGTGCGCCTCGTCGAGCCCGGCCTCGTCGACGGCCACCCGCATCGCGGCCAGCCAGGCGTCGCGCTCGATCGGGCCGATTCGGTACGGGGCGTGGCGCATCCGCAGCCGCGGGTGACCGCGCTGGTCGGAGTAGGTGCGCGGGCCGCCCCAGTACTGCTCGAGGAACATCCGGAGGCGGGCCTCGGCCGGGCCGAGATCCTCCTCGGGGTAGAGCGGCCGCAGCACCTCGTCCCGCGCCACCTGCTCGTAGAAGCGGGCGACGATCGTGGCGAAGACGGGCGCGCCACCGACCTCGGCGTAGAAGTTCGCGGGATCGGTCACCGGCCCATCATCGCCTATCGGCGGCCGCGACCTGGCCGGGGCGGGGCACACCGGCCTCGTCGAAGGCGTCGGTGATGGCGACGTACAGGGCGCGCTGGACGGCGGCCTCCCGGCCGGGGGTGACCCGCACGGCCAGCCGCAGCGTGACGCCCTCGGGCCCGATCTTCTCCACGCCGGCGACGTCGACCGGCTCCAGGACGTCCTCGGCGACGTCCGCGCCGGTCAGCCGCTCGGTGGCGGTCTCGCCGGCGATCCGGACGGCGGCGCCGATGTCGGCGTGGTGGGCGACGGGCAGGTCGACCACGGCCTTCGCGTAGCCCTGGCTCCGGTTGCCCACGCGCTGGATCTCCCCGTTGCGGACGTACCAGACGGTGCCGTCGTCGCCGCGCAGCGTGGTGATCCGCAGGCCGACCGCCTCGACGACCCCGATCGCCGTCGACCCGACGTCGACGGTGTCCCCCACGCCGAACTGGTCCTCCAGCAGCATGAGCATGCCGGAGATGAAGTCGCGGACGAGGTTCTGCGCGCCGAACGCCACGGCCACGCCCACGATGCCGGCCGAGGCCAGGATCGGGGCCATGTCCAGCCCGAACGCGCCCAGCACCATGATCGTGGCGACGGTGAGGATCACCGCGGAGCTGATCGAGCGCAGGACCGACCCGATCGTGCGGGCGCGCTGGGCGTTGCGCGGGGTGCGCGGCGCGATCAGGCGCGACACCCCACCCTCGACGACGCGCCGGATCACCCGGTGGGCGGCCCACCGGGCCAGCAGGGCCAGCACCACGATGAAGACGATCTGCATCGTCGCCGAGACGATCGCGTCGGCGGAGCGGGCCAGGAAGTCGTTGTCGGTGATCTTGTAGAACGTGGCGCACCACGAGCCCGGGTCGGCGACACACTGCGGCTGGCTGGGGAACATCTCAGAGCTCCAGTCCGGTGTGGGCGGCCAGGAAAGCGAGCTGGTCCACCGCGAGTTCCACGGTGCGCGACACGGAGCGCGCGCCGTGCCCGACGTCGGTCTCGCGGCGCAGCAGGACGGGCCGGGAATCCGGGTCGCCCGCCGTCGCGTGCTGCAGGGCCGCGCACATCTTGCGCGCGTGCAGCGGGTCGACGCGGGTGTCGGACTCGAACACGGTGAACAGGACGGCCGGGTAGGCCACGCCGTCCACGACGTGGTGGTAGGGGGAGTAGGACAGCAGCCAGCCCAGCTGCTGCGGGTCGTCGGCGGTGCCGTACTCGTCGTTCCAGGTGCGGCCGAGCGAGAACTCCTCGTAGCGCACCATGTCCAGCAGCGGCGCCGAGCAGACGGCGGCGCGGTACAGCTCCGGCCGCTGGGTCAGCGCCGCGCCGACCAGCAGCCCGCCGTTGGAGCCGCCGAGGATCGACAGCTGCCCGGGCGTGGTGGTGCCCGCGTCGACCAGGGCCTGGGCGGCGGCGTGGAAGTCGTCGAACACGTTCTGCTTGTTGCCGCGGTTGCCGGCGAGGTGCCACGCGTCGCCCTCCTCGCCGCCACCCCGCAGCGACACGACGGCGTACGCGCCACCCGCCTCGATCCACGCCAGCGCGGACGCCGTGTAGCCGGGCTCGCGGGAGATGCCGAAGCCGCCGTAGCCGGTGACCAGCGCCGGGTGGGGGCCGGGCCGGTCGGGTTCGAGGACGAACATCCGCACCGTGGTGCCGTCGGCGGAGGTGAACTCGCGCTGCTCGCTGCGCACGGCGGGCACGTCGACCTCGCCCGGGGAGGTCGCCTCCAGCACGGTGGCCCCCGCCTCGAAGCGGTGCACCTGCGGCGGCGTGACGAAGTCGGTCCAGCCGATCCACAGCTTCCCGGCCTGCTCGGGTGTGTCGCGGTCGGCGACCGAGAGGCCGGTCAGCGACCCCGGTCCCGGCAGCGGCACCGTCCCGCGCGGCTCCCCGTCCCGCGCGGCGTGCAGGGCCAGCTCGGCCACGGCGTGCCGGCTGCGGGCCAGCACGAGCAGCGGCTCCTCACCGGGCGGCTCCAGCCGGCGGACGCCGTCCAGGACCGAGTCCGGATCCTCCGCCACCAGCTCCCGCCAGTTCTCGCGCCCGGGCGCGGTCGGGTCGGTGACCACCAGCCGCCAGCGCGGCGCGCCGTCGGTGGTGAGCACGTACATCAGCCCGTCGCGGTCGACCCACGCGCGGGCCTGCACGTCGTCGGCCTGCGTGAGGATCGGGGTCAGGCCGGCGCCGGCCTCCAGGTCGGCGATCCAGACGCTGTCGCGGCGCGCGGTGCCGACGTTGCCGGTGACGATCAGCCAGCGGCCGTCGCGGGAGACCTGCACGCCGTAGTAGGTGTGGTCGGCGTAGAGGCCGGGGCCCTCGACCAGCTCGTCGGCGCCGGACCCGACGCGGTGGCGCCACACCCGGCGGTGGAAGGACTGCTCGCCGTCGGGCACCTCGTCCTCGTCGACCATGCGGACGTAGAAGTACTCCTCACCGCCGGGGACCCAGGCCACCGACGAGTACCGGCAGCGGTCGATCGGGGGTTCCGCGGCCGCGCCCGTCGCCACGTCCATCACGTGCAGCACCGAGTGCTCGTCGCCGCCCGCCGAGATCTGGTACGCCAGCCGCCGTCCTTCGAGGTCGGGGACCCAGGCGTCGAGGGTGGTGAGGCCCGACGGGTCCAGCGTCATCGGGTCCAGCAGCACGCGCTCGGTGCCGTCGGGCTCCGTGACGAGCACCACGGCGTGCTCCTGGCCGGGCTCGCGGCGCGTCCGGAACCGGCGACCGGCACGCCACAGCGGGGCCGAGATCGAGCCCGCCCCCAGCAGGGCCCGCAGCCGCTCGGCGAGTGCCTCCCGGCCGGGGAGTGCGGCCAGCCGCGCGGCGGCCAGCTCGTCCTGGGCCGCTGACCAGCGCTGGGTGCGGGGGTCGTGAGGGTCCTCCAGCCACCGGTAGGGATCGGCGACGGGATGGCCGTGCAGGTCCTCGACGAGATCGAGCCGGGGCGCGTCGGGGTAGTCGGCTTCCACGTGGCCCGACGCTAGCCGAAGGGCGTTCGGGCTCCTCCGAGAGGCGTACTTCGGAGCCGACGGGCGGTCGTGGGGCGGGGTCGGAGCGCCCGTCGGCTCCGAAGTGCGTCAGCGGTGCGCCACGTGTGGAGGAAGGGGGGTGTTCAGCGGGAGGGTGGGGTCGGGCGCAGGCGTTCCGAACGACTGGTGGACGGGCAGAACCCCCGCCCAGCGCCCCCCGGCCGCGATGTCCTCCGCGTCGTCGCCGGGCGGGCCCGTGCGGACCTTCACGCTCGCCTCGGACAGGTCCAGCGCGAACACGACGGTGGCGGCGAGCTCGCGGGCATCGGGCTCGCGGGCGTGCTCCCAGGAGCCGGGGGAGAGCTGCTCGACGACGGCGCGCAGGGCGGCCCACCGCTCGTCCGGGTCGGTGACGCGCCGCGCGGTGCCGTGCACGACGGCGCTGCGGTAGTTCATCGAGTGGTGGAACGTCGACCGCGCGTAGACGATCCCGTCGACGTGGGTGACGGTCAGGCAGACCGGCGCGCCGTCGAGGATGCGCGCGTAGCCGGCGCCGGTGGAGCCGTGCACGTACACGGTGTCGCCGACGCGGCCGTAGCCGGTGGGCAGGACGACGGGCGCGCCGTCCCGGATGAGGCCGAGGTGGCAGACCAGCCCGGCGTCGAGCACGGCGTGGAGGTCGGCCCGGTCGGTGCGGCCCCGTTCGCGGAGGCGGGTGATGGTGCTGCGGGGAGTGCTCACCGTTCCAGGATGGACGAGGAAGTGGCATCGTGACAGGGCCACTTCCTGACGAGAATGGAAGGCCACTCGTGGATCTCCCGCCGCTGCCGCTGGACCGGGACGGCGAGCGGCCCCTCGCCGCCCAGCTCGCCGACGCGCTGCGCGGTGCGGCGGCCGGCGGCGCGTTCCGGGCCGGGGACCGGCTGCCCTCGACGCGAGCGCTCGCCGTCACGCTGGACGTCAGCCGCACCGTCACCGCGGCCGCCTACGACCAGCTGCTCGCCGAGGGCTGGGTGGCGGGCCGCCGCGGATCGGGGACGTTCGTGGTGGGCACGCCCGCAGGCACCGGGCCTGCCCCGGTGACCTCGGCGCCCGCCGAGCCGGCGACCTCGACCGACGTCGATCTGCGAGCGGGCGTGCCCTGCGTCGAGGTGCTCGACGCGTCCGCGTGGCGCCGGGCCTGGCGGGGGGCCGCCGACGAACCGCCGGACGTGGCTCCCGAGCCCGTCGGCCTGCCCGCGTTCCGGGCGGCCGTGGTCGAGCACCTGCTGCGCCACCGCGGGCTGCCCCTCGACCCGGCGCTCGTGCTCGCCACCGCCGGCAGCACCGCCGCCGTCGGTGAGATCGCCCGCACGCTGCCGCCCGGCTCGCGCGTGGCGGTCGAGGAGCCGGGCTACCAGCGCGCGGTGGCGGCGCTGCGGTCGGCGGGCCTGGTGCCGGTGCCGGTGCCCGTCGACGGGTCCGGGCTGGTCGTGGCCGCGCTGCCGGACGGGCTCGCCGCGGTGTACTGCACCCCGGCCCACCAGTTCCCGCTCGGCGCGCGGCTGTCGGCGGCGCGGCGGGTGGCGCTCGTGGAACGGGCCCGGGCCGAGGGCTTCCTCGTGATCGAGGACGACTACGACGGCGAGCTGCGCTACGACGTGGCGCCGCTGCCGTTGCTGGCCTCGCTCGGCCCGGACGTGGTGGCGCACCTGGGCACGGCCAGCAAGCTGCTCACCCCGACGCTCGGTGCGGGCTGGCTGGTGGCCCCGCCCGCCGTCCGCACGGCGGTGCTCGACCTGCGCGACCGCACCGGCACCCGGCCCGCCCGCGCCGGCCAGCGCGTGTTCGCGGCGCTCGCGGCGCACGGCGACCTGGCGCGCCACCTGCGCCGGCTGCGGCGCGAGCTGGCCGCCCGCCGGGCCGCGGTGACGGCCGTGGTGACGGCGGCGGGCCACCGCGTGTCGGGCGACGCGGCGGGTGCGCACCTGGTGGTCCCGCTGCCCGACGAGCAGCGCGTCATCGAGGCCGCCGCGGCCCGCGGCGTGGGGCTGGACGGGCTGGCCCGCCACCACGACGGCCCGCCCGCGGTGCGCGGCATCCTGCTCGGCTACGCGGGCCCGCCCCGGGCCGAGCTGGAGCGGGCGCTCGGCGTGGTGGCCGACGTCCTCGACGCGCGGGGGCCTACGCGAGGAAGGCCGTGACCGCGGTCCGGATGCCGGGCTCGTCCAGCCCGCGCAGGCTGTCGTGGAGCTCGCGGGAGCCGTAGCGGCGCAGCTCGTCGGGGCCGACGCCCAGCCCGAGCACGCGATGGCGCACGCCGCGAAGGGCCCGGGACACCGCGGCCGTGGAGGTGTCGCGCAGGTAGGGCTCCACCAGAACCACGTCCGGGGCGCGCAGGGTGGCACGCAGCGTCTCGGCGTCGAACGGGCGGACGGTGGCGGCGTAGAGGACGGTGACGTCGAGGTCGGCGACGGCGGCGACCGTCCGGTCGGCCATCGGGCCGACGGCCACCACGGTGCCGCGCGACCCGCGCCGCAGCACCCGCATCCGGCCGTCGGCCCCGGCGAGCGGCCGGGCGTTCCCGTCGGTGCTCAGCCGGACGTACACGCGCCCGTCCCCGCGGGCGGCCGTGCGGAGCAGCGCCTCCATCTCGTCGGGGTGGCCGGGCACGTGCACCGTCCAGCTCTGCAGCGTGTCGAGCAGGGCCACGTCGCGTGGGCCGAAGTGCGTCTCGCCGCCCTCGGGCCAGTCGTAGGAGCCGCCCGCGCTCACCAGCACCGCCCCGACGTCCTGGTGCCCGAGGTCGAGCTTGACCTGCTCGAACGGCCGCTCGGCGAGGAACGGGGCGAAGGTGTGCACGATCGGCCGCAGGCCGGTCAGCGCCAGCCCGCCCGCCACGCCGACGAGCAGCTGCTCGCGGATGCCGACGTTCACCACGCGGTCGGCGACGGCGCCGACGCCGGCCGGGTCGAGCGCGGCCACGCCGATCTCGGCGAGCACGGCCACGAGCCGATCGTCGCCGGCCAGCAGGTGGGGGAGCAGCCGGTAGAACCGCTCCCGCTGGTTCTCCGCCACGACCGTGGTGGTCATCTCAGGACTCCTTCGGCTCGACGTGGGCGACCACGGCGTGCGGCCGGTCGCCGCCCGCGGTGAAGGCGCGTTCCAGGGCGTCGTGGTCGCGGGCGGTCCCGCCGACGTCGGCCGCCGACCAGCCCTCCACGGTGAACCGGCGCGCGATCCCGCCGGGCCAGCCCAGCGACGCCGACGAGTTGTCGACCACCACGGCGGTGAGGCGGCCGAGCCCGGCGCGGGCGGCGAACTGGATCGCCTCCATGTTGCTGCCCTCCTCCAGCTCGGCGTCGCCCAGCAGCACGACGGTGCGTGCGTCGACGCCGCGCAGCCGCAGCCCCAGCGCGGTGCCGACCGCGAGGCCGAGGCCGTGGCCCAGCGACCCCGCCCCGATCTCGACGCCCGGGACGAGCGTGCGGTCGGGGTGGTGGCCGAGTATCGAGTCGGGCCCCGCGAGGTCGCGCAGCTCGTCGACGGGGAAGAAGCCCTTGGCGGCGAGCACGGCGTAGTAGGCCATCGGTCCGTGGCCCTTGGAGAGCAGGAAGCGGTCGCGGCCCGGGTCGTCCGGGTCGATGCGCAGCACGCGGTCGTAGAGCACCCAGATCACGTCGAGGGTGGACGTGGCGCTGGCGCCGTGCTTCTCGTCGCCCGTCATGAGGGTCATCAGCCGCGGCAGGTCGTGGTACCCGAGCGTCGTCGAGGTCGTCATGGGCACAGCCTGCGAGCTGAACCCGGCTTGAGGTCAAGCCCGGGTCAGGTCCTCGAGCACCGGCAGCGCCGCCGCGAGCACGGCCAGCGCCGCGGGGTCCAGCTCGCTGATGCGTTCGGCGAGCAGGCTCGCCCCGAGCTCGCGCACCGAGTGCAGCGCGGCGGCCCCGGCCGGGCTGAGGCTGATCCGGATCGCGCGGTGGTCGTCGGGGTCGGCGGTGCGGACGACGAGCCCGCGCTCCGCGAGGCAGTCCACCAGCCGCGACACGGTCGGCGCGCTGATGCCGACCTTCTCGGCCAGCGCCCCGACGCGCAGCGGACCGCACCGGTCCAGCACCGACATCGCCGCGAGACGGCTCGGCGTGATGCCCTCGGCGTGGGTCGTGGCCTCGCGGGCGAGCCGGCCCGCGGCGATCCGCAGGCGGCCCGCGATGTCGGCGACGGCCGGGTCGGCCAGGGTGGCGGTCATCGCCGGCCCCGGCTCAGCTGTCCGCGGCGTGGGCCGGGCGGCGGTCCACCGCGGGCGCCCCGAGCTGCAGGTCGACCCGGGTCGGCACGCCCGCCGGCAGCTCCACCTGCACCGCCGCCGGGGCGTGCGTGGTGGCGACCACCGTGTAGCGCCCCGGACGAAGGCCGGCGAGCGTGTAGCCGCCGCGGCCGTCGGTGGTGGCCGTGGCGACGACGTCGCCCCGCTCGTCGCCCGCGGTGACGGTGGCGCCCGCGAGCACCGTGCCGTCCGGCCCGCGCACGATCCCGACCAGGTCGGCGACCGCCGCCCGCAGCACGAGGTCCAGCGCCGCCGCGGTGTCGGGGCCGACCGTCACGGCGGTGGCGGTCGGCTCGTGGCCGGGCCGGCCCGCGGTCACCGTCGTCGGGCCGAGCGGCAGCCCGGCCAGCCGGAACGTGCCGTCGGACGCCGTGTGCGCGCTGCCCACGACCCGGCCGGTGGCGTCGATGGCCATCACGACCGCACCCGCGAGCGGGGCTGGTCCGGAGTGGACCGTTCCGGTGATCCCGCCGTGCCCGTCGAGGGCGAAGTCGTGCGCGGCGCCCTTGCCGTTGAGCGTGACCGCGGCGACGTCGGGCCGGAAGCCCGGCGAGCTGGCGACGGCCGTGTAGGTGCCGGGCGGGAGGCCCTGCAGCGTGTAGCGGCCGCCGTGGGCCGCCGCGACGCGTCCGACCTGGCGTCCGTGCTGGTCGGTGACGGTGACGACGCCGTCGACCACCGACCCGGACGCCGTGCGGAGCGCGCCGGACAGCTCACCGGCGGCGGGGGCGTCGTCGCGGACGATCTCGCTGGGCCCGCTTCCGGACTCGCCCGCGACGGCGGCGAGCTCGCTGCCGACGGACTCGTGGCCGGAGTCGTGGGATGCCGAGCCCCGCTTGCTCCCGGCGAACCACGAGGCGACGGCGGCGACGAGGCACGCGGCCACCGCGAACCAGAACGCGGCGGTGAGGCCGTCCGCGAACGGCCCGGAGATGAGGTTGGGGAAGAAGCTGCGGCCGGTGAGGAACGCGGCCTGGTCGGCGGGCAGGGTGGTGAGCACGTTGCCGAGCAGCTGCTGGATCGGGTTGAAGCCGAGGAACGCGGCGAACAGCACCCCGACCGGCGGGAGGTCCGCGATCCGGGCGGCGTCGGCGGTGGGCACCCCGTGCGCCAGCAGCCCGGACTCCATCACCGACGGCAGGTGCGTCGACAGCCCGGCGATCATCAGGCTGAAGAAGAACCCGATGGACAGCACCATCGCGGAGTTCTGGAACGTCGCGGTCATGCCCGCGCCCGCGCCGCGCGAGGTGGCGGGCAGGCTGTTCATCACGTCGGCGCGGTTGGGCGAGGAGAACAGGCCCATGCCGATGCCGTTGAGCAGCAGGATCGCCGCGAACGCCCAGTAGCCGAAGTTGATCGGCAGGATCTCCAGCAGCACGAAGCTGACGGCCGAGAGCACCATGCCGCCGGTGGCGAACCAGCGCGCGCCGTACCGGTCCGAGAGCACGCCCGACAGCGGCGCCGCGACGAGGAAGCCGACCGTCAGCGGCAGCATGTAGATGCCCGCCCAGAGCGGCGTCTCCTCGAAGGAGTAGCCGTGCTGCGGCAGCCAGATGCCCTGCAGCCAGATGATCAGCACGAACTGCAGGCCGCCGCGGCCGAGCGAGGCCAGCAGGTTGGCCACGTTCCCGAGCGTGAAGCTGCGGTTGCGGAACAGCGAGAGCGTGAACAGCGGGTTGGCCACGCGGGTCTCGATGATCGCGAACGCGACCAGGACGGCGATGCCGCCGATGACGCACGATAGCACGAGCGGGCTGCCCCAGCCCATCACGCTGTCGCCGTAGGGCTGGATGCCGTAGGTGATGCCCACGAGCAGGGCGATCAGGCCGACGGCGAACGTGATGTTGCCCCACCAGTCCATCTTCGCGGGCCGCCGCTCGCTGGTGTCGCGCAGCTTGATGAAGCCCCAGATCGTGCCGAAGATGCCGAACGGCACGGACACGAGGAAGACGAGGTGCCAGTTCACCGGGCCGAGCAGGCCGCCGATGACCAGGCCGAGGAACGAACCCGCGATGGCCGCGACGCCGTTGATGCCCAGCGCGGTTCCGCGCTGGTGCACGGGGAACGCGTCGGTGAGGATCGCGGAGGAGTTGGCCATGATGAACGCGCCGCCGATGCCCTGCACGACGCGCCAGCCGATGAGCCACAGCGCGGCCGCGTCGCCGGTCTGCCAGGTGACGGCGAGCAGGATCGACGCGACCGTGAAGATCACGAAGCCGAGGTTGTACATGCGGACGCGGCCGTACATGTCACCGAGCCGGCCGAAGCCCACCACCAGCACCGCGGTGACGACCAGGAACCCCATGATCATCCACAGCAGGTAGCTGGTGTTGCCGGGGCCGAGGGGGTCGATGCCGATGCCGCGGAAGATGTCCGGCAGCGCGATGAGCACGATCGAGGAGTTGATCGTGGCCATCAGCAGGCCGAGCGTGGTGTTCGACAGCGCGATCCACTTGTAGCCGGAGTCC
>CAXTTN010000114.1:0-18460 GCA_964247105.1 uncultured Pseudonocardia sp.
GCGCGACGAGGACAAGCACGAGATCAAGGTGCCGGCGTCGGCGTCCGTGGCCGCCCTCGAGCCGGTGACGGCGATCGCGGTGCCGGTCCCCGCGTTCCTGGACTTCCTGCACACCCACGGCTCCGCGGCGACGGCGCTGCTGCGGCTGGTCACCTCGCGGCTGCGCGACTCGGACCGCAAGCGCGTCGAGTACGGCGCGTTCGACATCGCGGCGCGCGTGGCGGCCCGGCTCGTCGAGATGGCCGAGCGTTTCGGGGAACCGGCGGCCCAGGGGGTGCGGATCGACATCGCGCTGTCGCAGGACGAGCTCGCCGGCTGGGTCGGCGCGTCCCGGGAGGCGGTGGCGAAGGCGCTGCGGGTGCTGCGCGACCGCGGGTACGTCACCACGGGCCGTCGCACGATGACCGTGCTCGACCTGGACGGGTTGCGCCGCCGGGCCCGGTCGTGACGACCACCGTGACGACCACCGGGCCACGGCGGACGGGGGTGCCGGCCCGGCTGCTGGTCTGGTCGTTCCACATGGCGCTGCCGCTGGCCGGGCTCTGGCTGCTGATCGCCGTCCCCGGTGCCGACGTCCGGGTGGAGCACGACCCCGGCCACTTCTGGCTGGTGTTCCTCGGCGCCGCGGTGAACGTCGTGCTCGCCGTGCTGGTCGGTGCCGCGGCCCGCCGTCACGGTGACGCGCGGCTGCTGCTGATCGGGCTGGGCTTCCTGGCCGCCGCGCTGTTCCTCGGCCTGCACGCGCTCGCGACACCGGGCGTACTGGTCGGCGGCAGCAACGGCGGCTTCGCGCTGGCGACGCCCGTGGGCCTCGCCGTCGGGTCGCTGTTCACGGCCGCGTCGGCGTGGGACCTCCCGCCGGCCCGCGCCGCCGCCGTCGTGTCGGCCGGGCCGTGGCTGCGCTGGGCGCTGGTCGCGGTGGCCGCCGTGTGGGGCGTCGTCTCGCTGGCGGGGCTGCCGCCGCTGGCCGACCCGCGCCTCGCCGAGCGGCTCAGCGGCCCGCTCGTGGTGGTGGCCGTGGTGGCCGTGGTGCTCTACGCCGTCGTCTCGGTCCGCTACTTCCTGCTCTACCGCCGCCGGCGCTCGATCATGCTGCTCTCGGTGATCACGGCCAACGTGCTGCTGGCCGAGTCGATGGTGGCGGTGGCGCTGGGCACGAGCTGGCACCTCACGTGGTGGCTGTGGCACGTGCTGATGGCGCTGGCCTTCGGCTACATCGCCTACAGCGCGTACGCCACCTACCAGCGCGAGGGGGGCACGGCCGGGATCTTCGACGGGGTCGCCACCGAGCAGACCGTCCGGATCGTGCGCGCCGAGTACGGCGCCGCCCTGGAGGCGCTGGTCGACGCGGTCCGGCGCCAGGAGGCCGGTGAGCTGTCGGCCGGGGAGATGTCGCTGATCACAGCCGGGCTGGCCGACCGCTTCGGCCTCTCCGAGGGCCAGACGGCGGTGCTCGGCCGGGCCGCGGGCGCGCTGCGCCGGGAGCGGGAGCAGATCGGGCGGCTCGGGGTGCTGGTCGCGATCGGGCACGAGTCGCGCGTGCGGCTCACCGAGGACGAGCTGCTGCGCCGCGCCGTGGGCCGGGTGGCGGCCGGGTTCGACGGCGCCGCGGTGCGGATCGGGCTGCTGGGCGGCGGGCGGCTGCACTTCCCCGACGCGCTCTGCACGCACCCCGGCTGGACGCTCGCGCCCGCGGTGGCGGCCCGGTCGGCGCAGATCACCGGCCTCGCCCCGGTCGAGGTCGACCACAACACGCTGGCCTGCCCGCTGACGGTCAAGGACCGGCCTGCGGGTGTGCTCCTCACGCACAACACCGCCGGCTTCTCCGAACGCGACCGCTCGCTCTTCGCGTCGCTGGCCAGCCAGCTCTCGATGGGCATGGAGAACGCGCGGCTCTACCACCAGCTCGACGGCCTGTTCCACCAGTACATGTCGCCCGACGTCGCGACCGCCCTGCTCGCCGACCCGCAGCACGCCGCGCTCGGCGGCGAGGTGGTGGAGGTGACGGCCGTGTTCGCCGACCTGCGCGGCTTCACCTCGTTCTCCGAGCGGTCGCATCCGGAGGAGATCGTGGCGATGCTCAACCGCTACTTCGAGGTGGCGATCGAGGTGGTGCTGGGCGAGGGCGGCACCGTGGTGCAGTTCGTCGGCGACGCCATGATGGCCCTGTTCAACGCGCCCGCCCGCCAGCCCGACCATCCCGTGCGCGCGGCGCGGGCCGCGCTGGCGCTGCAGGCGAGGGCGTCGGCGGTGGCGGCGACACGGCCGGGCTGGCCGAGCTTCCGCGTCGGCATCAACACCGGTCCGGCGCTGGTCGGCAACATCGGCAGCACCGTCCTGCGCAACTTCAACGCGATGGGCGACGCGGTCAACGTCGCCGCCCGCCTGGAGGCGGAGGCGCAGCCGGGCCAGGTCGTGATCGGCGAGTCCACCCGGGTCCGCCTCCCCGCGGGGGCGGTCGTCGAGCCGCTCGGGGCGCTGGCGTTGAAGGGCAAGAGCGAGCCGGTGGTGGCGTTCCGGCTCTGTGCGCTGGGCGGGTGACGGCGTGCGGCCACTGTGCACGAATACCGGTTCGTACCGGGTCGGACGCCGTCGTCCCGCCGCCCGGACGCGGGCATCGTGGCGGTCCATGGGAACTCGTTGCGCGGGGCTGTGCACGCCCGCCGGTGCCGCCGCGGCCGACCGCGAGCACCGGCGACCGCTGACGGCCGTGGCGCGTCGGCTCCTCCACGACCCGGTGCTGGCCGAGGACGCCGTGCAGGAGGCCTTCCTGCGTGCCTGGGTGGCCTGCTCGTCGTTCGACCCGTCCGGTGAGCCGTCGCTGCTGGCCTGGCTGGCCACGATCACCCGGCACGTCGCGATCGACATGTGCCGGGCGCGTGCCGTCCGGCCCGGGCCGGCCGCGGACGCCGTGCCGGTCGCCGAGCGCGCCACCGACCCCATCGACCGGGCCGTGCTCCGCATGACGCTGGTCGAGGCCCTGTCCGGCGTGAGCGACGCCCATCGCGGCGTGCTCGTCCGCTCGGTCCTGCACGACCGTTCCCACGCCGACGTCGCGGCCGAGCTCGGGGTGCCGGTCGGCACGGTCAAGAGCCGCGTCCACCACGCCCTGCGCAGCATGCGTGACCAGATCCACCAGACGGAGGACCGATGAAGAGATATGCGCCCCTGTTGACGCTGGCGGTGGTCGCCGTGCTCGCGGGCACTCTGCTGGCGATCAACGTCGCGTCGACGCCCACCACCGGGGCCGCCGCCGCGGCCGCGACCACCACGGCCCCCGCCGCCGCGGAGACCCCGGCCCCCGCGGCCGCGCCGACCACGGCCCCGCCCGTCGTCGACCAGAAGGTCTACGCGGGCCGGTCGGCGGGCAAGGAGGTCACGGTCGCGGTGGCGGTCAAGGACGGCAAGGCCGTCGCCTACATCTGCGACGGCAAGAAGGTCGAGGCGTGGCTGCAGGGCGCGCTCGCGGGCGCGAACCTGACGCTGACCAGCCCGAACGGCGCGTCGATCACCGGCACCGTCGACGACAGGAGCTCGTCGGGAACCGTGGCCGTCGGCGGGAAGAGCTGGCCGTACTCGGCCACGGCCGTGCAGGCGCCGCAGGGCCTCTACCAGGGCCGTTCCGATGTCAGGGGCGTGGCGAAGAAGATCGGCTGGATCGTGCTGCCCGACGGGCAGGTCGGCGTCGAGACCACGGCGGGGGTCAGCGTCCCGGCGCCCCCGCTGGACCCGGCGAACCTCGGCGGCGTCGTGATCGACGGCAGCCCCGTCACGGTCACCGCGCTCACCGGCACGGATCAGGCGGTCGGCTGATGACCTCCCCCATGATGCCCGAGCCGTACGAGCAGGAGACCGAGCGGCTCGCCGTTCCCCCGGTCCGCAGCGGTGCGCTGCTCGCGATCGCGCTCGGCGCGCTCGTGTCGGTCGCCCTCGGCGTGTACGGCAACCTGCACGACCCGACCTTCTTCGCGATCAACGTCGGCGGGTTCTCCAGCGGCGTGGCGGCGAAGGCGTGGCTCGCGACGATCGCCTTCGTCCTCGCGCTGGTGCAGATCTTCTCGGCGATGGTGATGTACGGGCGGTTCCCGAGCATCACCGCGCCGCCGTGGATCGGCACCCTGCACCGCTGGTCGGGACGGCTCGCCGTGCTGGTCACGGTCCCGGTGGCGGTGCACTGCCTCTACGCGCTGGGCTTCCAGCACGACGCGCCCCGCGTGCTGGTGCACTCGCTGCTCGGATGCACGTTCTACGGCGCGTTCGTCGCCAAGATGCTGGTGCTCACCCGTTCCGGGTCCCCGAAGTGGGCGCTGCCGGTGTTCGGCGGGATCGTGTTCACGGCACTCGTCGGGCTCTGGCTGACCTCGTCGGTGTGGTTCTTCACCACCACCGGCCTCACGTTCTAGGAGAGATGATGATCAACGAGATCCCGCGCCGGACGGTGGTGGCGGGCCTGTGCGGCATCGGCTGCGCCGCGGCGCTGACGAGCTGCGCGGCGTACGGCTCGGGCACGTCCGCGCCCGCCCCGGCGGCGCCCGCACCCGCGGCGGGCGGGGCCGCCGCCGCGCTCGCCTCCGCCAAGGACGTCCCCGTGGGCGGCGGGGTGGTGCTCGCCGCCCAGACCGTGGTGGTCACGCAGCCGGCGGCCGGCACGTTCAAGGCGTTCAGCGCGGTCTGCACCCATCAGGGCTGCACGGTGGGCGACGTCGCGGACGGCACCATCAACTGCCCGTGCCACGGCAGCAAGTTCGCGATCGCGGACGGCTCGGTGGTGAACGGGCCGGCCAAGAAGCCGCTGGCCGAGCAGAAGATCGCGGTGAAGGGCGACGCCATCACGCTGGCGTGAGGGATGGCCGGTGGTGCTGTCTACGGTCGCCCGTGGGACGACATGGCGAGATGCCCCGGCCGTGTCGTCAGATCGGATACTCATCGCCGGACGGCCGTGGTAGGGGTGCCGGTTGCGGCTTCGGGCTGTACAAGCGAATGACTTCCTGAATGTCACCGGCATCGATCCCGGGCGGCATTTCTTTGTCGTCGTGAATATTTTCGTACATCACACTGCTGTGGTCGCTGCAGTGCCCGACTCCCAGGGCGTGGAGAAACTCGTGGTGGATGACACCATGCGCCTCCCGGACGCCGAGATTGGAGTCCACATCGATTTTCTTCAGGGAGCAGGTCCCGCCCTTCCGTCCGCTTGAGCACACCGTTGTCGACCCGAGGGCGTCCATCCCCTTCTCGGCCTTCGGAAGCATCATGCCAGCGCGGTAGCGAACGTCGATGTTCACGCTCCGGCCGGAGCTCGCGGTCCACATCCGCGGATGCACCGGAGTCTCGGCGCTGATCCGGTTCATCACCTCCTGTAGAGCCTGGAGGTCCTCTGCGCTGAACTTGCTCGTCACGGACACCAATGGTTGGAGATTGTCAAGAATGGGAAGGTCGGTTTCGTAGACCCGGCCGCCGGCAGCAACGCCGAAGTCCGCTCCTCCGTGCAATTCCTCGACGCCCAGCGATGAACCGGTGCCGAGTGAGTCGGCGTACGCCGTTCCGGTGGCGCCCGCAACTGCTAGGGTGCCGACGACAACCAGGAACTTTCTTCTGCTCACGACTCGTCTGCTCGTCGACTGCGACGCGGGTACCCCACCCGGCTTCATCTGGCAGCCTCCGACGATGAGGTGCGTTCGACCGTCTGGCGAGTCATGGAACGACGCTAGCCAGCGCTGCCGAACAGCAGCTGGTCGGCCCGGGGCGGATTCCGCGGCCATCGTTCCCGGACAGGTCGACATTCGTGCATGTCCCGAGCCGGTGCAGTGCCGGCCATGGTCGTGGCGGTGTTCAGCGCCGCCGACGCAACCGCACCCACCCAGGGCTGCACGGTGGGCGACGTCGTGGACGGCACCGTCAACTGCCCGTGCCACGGCAGCAGGTTCGCGTTCGCGGACGGCTCGGTGGTGAACGGGCCGGCCAAGAGGCCGCCGGCCGAGCAGGAGATCGCAGTGAAGGGCGACGCCATCACCCCGTGTGCGGGGGTGACCCGCCGGGCGCAGATGCGCAGCGGCGTGGACGGATCGGCGCAGCTCCGGCCCGTGCCCGGCGCGGGGAGCGAGCGATCCTCTGCGCATGACCTCACGGGGTGGCGCGCCGGCTCCGAGCAGCGGACCGACCGGCCGGGCTCGATCCACGCCGCTGCGGGTGGCGGTCGCCGTGGTCGCGGTCGCGGCCGCCGCGCTCGTCGGGACCTCCGCGTACGGCGCCTCACCCGGAGACGGGGCGGGAGATTCGTCGGACCGGTCCACCCTGATCGCAAGCACCGGTCGGGGCGACGCAGCGGTCGATGAGACCGCCCCGGCGGTGGGCGACCTCGCCATGGCACTCGGCGGGACGGACCTCTCCGGCTGGAACCTCACCCTCCCGGTCGCCGGGTCCAGGGGCACCGCGGCCTCGCTACCCGCCACGCTCGTGCCGCCGTGGCTCACCGAGAACACTTCGGGCGGCGTGTCGTTCTGGGCGCCCGCCGGCGGCGCCAGCACCGCCCACTCCACGCACGCGCGCACCGAGCTCAAGAGCCTGAACGTCTTCGCAGCCGGATCGAGCAAGCACGCGCTGACCGCGTCGGTGGCGGTGACGCAGGTGCCCGCCGCGGGCGAGGACGTCATCATCGGGCAGATCCACGGCGCGGGCTCGGTCCCGTTCGTGATGCTGCACTACCGGGGCGGGGTCGTCGAGGTCGTGGTCAAGCGGCAGCCGACCGGCTCCGCCCACGACACGTACGTGCTGATGGGCGTGAGGCTCGGCGACCGGTTCGGCTTCGGCATCGCGGACAACGGCGACGGCACCATGACGTTCACGGCCACCTACGGCGAGCAGCAGGTGACGAAGGACGTCCGGATCCCGGCCGGCTTCACAGGAAAGCCCGTCCGCTTCCAGGCCGGCGCCTACGAGCTGTCGAGCGCGGGTGCCGCCGCCGCGGGCGACGGCGCGCGGGTCACGTTCTACGCGCTCGACCAGCGCTGACGGGTCTCGTTCTTGGACGCCCGACACCGCCGCACGCCGCTAGGATCCGCCGCATGATCTTCATTGTCGTCAAGTTCCCGGTCAAGCCCGAGCACACCGACGGGTTCCTCGCCAGTGCCGATGCGTTCACGCAGGCCACCCGCGCCGAGGAGGGCAACATCTTCTTCGAGTGGGCCCGCAGCGTGGAGGAGCCCCACACGTTCGTCCTGACCGAGGCGTTCCAGGACGGCGCGGCGGGCGCCCACGTGAACTCCGACCACTTCAAGGCCTTCGTCGACTGGGCGCCCGACGTCGTCTCCACCACCCCGCAGATCATCAGCATCCAGGACGTGCCCGGCAGCGGGTGGGGCGAGATGGGGGAGATCAAGCCGCGCTGATCGCTCAGCGCAGGGTGCCGAGCGCCGGGAGCCCGCCCACCTGGGTATGCGGGACGTAGGTGGCCGGGTCGCCGAGGGCGCCCTGGAGCTGCGGGAACGCCGTGTCGGCGCGCGGCACGGCGAACGCGGGCGGCAGGTCCGGGACGGTGGGGGCGGCGGGCAGGCCCGACAGGATGTCCGGGGCGGACCCGAGCTGGTCCGTGCTCGGCGCGGAGGGAAGTTCGGGCTCGGCGAACGCGGGCGCGGCGAACGCGGCGCCCAGCGCCGCGAGGCCGACGGCCGTGCACAGCGTGCGACGGAGGCTGCTCATGGTGGGACCTTTCCGTGGGGATCTGCCCCGACCAACGAAGCGCCCGTCACGCCCGTCACGAGGATTCACCCGGTGCAGTGGCGACCCACCCGGCCGGGTGTCGCATCATCACCCCATGGCGCGGTCGCTGCAGTGGGGTACGGCCCTGGGGCTCGGTCTGGGGGGCCTCGGTCTGGGAGCCGTGTCCACCGGGATCGGCTGGTTCTACTCGTCGGTCCTGCTCGACCCCACGCAGCGGCCCGTGTACCCGGAGCGCGTGCTGGCCGTCGACGGCGGCTCGGTGACGCTCGCGGCCACGCGGCTCACCACCCAGCCCGGCACGTGGGGCCTGCGCTGGAGCGGCGGGCTGGCCGAGATGGGGCCCGTCACCGCGACGCGGCCGGGCGAGGTGGTGCGCCCGCTGCTCGGCGGCGACGTGCCGCCCGCGGGAGCGGCCGCCGTCCTCGACACCGGGCCGTACGACCCCGATCCCGCCGCGCGCGGCCTCGAGTTCGAGAACGTCGACGTGGCCACCCCGCTCGGGCCCGCACCCGCGTGGCTGGTGCCCGGGACCGGTGACACCTGGGTGGTGATGGTCCACGGCCGCGGCGGGTCGCGCCGGGAGGCGTTGCGGGTGCTCCCGGCGTTGCGGGGGTTCCCGGTGCTCGTGCCGACCTACCGGAACGACCCCGAGGCCCCGGCCAGCCCGGACGGCCGCTACCACCTCGGCGACACCGAGTGGCTCGACCTGGAGGCCGCCGTCGAGCTCGCGCTGGCCCGCGGCGCCCGCCGGATCGTGCTGTTCGGCTGGTCCATGGGCGCGGCGATCACCGCGGCGTTCCTCGACCGGTCCCGGCACCGCGACGTCGTGGCGGCCGCGATCTGGGACGCGCCGCTCGTCGACTGGCGGGCCACGCTGCGCCAGCAGGCCCGCAACCGGCGGCTGCCGCCCGGCCTCACCCCGTTCGCCACGGCGGTGACGAGCCGGCGCATCGGCATCGACTTCGACCGGTTCGACCTGCGCCGCCGCCCCCCGGCCGCGCGCCCGCCGACGCTCGCGGTGCACACCGCCGACGACTCCGTCGTGCCCGTGGGCCCGACCAGGGCGCTCGCCGCCGCCGCGCCCGCACTCGGCTGGCCGGTGGAGTACCGGGAGACGGCGTCCGGCGAGCACACCGGCGCCTGGAACGCCGACCCGCAGGCGTACGAGGAGGCGGTGGTCGCGTTCCTCCACCGGGTGCTCCCGCGAGGGTCTGGCACGATGGGGTGGTGACCGAACCAGGCAAGCACACCGCGACGCTGCGGACGAACCAGGGCGACATCGTCATCAACCTGTTCCCCGACCACGCGCCCAAGACGGTCGAGAACTTCACCGGGCTCGCCACGGGTGAGAAGAAGTACACCCAGCCCAACGCGAGCGGCGGCGATTCCGGCCCGTTCTACGACGGCTCCGTCTTCCACCGCGTGATCTCCGGCTTCATGCTCCAGGGCGGGGATCCCACCGGCACCGGCCGGGGCGGCCCCGGCTACCAGTTCGCCGACGAGTTCCACCCCGAGCTGCGCTTCGACAAGCCGTACCTGCTGGCCATGGCCAACGCGGGCCCCGGCACCAACGGCTCGCAGTTCTTCATCACCGTCGGCCCGACCCCCCACCTCAACCGCAAGCACACGATCTTCGGCGAGGTGGCCGACGCGGAGTCCCGCGCCGTCGTCGACGCCATCGCCACCGCGCCCACCGACCGGTCCGACCGGCCGCTGTCCGAGGTCGTCATCCAGCGCGTCGAGATCTCCAGCTGAGCACGTGACCCACCCCGCAGGTCCGCCGCCGTACCCACCCCCATCGGGTGCGGCGGCGGTCTGTGTCCGGCACCCCGATCGCGCCACGCGGTTGAGCTGCGCCCGGTGCGGGCGGCCCGCGTGTCCCGAGTGCCTGCGCGAGGCGTCGGTCGGCCACCAGTGCGTCGACTGCGTCGGCCAGGACCGGCCCGATGTGCGCCGCCCCGTGGCTGCCGCATCGAGCCGCCCGGTGGTGGTGTGGGTCCTCATCCTGCTCAACGTCGCGGTCTACGCGTGGACGGTGGTGCAGGCCGGCAGCATCAGCGAGAACACCGACTCCGCCCTGTTCGACGCCTGGCAGCTCGCGCCCGTGCAGGTGGGCGACGGCGAGTGGTGGCGGCTGGTCACGGCAGGCTTCCTGCACATCGGGCCGCTGCACATCGCGTCCAACATGTTCGCGCTGTGGGTCCTGGGCCGTGACCTGGAGAAGGTGCTCGGCCGGAGCCGTTTCCTCGCGCTCTACATGATCTCCCTGATCGGTGGCTCGACCGCCGTCATGATCTTCAACGCCCCCAACCAGCCCGTCGCGGGCGCTTCCGGGGCGGTCTTCGGGCTGATGGGCGCGCTGCTCGTCGTGCTGCTGCGGGTACGGCAGCCGGTGAGCCAGGTGGTGGGGTTGATCGCGATCAACGTCGTGATCAGCCAGCTGGTGCCCGGGATCTCCCTGACGGCCCACATCGGCGGCCTCGTCGTCGGGGCGCTGGGTGCGGCGGTGCTGGCGTTCGCCCCCGCCCGCAACCGCACGGCCGTCCAGGCCGCGGCCCTGAGCGGCCTGACGGTCGTGCTGCTGGCGATCTGCGCCGTCACGACCCTCACGTAGGTCGGCCGACACCCCGGTGTGGGCTCGGGCTGATCTCGGGCGAGCGCTGGTTGTCAGGGCGAGCGCTGGTTGTCAGGGCGAGCGCTGGTTGTCAGGGGCGTAGCGCGAGCAGGCGCGGGGCGACGTCCTCGGGGTCGGCGTCCAGGTCCAGGCGGCCGAACACGAACAGCTGGTCGGCACCGGCCGCGGTGAGCGTGTCGACCTCCAGCAGCGAGCTCTCCCGCCCGAAGCGCCGCGTCCGCACCACCCGCACCCCCTGCACCAGCGGCCACGGGTAGTGGCGCGAGCGCCGCAGACCGCCGACGGTCAGGCCGTCGGCGTCGGCGCGCAGCCGTGGCCGGGCCAGGCTGCCGTACAGCGCCGCCAGTCCGAGCCCCACCGCGGCGAGGCCCGCGATCAGCCGGCCGGCCGGGTCGCCGCCGTCCGTCCAGAGGGCCGCGCACCAGCCGGCCGCGGCCACGGCGCCGATCCAGCCGCACACGACGAGCCCGGGAGCCGGGCTGCACTCGACCGTCACATCATCACCCAATGTAACCTGTCCACAACGGTTGTCCACACTGGGGACTACTTACAGAGCGGTGTTTCTGCAGCTCAGCGCCATCTCATCGTCATCAGGAGGCCGATTACGATCAGTGAGAATCCGATGAGGAAGTTCCAGGAGCCCAGCGCCGTCATGAACGGGATGGACGGCCCGGCCAGGTAGTTGACCACGAGCCAGGCCAGGCCGAGCCCCATCAGACCGAGGAACACCGCGACGTACACGGGGTTGGTGGGGCCTGAGACCTTGACCGGTGTGGTGCTGCGCCGCTCGTTGGACGGCGGGGTGTAGACCGCCTTCTTGCGGACCCTGGACTTCGGCATCTGCTGACCTCGCGTGACGGTGTTCGGCGCCCGACCCGGGCGTACAGCCCCCACGGTATCGCGCCCGCCCGCATGGGTGGCGCCCTCGTACCCCACGAGCAGCGAGGATCGCTGTTCCGCCGTCCCGGCCCAGCCTCATGATCGACGCTTCGGGACGCGCAGCCGCGGTGAGTGCGGCCTGACGTCCCGAACGGCCGATCATGAGGGCGGGCCGCCGAGCCGCGGCCACCGGTGCCAGGATGGCGAACTCGCCGTGCCGAGATGGTCGACTCGCGCTCAGGCTCGGGCGCTCAGCTCGGCCATCTCCGCCGTCAGGGCCAGCACGTCGGCCTCGGGGGCCGGGTGGCCCGCGCTCGCCATCCAGTTGGCCAGCATCCGGTGGCCGCCCTCGGTCAGGACGGACTCGGGGTGGAACTGCACGCCGTGGACCGGCAGCTCGCGGTGCCGCAGCGCCATCACCACCCCGCCCTCGGTGCGGCCGGTGACCTCCAGCTCGGCCGGCATCGACTCCGGCCGGATGGACAGCGAGTGGTACCGGGTGGCGACGAACGGGTCGGGCAGCCCGGCCAGCACGCCGCTGCCGTCGTGGTGCACGAGCGAGGTCTTCCCGTGCAGCAGCTCCGGCGCGCGCTCGACGACGCCACCCCAGGCCGCGCCGATCGCCTGGTGGCCCAGGCACACCCCGAGCAGCGGCACGCCCAGCGCGGCGGCGCGGTGGATCGCCGCGATGCTCTCCCCGGCCCGCTCCGGCGTGCCGGGGCCCGGGCTCACCAGGACGCCGTCGACCGACTCCAGCTCGTCGAGGTCGACCTCGTCGTTGCGCCGCACCACGGTCTCGGCACCGAGCTGCGCCAGGTACTGCACGAGGTTGTAGACGAAGCTGTCGTAGTTGTCGATCACGAGGACGCGCATGGCGTCAGTGTGCTGCATGGCTCGGGTGGTGCCGAACGACTATCCGTTGTTCGACTTGCCGATGAACAGGACGACCTTCTGATCCTGTTGGGTTGTCGTGCCCGCCTGCGGGTTCGTGCCGATGGCCTTGCCGTCGAACTGCGGGAACTGGTTGCCGAGATCCTGGTCCTGCGTGTCGATGTCGGAGAAGCCCGCGTTCTTCAGCGCCTTCTTCGCGTCGCCCTCGCTCAGCCCCTGCACCGTGGGCACGGTGCCCGTGCCGTTGCCGTTGCCGTTGCCGGTGGACACCTGCAGGACGACCGTGGAGCCCTTCGCCACCGTGGTGCCGGCCGCCGGGTTGGTGCCGACCACCTGGCCCGCGTCGCCGCCGCCGTCGACCTGGGCGACCTGCACCGTCAGCCCGGCGTCCTGGAGCGCCTTCTGCGCGCCGGCCAGGTCCCGGTCGGTCACCGTCGGCACCTGGACGTTGGCGGGCTTGGTGCCGATCACCACCGCGACCGCGCTGCCGCCCTGAGCCGTCACACCCGCCTTGGGCGTCGAGTCGATGATCTTGCCGACGAGGGTGGGATCGTCCGTCTCGCCGTTGGACGTCGCGCCGAGCGTGAGGCCGAACTGGGCGAGCGCCGTGGTGGCTTCCGCCGTGGTCTTGCCCACGAGTGTCGGCACGGGCACGGCGGCCGGCCCGCTGCCGACCGTCAGGTTGACCACGGACCGCTGCACCAGCGTCGTGCCCCCCGTCGGGTCGGTGGCCAGTACCTTGCCCTTGTCGGCCAGCGACGACTGCTGCTGCGTCACCTTCCCGATCGTGAACCCGGCCGCGATGATGGCGTTCTGCGCGTCCTGCTGGACCTGCCCGGCCACGGTCGGCACGGCCACGGTCTTGGGCGCCGCGGGCCCGCTGAGGACCTGGTAGGCGACGAAGCCGATCAGGCCGAGCACCAGGACCACGGCGGCGACGACGCCGATGATCTTCCCGGTGCGCCGCGGCTGGTCCTCGTCGTAGTAGGGCTCGTAGCCGTTCGGCGGGGTGGCGTGCCGGCCGTTGATGCGGCGCGTGGGCCCGGTGGCGGGCGGCGTCATCATCGCCGTGCGCTCGTCCTCGCTCAGCACCGACGGCGCCAGCGGCGCCTGCCCGCTGCGGACGCGCACGAGGTCGGTGCGCATCTCCTGGGCGCTCTGGTAGCGGTTGTCCGGGTTCTTGGACAGCGCCTTGAGCACCACCGCGTCGAGCGCGGGCGGGATCGCCGGGTTGACCTGGGACGGCGACTTCGGCATCTCTCGGACGTGCTGGTAGGCCACCGCGACGGGGGTGTCGCCGGTGAACGGCGGCTCGCCGGTCAGCAGCTCGTAGAGCACGCAGCCGGCCGCGTAGACGTCGCTGCGGGCGTCGACGGCCTCACCGCGCGCCTGCTCGGGCGAGAGGTACTGCGCGGTGCCGATGACCGCGGCGGTCTGGGTGACGTTCTGGCCCTCGCCCAGCGCGCGGGCGATGCCGAAGTCCATGACCTTCACCGCGCCGGCCCGGTTGATCATGATGTTGGCCGGTTTGACGTCGCGGTGGATGATCTGGTGGCGGTGGCTGAAGTCCAGCGCGGCGCAGACGTCGGCCATCACCTCGATGACCTTCTGCTGCGTCATCGGCCCGGTGGACTTGACGATCTCGCGCAGCGTCTGGCCGTCGACGTACTCCATGACGATGTAGGGCAGCGGCCCGAACTCGCTCTGCACCTCACCTGTGTCGTAGACCGCGACGATGGCCGGGTGGTTGAGCGCGGCGGCGTTCTGGGCCTCGCGGCGGAACCGCATCTGGAACTGGGGGTCGCGGGCGAGGTCGGCGCGCAGCACCTTGACGGCCACGTCGCGCCCGAGCCGGGTGTCGAGCCCGCGGTGCACCTCGGACATGCCGCCGTAGCCGAGCACCTCGCCCAGCTCATAGCGCTCGGACAACAGTCGGGGGGTGGTCATCGCTGCCGGTTCCTGGAGGGGTCGGTGGATTCGGTCATCATGCCGGGCGACATCGCCCGTCCGGGGGGCTCGGGGACCAACGGAGCGCCGGACTGCCCGGTGCCTGGGTTCACCGGACGCCGCCGGTGTCGATCAACGAGCCGAGCGGCGGATCGGATGCCGCTCGGCTCGCAACGGTACCCGCCGGTAGGTGTGGCGGGGCCATGCTCTGCGGCCCCCGGGACCCCCCCAGGCTGCGGAGCACGTACACCCCCACGACCACCGCGGCCACCGTGAGCAGCACGAACAGCACCAACAAGGTGGTGCGGCCCCGGCTGCGGGCGTGGCTCAACCGGAGCGCTTCCGTGGGTGGGGGGGCGGGCCGCGTCGGGGTTCTGGTGGTCTCCCGGCTCTTGCGCGTGGACCCGCGGCCGGGCTGTTCCGGCGCGGGTGTCCGCGGCGCGGCGGACACCGCGGGCGTGGGCGGCGGTGTGCTCGACCCCACGGCCGGGCGCGCGCGTGTCGGCGTGTACGGGCCGGTGGTGGACCCCGGCGCCGGCAGCGGCTCGCCCCGGCGCACCGCGGCCACGGCGGCGGCGAACTCGCCGCCGTTCGCGTAGCGCCGCGACGGGTCCTTGACGAGCACGGCCTCGATCAGCTCGCGCGCGGCGGGCGGCACCGTGGCCGGCAGCGGCGGCGGCTCGTCGCGCACCTGCATCATGGCGACGGCCACCGCGTTCTCGGCGCGGAACGGCCGGTGCCCGGCCAGGCACTCGTAGCCCACGATGCCCAGCGAGTAGACGTCCCCGGACGGGCCGGCCTCGGCCCCGCTGGCCTGCTCCGGCGCGATGTAGTGGGCGGTGCCCATCACCATCCCGGACCGCGTCACCGGCACGGCGTCGGCGGCCTTGGCGATCCCGAAGTCGGTGAGCTTCACCAGCCCGTCGGTGCGCACCAGGATGTTGCCGGGCTTGACGTCGCGGTGCACGAAGCCGCGCTCGTGGGCGGCCTGCAGCGCCCAGGCCGCCTCCTCGACGATGCGCAGCGTCTCGTCGGCGTCGATCGGCCCGCGCGAGATCAGCGTGGACAGCGGCTCGCCGCGGACCAGCTCCATCACCAGCCAGGCGGTGCGCTTGCCGCTCGCGCCGTCCTCCTCGCCGTAGTCGTGCACGTGGGCGATGCCGGAGTGGTCGAGCGACGCGACCGTCTGCGCCTCGATGCGGAAGCGGTAGAGGAACTCCTCGTCGTCGGACAGCTCCGGGCGCAGCACCTTGACCGCGACGCTGCGGCCCAGCCGCGTGTCGGACGCCTCCCAGACCTCGCCCATCCCGCCGACGGCGATGCGGCGGTCGAGCTGGTAGCGGTCGGCGATGCGCTGGCCTGCGGCGAGGACCGTCATCGCGGGCCCCGGCCGAGAGCGGCCGCGATCACCGCGCGGCCGATCGGGGCGGCCACGCGGCCGCCGGTGGCCGCGAGGTCGTTCTGGTCACCGCCCGACTCCACCAGCACGGCCACCGCGACCTGCGGGCTCACCGCGGGCGCGAACGCGACGTACCAGACGTGCGGGGCGGTGTTCTTGGGGTCGTTGCCGTGCTCCGCGGTGCCGGTCTTGGCTGCGATGTCCACCCCGGTGATCTTGCCGCCGCCGCCGTAGGACCTCTCGTTGTTGACCATGAGATCGGTCAGGGTCTGCGCGACGGCCGGGGTGATGGCCTGGCCGAGCCGGTCGGGCTGGGTGGTGTCGACCGTGTCCAGGGTCTGGCTCTGGACCTCCTTGACGAGGTAGGGCGCCATCACCTGGCCGCCGTTGGCGATCGTGGCGACGATCGAGGCGTTCTGCAGCGGGGTGAACGCGACGTCGCGCTGCCCGATCGAGGACTGCTGCAGTGCCGCGACGTCTCCGATCGCGCCGATGGTGGACGGTGCCACGGCCATCGGGATCGTCTCGTCGCTCTGCCCGATCTTGAACGCGTCGGCCTGGTCGCGGATGGCCTTGACGCCGAGATCGGCCGCCAGCTGCGCGAACGCGGTGTTGCACGAGCGCTGCAGGGCCTCCCGCAGCGACGCGGTGGGCGAGGTGCCGCACGCGTTGCCGTTGTAATTCTCCAGCGTGGTCCGCGTGTTGGCGAGCGTGATGTTCGGGGCGGCGGTGAGCGGGGAGTCCGGGGTGTAGCGGCCGCTGGACAGCGCCGCGGCCACGTCGATGAGCTTGAACGTCGAGCCCGGGGGGTAGGTCTCCTGGATGGCGCGGTTGGTCAGCACCGGCGGATCGGCGGTGTTGTCCTTGGCCCAGGCCGCCTTCTGCGCGTCGGTGCTGTGGCTGGCCAGCGGGTTCGGGTCGAACGACGGCGTGGACGCCATCGCGAGGATCTCGCCGGTGCTGGGGCGGATCGCCACCACCGAGCCGGTGTAGTTCTTGCGCGTCAGCTGGTCGTAGGCGACCTGCTGGACGGCCGGGTCGATGGTGAGCACCACGTTGCCGCCGCTGGGGTCGCGGCCGGTGATGAGATCCGACAGCCGGCGCCCGAACAGGCGGTCGTCGCTGCCGTTGAGCACCGAGTCCGACGCGCGCTCGATCCCGCTGGAGTTGTAGATCACCGAGTAGTAGCCGGTGATCGGCGCGTACATCGGCCCGGCGGGGTACTGGCGCTGGTACTGCAGCCGGTCGTCCGACGCCGTGCTGCTGGCCAGCACCTGGCCGCCGGCGCTGATCTGGCCGCGCTTGCGGGAGTACTCGGCGAGCAGCACGCGCTGGTTGCCGGGGTTGTTGCGGTAGTCGTCGGCCTTCACGACCTGCACGTAGGTCAGGTTGGCCATGAGCAGCACGATCATGACCATGACGGCGATGGCGATGCGGCGTACCGGGGTGTTCACAGCCGAGAACCACTCATGATGGCCGCTCCACCAGCTCCGTGCCCGCCTCACCGAGCGGGACCGGGGGAGTGGCGGGGCGGCGGGGGAGCGGCGCGCGCGCGGCGTTGGAGATCCGCAGCAGCAGCGCGACGAGCGCGTAGTTGGCGACGAGCGAGGAACCGCCGTAGGAGAGGAACGGCAGCGTGAGACCGGTGAGCGGGATCAGCTTCGAGACCCCGCCGACGACGATGAAGATCTGCAGGGCCAGCGCGAAGCCCAGCCCGGTGGCCAGCAGCTTGCCGAAGCTGTCGCGCACGGCCAGCGCGCTGCGCAGCCCGCGGGTGATCAGCACGAGGTAGATGACGAGGATGGCGGCGAGCCCGATCAGCCCGAGCTCCTCGCCCAGCGAGGACAGCATGAAGTCGCTGTTGGCGAACGGCACGATGTCCGGACGGCCGGCGCCCAGGCCCGTGCCCCCGACGCCGCCGGTGCCCAGCCCGAACAGCGCCTGCACGATCTGGTAGCCCGAGCCGCTCGGATCGGCGAAGGGGTCCAGCCAGATCTGCACGCGCACCCGGACGTGGCCGAACAGCTGGTAGGCGAGGTACGCGCCGCCGACGAAGAACGTCAGGCCGATGATCATCCACGAGACCCGCTCGGTGGCCGCGTAGAGCAGCACCAGCAGGATGCCGAAGAACAGCAGCGACGTGCCGAGATCGCTCTCCAGCACCAGCACCCCGACCGAGAGCCCCCACGCCAGCAGCAGCGGGCCCAGGTCGCGCGGGCGGGGGAACTGCATCCCCAGGATGCGGCGGCCCTCGCCCTTCTTGAACAGGTCGCGCTTCTGCCGTAGGAACGCCGCGAAGAACACGATCAGCAGGATCTTCGCGAACTCGCCGGGCTGGATCGAGAACACGCCCAGCCGCAGCCAGATCTTCGCGCCGTTCACCTCGGAGATCGACGACGGCAGGAGGCCCGGCAGCGCCAGCAACACCATGCCGGCCAGGCCCGCGGTGTAGCCGTAGCGCTCCAGCGTGCGGTGGTCGCGCACCCACCCCAGCACGACGATGAACAGCACCAGCCCGACGGCCGTCCACGCCACCTGACGGCCGATCGCCTCGCTCGGCGCGGGATCCCCCACCGCCGTGGCGCTCGCGGCGTAGGCCAGGTCGAGGCGGTGGATCATCACCAGGCCCAGGCCGTTGAGCAGCGCCACGCAGGGCAGGATCAACGGATCCGCGTACGGCGCGAAGCGGCGGACCGCGAAGTGGCCCAGCGTGAACAGCCCGAGGTAGGCCAGGCCCACGAACAGCAGCGAGTTGGACAGCTGCTGCTCGGTGTTGGCCTCGACCAGGACGAGTGCGCCCGTCACGAGCACGGCCGCGAACGCCAGCAGCAACAGCTCGACGCCTCGCCCGGTGGGGAGCGGGGCGGGAGCGTCGGGCGTTCGGGCCCGTGCGTCGGTGGGCGCCGCCATCAGCCCACCAGCCGGCAGGTCAATCCCGGCGTGGGTGTTGCCGACGCCAGCGGGGTGCTCTCGACGGGCGGCGGCTGGGCGGG